>NZ_AP019536.1:1607876-1929452 GCF_018324385.1 Ferrigenium kumadai | reverse complement strand
GCTGCTGGCGACCTTTTTCCAGCACGGGGAATTCAGCTCGCACGACGTCCTGATGTCGCGCAACGCACTGGTGGGATACAGCGTAGGGCTGATCGGGTTGATTCTGGTGAAGATCCTCGCGCCGGGTTTCTATGCCAAGCAGGACATCAGGACCCCGGTGAAGATCGGCATTGTCACGCTGCTGGCTACGCAGGCGATGAACGCGCTGTTCATCGGCTGGATACAGCACGCCGGGCTGGCGCTCTCCATCGGCCTCGGCGCCTGCCTCAACTCTGCCATCCTGTTCCATTTCCTGCGCAAGCGCGGCATCTACCGGCCGGAGCCGGGCTGGGTCAAGTTCTTCCTCAAGGTGGCGCTCGCCTTGCTTGCGCTGGGACTGGCGCTGTGGTTCGGGAAGGGCAGCGAACAGCATTGGCTGGAGGCGCATGGTTGGGCGCGCATCCTGCATCTGTCTGCGCTGGTGGTGGGCGGTGTGCTGGTCTATTTCGCCGTGCTGTTCGTGTTGGGCTTCCGGCTCAAGGATTTCGCGAAGCGCGGGGCGAACTGAGATACAGCACAGGCTGCTAGCGCTCGAGGCGTTCCACCAGCCTGTCCACCTGCTGGGCGATGGCGTCCCAGATCGCCATCGGGCCCGCCTTCCTGAGTTCGTCCTCCCGCCAGTTCTCGGGAGGCTTGCACTTGGTTTCATCGAGCCAGCACGCTAGCCTGTCGCGGTTTTCCTTCAGCTTCTGCAGTTGCGCGCTGGCTTCGGCTTCCGCGGGACTTTGGGCCAGTTTCTTTTCGGCATGCTCCAACACCTCGTCGAGGTGCTTCAAGCGCAAGTCGTATTCCTTGATGCGTTGTTCTGCCAGCAAGCTATATATGTCCACCATTTGCGCCTCCGGGAATTGTCAGGATGCCTGGGCGCATTATTTTCCCCATATCCGGACCGCACAATGGGCAAAAGTACGCAGTGCGAGTGGCGCGGAGGCTACTTGTCGTTCAGCAACCCTTGCATCGCAGCGACGGGTTTGACTTGCGGGAAATAGATAGTGTGCAGGCGGCTCGCCAGGGTGGCCGACCAGGTCATCCCATCGCTGCGTTCCAGCTTGTTCCAGTACTCCATGATGGTCTGGTCGTAGGCGTCGATGGCGGCGGGATAGCCGGAGGCGTCGTAGCGTTCGTCGTGGCGGAAGGTCCCGATGTCCATGCGGGGCTTGAGCGGCATGTCGTCCTTGATGTGGCCGATAGTGAGGCCGACCAGCGGGAAGGTGAGGGGCGGCAGGCCCAGCAGATCGATCATGCCCTGCGGGTTGCGGCGGATGCCGCCGATGGGCACGACGCCCAGGCCCAGCGACTCGGCGGCGGTGATCAGCGTGCCGAGCACGATTCCCGCATCCACGGCGGCCACGCCGAAGCCTTCCATGCTCTCGTGGATGATCTGCGTCTGGCCCGCCTTGCGCACGCCGATGTCGGTCTTGTGGAAGTCGATCACGATCGCGATGAATACCGGCGCCTGCTCGACCCATGCCTGCCCGCCGGCGAGTTCCGCGATACGCGCGCGCCTCTCCGCATCGCGCACCACCACCAGCGATATCTCCTGCGCGTTCATCGAGGTCGGCGCCCGGTGTGCCGCGGCGATGATCTGGGCCAGCATCTCGTCGCTGACCGTGTCGGTCTTGTAGCTGCGGATGCTGCGGTGGGCTTGCTGGGTGCGTAAGGTTTCGTTCATTTATTCCTCAAAGTTTGATGTGCATGGCTTTCGCCACCACGTCGCGCGTCAGGTGCGGGGCGAACAGCTCGATGAAGTCGTAGGTGTAGCCGCGCAGGTATTCGTTCTTGCGGATGGCGATGCGCGTGGTGTTGGCCTTGAACAGGTGCTTGGCATCGAGCTTGCGCAGGTGGCGGTCGCGCTCGGGGATGAAGGCGATCTCGGCCAGGATGCCGATACCCAGCCCCAGTTCCACATAGGTCTTGATCACGTCGGCATCGATCGCGGTGAGTGCGATGTTGGGCTCGATGTCGGCCTTCGCGAAGGCTTCGTCGATCTTGCCGCGCCCGCTGAAGGCGAAGTCGTAGGTGATGATGGGGTATTGCGCGATCTTCGCCAGCGTCAGCCGTTTTTCCTCTGCCAGCGGGTGTTTGGGCGGGACCACCACGCAGTGGTGCCATTCGTAGCACGGCAGGGTGACGAGCTCGTCGTAGAGCGACAGGCTTTCGGTGGCGATGGCGACGTCGGCCTCGCCGTTCAGCACCTGTTCGGCGATCTGCGTCGGGTTGCCCTGGTGCAGGCCGAGCTTCACCTTGGGGTAGCGCTTGATGAACTGCTTGACCACCGGCGGCAGGGCGTAGCGCGCCTGGGTGTGGGTGGTGGCAAGGACCAGGTGGCCGCTGTCCTGTTCCTGATATTCCTGGCCGACCTGTTTAAGGTTGTCGGCTTCTTGCAGGATGCGCTGGGCGATGCCCAGGATGGTCTTGCCGGGTTCGGTAATGGCGACGATGCGTTTGCCGCTGCGCACGAAGACGTCGATACCCAGTTCTTCCTCCAGCAGCTTGATCTGCTTGCTGATACCGGGCTGCGAGGTATACAGCGATGCAGCCGCATCGGAGATGTTCAGCCCCTGCCGCTCGATTTCGCGCAGGTAACGCAGTTGCTGCAGGTTCATATGAATTTCCTTCATAACGATAGGTTATAAAATCCTAACATAAAACCATTTAGGAATATAACTGCGCCCGACTAGAATGCGCGCCGTAACTTATAAAGAGGCAAATATGGACTGGATGTACACGCTGTCCGGCTTTCTGGTCGGGCTGATCGTCGGGGTCACGGGGGTAGGCGGCGGGTCGTTGATGACCCCGCTGCTGGTGCTGATGTTCGGCGTGTCTCCCGCGACCGCGGTCGGCACCGACCTGCTGTATGCTTCGCTGACCAAGACGCTGGGCGGCTGGGTGCACGGGCGTAACGGCTCGGTGGACTGGAAGGTGGTGGGCCTGCTCGGCATGGGTAGTCTGCCGGCAGCGGTCGTCACCATCGCGCTGTTGAAGTATCTGGTGCTGGACGAGAAGACCTTGCGCGGCCTGGTGACCGGCGTGTTGAGCGTAGCGCTCTTGCTGACGGCAGCAGCCCTGCTGCTGAAGGATCAGATCAAGAAGTTGGCTCGACGCGCGGACGGCACGGTGTATGAGCTGCACCATCGCTACCTGCCCGCGGCGACGATCACCACCGGCGCAGTGGTCGGCACCCTGGTGACGATCTCCTCGGTGGGGGCGGGCGTGCTGGGGACGGTGGCCTTGCTGTTCCTGTATCCGCGCATGTCGGCAGTGAAGGTGGTGGGCACGGATATCGTGCATGCCGTTCCGCTGACCGCGATCGCGGGGATGGGGCACCTGGCGCTGGGTACGGTGGATCTGGTGCTACTGGTCAGCCTGCTGCTGGGTTCGCTGCCCGGGATATATATCGGCAGTCATCTGAGTGCGAAAGTGCCTGAAAAGGTACTGCGTCCGATCCTGGCAACCATGTTGCTGATCATCGGCCTCAAGATGGTGTTCTACAAGTAAGGGGAAAAACATGAGTGCGAACAAACCGAACAAACCCAAGCAAGTCAGCTGGTTCAACGGATGCGGCGGCCGCATCGGTGTGGTGGTCGGCCAGACCGGCGAACATGCATATATCGGCGCGGCTTTGCGCCACGATGAGGATGCAGATGTGGAGCATATCCTGATGTATGGCGCGAAGTTCCCGCTCGATGCCGCGCTGCTATTGCCCGTGTCCAAGCGTTATCCTGACGGGGAAAACTAAATGTATCGTTACGATCAATTCGATCACCAGATCACCGCCGAGCGCGTCGCGCAGTTTCGCGACCAGGTGCGCAGGCGCTTGTCGGGTGAGCTGAAGGAGGACGAGTTCCGCATCCTGCGCCTGCAGAACGGTCTGTATATGCAGATTCATGCCTACATGCTGCGCGTCGCCGTGCCGTACGGCCTGATAAGCGCCGCGCAGATGCGCATGTTTGCATCCATCGCGCGCAAGTACGATCGCGGTTATGGGCATTTCACCACGCGCCAGAACATCCAGTTCAACTGGTTCAAGCTGCAGGATGCGCCGGAGGCGCTGGCCGACCTGGCGACGGTGGAAATGCACGCCAATCAGACTTCCGGCAATTGCATCCGCAATATCACCTGCGATGAATTCGCGGGCGTGGCGCGCGACGAGATCGTCGATCCGCGCCCTTACGCCGAGATACTGCGCCAGTGGAGCACCTTCCATCCCGAGTTTGGCTACCTGCCGCGCAAGTTCAAGTTTGCGATCAGCGGGGCCGAGCACGACCGTGCCGCGATCGCGGTGCACGACATCGGCCTGTCGGTGGTGAAGAACGCGCAGGGCGAGGTCGGTTTCCGAGTGCTGGTCGGCGGCGGCCTTGGGCGCACGCCCATCGTCGGTACCGAGATATGCGACTTCGTGCCCTGGCAGCACGCCATCACGTACCTGGAATCCATCGTGCGCGTGTATAACGAACACGGTCGCCGCGACAATATCTACAAGGCACGCATCAAGATACTGGTGAAGGCGCTCGGCATCGAGGAATTCAAACGCCAGGTCGAAGCCGACTGGCAGTTCACCAAAAACGGTCCCTGCACCATCACCGAGGCGGAGTTGAATCGTGTCTCTGCTTGCTTTACCGTGCCGGCTTACGAGCAATTGCCGGAAGGCGATTCGGCTGTGGAGGCGTTGCAACGCGACAACAAGGCCTTCGCCAATTGGCTGCAGCGCAACATCAAGCCGCACAAAGTGCCGGGCTACGCGGCAGTGGTTTTGTCGCTGAAGAAGACCGGCATTGCGCCGGGGGATGCGACGGCAGAACAGATGGACGCCGCGGCGGAGCTGGCCGATCGTTTCAGCTTCGGCGAGTTGCGCATCACGCACATGCAGAACCTGGTGCTGGCGGATGTCAGACAATCCGATCTGGTCGCGTTATGGAAAGCCGCCGATGCGATGGGCATGGCGACACCCAATATCGGGCTGCTGAACGATGTCATCTGCTGCCCGGGCAGCGATTTCTGCACGCTGGCAAACGCGCGGTCCATCTCGTTAGCGAAGGCGATTGCCGAGCGTTTCGATAATATAGACTTCCAGCACGACATCGGCGACATCGAGTTGAACATTTCGGGCTGTATCAATGCCTGCGGGCATCACCATATCGGGCATATCGGCATCCTGGGTGTGGATAAGGACGGCGAAGACTGGTACCAGGTGTCGATAGGCGGATCGCAGGGCAATTCCGCCGGGGTGGGGAAAGTGATCGGAAGCTCGTTCGCCTTCTCGCAAATGCCCGAGGTGGTCGCCCGTTTGCTCGAGGTGTACGTGCGCGAGCGCCATGCCGACGAGCGTTTCATCGACACGGTGCGCCGGATCGGTCACGGCCCGTTCAAGGAGTATGTCTACGCGACGCCGATAGCCGGCGATGCGAAACTGGACGGGGCCGAATATGCCTCGCTGGAAAAGGGCACGCCCTATGACATGCCTTACTATTCGCGGAGGTTTTAATCCGATGATCATCAAAAATAAATCCGTCGTTGATGACGACTGGAGCGTGTTGCGATTGAATGAGGGCGATACGACGGAAAGTGTTGCCGTTCCTTCCGGCAAGATCATCGTGCCGCTGAAAGTGTGGCAGGCGCAACGCGACAAGCTGTCGCAACGCGCTGATCTGGGCGTGTGGCTGAACAGCGACGAGCGCGCGGAAGATCTGCAGGACGATCTGGCGAAGTTCGCCGTGATCGCGGTGAACTTCCCGAAGTTCGCCGACGGGCGCGGTTATTCCATCGCTTATCATCTGCGTACCCGATTGGGCTATCGCGGCGAATTGCGCGCCATAGGCGATGTGTTGCGCGACCAGCTGTTCTACATGCAGCGTGCCGGCTTCGACGCATTTGCCCCGAGGGCGGATAAAGACATACACGAGGCACTGAAGGGTTTGAGCGATTTTTCACTCAGCTACCAGGCTTCGTCAGATGAAGGACAACCGCTGTTTCGGCGGGTGCAACGCGGAGGTGCGGCATGAGCGCATTGCAGCAAAAGATCGAACAGACGGTTGCCGTACTGCAACAGGCAGTGCGTGAATTCGCGCTGGTGACGTTCGCCAACAGTCTGGGCGCGGAGGACATGGTGCTGACCGACCTGATCGCGAAGAACGGTCTGGATATCGAGATGTTCAGCCTCGACACCGGACGCCTGCCACAGGAGACCTACGACCTGATGCAGGAACTGCGCAAGCGTTACAGCGTGCCACTGAAGATATATTTTCCGGACAGCGTGCTGGTCGAGGAATATGCGGCACAATACGGCGTGAATGCTTTTTACGACAGCGTAGAGTTGCGCAAACGCTGTTGCCATATCCGCAAGGTCGAGCCGCTGAAGCGCGCGCTGGCAGGCAAGAAGGCCTGGATCACCGGCATGCGCCGTGACCAGGCAGTCACGCGCGGTGGGCTGGAAGTGTCTTCCTTCGATGCGGATCACGGCCTGCAGAAGTTCAACCCGCTGCTGGACTGGACCAACGCCGAGGTGTGGGAATACATCAAGGCCAACGACGTGCCGTACAACAAGCTGCACGACCGGTTCTATCCCAGCATCGGCTGTGCGCCTTGTACGCGCTCCGTCACGCCGGGCGAAGATATCCGCTCCGGCCGCTGGTGGTGGGAGGACCCGCAAAACAAAGAGTGCGGCTTGCACGTTGGCAAAAGTACGCCGCTGAAATTCACTGCAGCCAAGTAAGTTTGAGAATAGAGAGAGAAATATGAGCAGTCATACCTTCACCCATCTGGACGCGCTGGAAAGCGAATCCATCCACATCATGCGCGAGGTCGCGGCGGAATGTAAGAATCCGGCGCTGCTGTTCTCCGGCGGCAAGGATTCCATCGTGATGCTGCGCCTGGCCGAAAAGGCGTTCCGTCCGGCGAAGTTCCCGTTCCCGCTGGTGCACATCGACACCGAGCACAACTTCCCGGAAGTGATCGAGTGCCGCGACAAGCTGGCGAAGGATCTGGGCGAGCGGCTGATCGTGCGTTCGCTGGAGGACTCGATCAAGCGCGGCACCATTGTCATCAAGGATGAGAGCAAGCCTCGCAACCCCTACCAGTCGGTGACACTGCTGGAGACCATCGCCGAATTCGGTTTCGACGCCTGCATGGGCGGTGCGCGCCGCGATGAAGAAAAGGCACGTGCCAAGGAGCGCATCTTCTCGTTCCGCGACGAGTTCGGCCAGTGGGACCCGAAGAACCAGCGTCCCGAGCTGTGGGATATCTACAACACGCGAGTTCATGCAGGCGAGAACATCCGCGTGTTCCCGATCAGCAACTGGACGGAGATGGACATCTGGGAATACATCGGGCGCGAGAAGCTGCACATCCCGGAAATCTACTATGCGCACGAACGTGAAGTGATCCGCCGCGGCAACGCGGTGATTCCGGTGTCGCACCTGGTGCAGCCGAAGCCGGGCGAGAAAGTAGAAGTACTCTCTGTGCGCTTCCGCACGGTGGGCGACATGACGTGTACCGCGCCGGTGGAATCCACCGCACGCACGGTGCAAGAGATCATCACCGAGACCTCGACCACACGCATCACCGAACGCGGCGCGACACGCATGGACGACCAGACCTCGGAAGCCTCGATGGAACTGCGCAAGAAAGAAGGGTATTTCTAATCATGAGCAACACTACACAATTGTTACGTTTCATTACCGCCGGTAGCGTCGACGACGGCAAGAGCACACTGATCGGCCGCCTGCTGCACGACTCCAAGTCCATTTTCGAGGACCAGCTCTCGGCGATCTCGAAGACCAGCGAGCGCCGCGGCATGGCTGCGGTTGACCTGTCGCTGCTGACCGACGGCCTGCAGGCCGAGCGCGAGCAGGGCATCACCATCGATGTGGCCTATCGCTACTTCGCCACGCCCAAGCGCAAGTTCATCATCGGCGATACGCCGGGGCACGAGCAATACACTCGCAACATGGTGACGGCGGCGTCCACCGCCAACCTCGCCATCATCCTGGTCGACGCGCGCAAAGGCGTGTTGACGCAGACGAAGCGCCATTCCTACCTCGCCAGCCTGCTCGGCGTGCCGCATGTCGTGCTGGCGGTGAACAAGATGGATATGGTGGATTATTCGAAGGCGCGCTTCGAGGAGATCGTCGGTGAGTACAAGAGGTTCGCCGCCCAGCTGAACCTGCACGACGTGCATTGCATCCCGATGTCCGCGCTGATGGGCGATATGGTGGTGGAGCGCGGCGACAACCTGGACTGGTACCAGGGACCGGCCTTGCTGGAGCTGCTGGAAACGGTCGCCATCGACCACGACGTGAACACCAGCGACTTCCGCTTCCCGGTGCAGTGGGTATGCCGTCCGCAGACCGAGGAATATCACGACTTCAGGGGCTTCGCCGGGCGCATCGAGGCGGGCGAAGTGTCGGTGGGCGACGAGGTCACCATCCTGCCGTCCGGCCGCACGACCAAGGTCAAGGAGATCGTCACTTACGACGGCAGCCTGCAGACCGCGTTCGCACCCCAGTCCGTGACCATCACCCTGGAGGAGGAGATCGACATTTCGCGCGGCGACATGTTCGTGAAGAGCAGCGCCCATCTGCCCAAGGTGGAAAAGGAATTCGAGGCGACGCTGTGCTGGCTGTCCGAAGCGCCGCTGGACAAGAACCGCAAGTACCTCGTCAAGCACACCACGCGCATGGCGAAGTGCCTGTTCTCGCGTCTCGACTACCGCGTGGACGTGAACACACTGGAACAGCATGCGGTCGAAAAACTGAACATGAACGACATCGCCCGCGTTGCGCTCAAGATCCAGCAACCGTTGGTATTCGACAGCTACGCCACCGATCGCGCCACCGGCAGCTTCATCGTGATCGACGAGGCGACCAACAACACCGTCGCGGCGGGGATGATCGCCTGACCCTGTTGTTGTACGGAACCACCAGGTTGTAAAGCAGGCACAAAAAAACCTGCCGGAGTCGATCCGGCAGGTTTTTTCTTTCGCGCGGGTTATTGGTCGGGAGTGAGTCCGCATCCCGCAGGCAAATGGCGCGAGGCATGAAATCTGCTGAAATAGGCGCTAAAGGCTGACAAGGGAGGGCTCTTGGTTTTATAGTGGCGGCATGAGCCTTCTCGCATTAATCTCCGCCCTGCTTCTGGAGCAGTTTCAGCCGCTGTCCTCGCAAAAATACCTGCATGGCTGGCTGTCCGGCTATGTGAATTTCTTCCAGCACCACTTCAACGCAGGCGAATTCCGGCACGGCAAGATCGCCTGGCTGCTGGCAGTGCTGCCGCTGCTGGCGGGCGTGGTCGTGCTGTACTGGCTGATGTATCGCGCCCATCCGGTGTTCGCTTGGGCGCTCGACGTGCTGGTGCTGTACCTCACCATGGGTTTCCGCCAGTTCAGCCACTATTTCACCGATATCCACAAGGCGCTGCGCGACAGCGAACTGGACAAGGCCCGCCGCCTTCTGTCCGAATGGCGCGGCGTCCCCTCGCATGAGTTGAACGCCGAGGAAGTGGCGCGCGTCACCATCGAAGAGGCGCTGCTTGCGTCGCACCGCAACGTGTTCGGCGTGATTGTCTGGTTCGTGCTGTTCAGCGTGCTCGGTCTGGGCGGTGCGGCGGGCGCGCTGCTGTATCGTCTGGGGCAATTCCTGTATGCGCGCTGGGGCGAGGAGGATGCCGCCGAACTGGGCGAGTTCGGCGGTTTCGCAAGGCAGGCGTCCTATCTGCTGGAATGGCTGCCGCTCCGCCTGACTGCCGCCACCTTTGCCATCGTCGGCGACTTCGAGGATACGGCCTACTGCTGGCGGACCCAGGCAGCAAGCTGGCCCGATCCCGAAGCCGGCATCCTGCTCGCCAGCGGGGCCGGGGCGCTGGGCGTGCGGCTGGGCATGCCCATCCCTCAGGGCGGCCTGCCGCTGGACCGTCCGGAACTTGGCATCGGCGACGAAGCAGATGCCGACTTCATGCAAAGTACCGTCGGGCTGGTATGGCGTTCGGTGGTGTTCTGGATCATCCTGTTGTCGCTGCTGACCCTGGCAAACTTGCTGGGCTGAGCGATGGGAACCATCGCGCCGGCAGCAGCTCTACCGCTGCAGTAACTATTCTCGGCACTTCAAACATGAGCAAAGACCGTATAGGCAGCAAACTGCAATTGGCTCTGGGCAACCTGGACTCGCTGCCCGCCATGCCGGCCATCGCGCAGAAGCTGCTTGCACTGCCTCTGGATACGGATCGGGGCGAGGCGCAGATGCTCAGCCTGATCGAACAGGACCCGCAGCTTTCCGCGCGCATCGTCGGTCTGGCCAATTCGCCCGCCTTGGGCGTCGGGCGCAAGATCACCGGCATCCGCGATGCGGCGATGCTGCTGGGGCTGAAACGGTTGAAGTCGGTGGCCATCGGCATCGCAACCATGTCCAAGCTGACCAGTCAGCCCGCGGCAAAGAACTTCGACCCGCAGGACCTGTGGTCGCACAGTATGACCATCGCCATCGTGATGAATACGCTCGCGCGGGAAATGCCGAGGCGGATACGTCCGGATGAAAACCAGATCTTCCTGGCAGGCCTGTTGCACGATATCGGTTTCATGGTGTTGCATCACCTCGACTTTCAGGCCAGTGACGAACTGCACCGCCAGATGCGCCTGCAACCGAAGCGCCACATCCACGATCTCGAACTGGAGTTGCTGGGCGTGACGCATTGCCACATCGGTGCGCTGCTGGCGCGGCACTGGCATCTTCCTTCCGAAATCGCCGAGGTGGTGGAACTGCATCACTCTCCGCGACCCGGCGATGTGGCGCTTGCCAATCCGTTGGTCGCGCTGGTCAGTGTCGCCGAGAAGTTGCTGCCGGATTTCGGGATCGCCGAACATACCAACGAGGAGATCGGCGAGGACGAGTGGCGCGAGTTGTGCATCGACCCGGCGCGCGCGGATGAGATATCCGCATTGGTCAACGAATTGGCTATGCAGGTCGTGCAGTTGCCGGAAACACACCAGGTATCGGCGCCGGCCATCAAGATCCCCGAAGGGCAGGGAGCCGCCTCACATCGGCGAGCAGCGCCGCAACGCGCACCATCCGCCGCAGGCAGGCCCGCTGGCGAGACCAGGTCCCCTATACGTGCGCTGCTCAACTGGTTGGGCGGGTTGTGGCGTTGATGGCGGTTGAGCTCATCCGTGTCGTCGCTGCGTAGGTCGCATGCTGTATATTTCCCATAACATTTCCATCGCCGATCACGAGATCGAGATCACGGCCGTGCGCGCTCAGGGCGCGGGCGGGCAGAACGTCAACAAGGTCTCAAGCGCGGTGCACCTACGCTTCGATATAGTCGCATCGTCGCTGCCGCCGGAATTCAAGGCACGCCTGCTAAATCTCAACGACCAGCGCATCACCAAAGACGGCGTAATCATCATCAAGGCGCAGGAATTTCGCAGCCAGGAGAAGAATCGCGGCGAGGCGTTGCGGCGCCTGAAAGAACTGGTGCAAAGCATCGCTGTTCTACCCGCCGAGCGCCGCGCCACCAAACCGACACGCAGTTCGCAACGGAAGCGCATGGACAGCAAGGCGAAGCGCGGGATGGTGAAGAGCCTGCGCGGCAGGGTGGTGGAATAAGCAGACAATTTTTGCAGGACTGATAAGGGAATTCATGGCAATCAAAGCAACCGTCTTCAAGGCCAATCTGCAGATCGCGGATATGGAGCGTCACTACTACCAGGATCATTCGCTTACCTTGGCGCAGCATCCGTCGGAAACAGACGAGCGCATGATGGTACGCCTGCTGGCGTTCGCCCTGCATGCGCACGAGTACCTGGAATTCGGTCAGGGTATGACCAATGACGACGACGCGGACATATGGCGAAAAGATCTCACCGGGGCGATCGAGCTATGGATCGACGTCGGCATGCCCGACGAGAAGCTGATCCGCAAAGCCTGCGGCCGCGCCGACCAGGTGGTGGTGTACTGCTACGGCGGTCGCGTCGCCGACATGTGGTTCGCGCAGAACAGCGCTCAGTTAGAGCGGCAGAAGAACCTCACCATCATCAATCTGCCACCGGAAAGCACTCAGGCGCTGGCAGAGCTGGCGCAACGCACGATGAACCTGCAATGCACCATTCAGGACGGACAGGTTTGGCTGGGCGATGGTGATGCCAGCGTGCAGGTGGAGCGGGTGGTGCTGAAAGAGGCCGCAAGCGGGAAGTGACCTGCGGCGACTCGTGTTAGCCAACTGATTTTTAACAAGTAGTTTGAGTCTAACCGCTTGTCTTTGGCCGGCTGAATTAAATGTCACAAATTAGAACATGCTTATATTATTATATGCTTCAGCGCTGCTCTGAGATGGAACTCAGCGCATTGGAGCGGCGTACGAGATCTTCATTGGCTATCTGCCGGCCAGATTGATCTCGGACATGCCCGGCATCGTGCTGGTCATCTCTTGGGTCTTCTTCAGAGCCCGGCCGATCGCAGAGTGATCGCCGGATTTTGACTGATGATCTGTTTGTGATTGAAGCATCACTGGAGGAGAAGGAAATGTCGCGAGTTGTAATTTTGGGCGCGGGTATATCCGGTCACACCGTTGCCAGATATCTCAACAAATGGATAGGAAAACGTCACGAGATCGTCGTGGTGTCGCCCAATGCCAAATGGAACTGGATACCCTCCAACATCTGGGTGGGCGTGGGCCAGATGACCGAGGACGATGTCACTTTCGATCTCGCCGAGTTGTACAGCAAGACCAATGTCGATTTCCGTCAGGCCAAGGCGTTATCTGTCCACCCGGAAGGCAATGCAGAAAGCGCAAAGCCTTTTGTGACCGTCGAGTACACCAACCCGGCAAAGGCCGGCGCACAGGAAAACATAACTTACGATTTTCTGGTGAACGCCACCGGGCCGAAGTTGAACTTCGGCGCCACTGAGGGCCTGGGGCCTGAGCACGGACATACCGTTTCCGTTTGCTCGGCCAAGCATGCGCTGGAGGCGAACCAGAAATTGCAGGCGAGTATAGAGGCCATGCGAAAGGGGACGCGCCAGAACATCGTGATCGGTACGGGACACGGCATGTGCACCTGCCAGGGCGCGGCGTTCGAGTATATCTACAACGTGGACCATGCGTTGCGCGAGGCCGGCGTTCGCGACAAGGCGCGCATCATCTGGCTGAGCAACGAATACGAGCTCGGCGATTTCGGCATGGGCGGCGTGCATATCAAGCGAGGCGGATACATCACCAACGGCAAGACGTTCGCCGAGTCGCTGATGGTCGAGCGCGGCATCGAATGGATAACACGTGCACACGTGAAGAAGGTCGAAGCCGGGAAGATCCACTACGAGACTCTGGACGGCAGTTTCCACGAGCTGGAGTTCGATTTCTCCATGTTGATCCCTCCGTTTGCGGGCGTCGGACTCAAGGCCTTCGACAAGACCGAGGCGGACATCACCAGTCAGTTGTTTGCACCCAATGGTTTCATGAAGGTCGATGCGGATTACACCCAGCGTCCTTATTCGGAATGGAGCGCGAAGGATTGGCCAAGGACTTACCAGACTCCGGCCTACCGCAACATCTTCGCGGTCGGCATCGCCTTTGCGACGCCGCACTTGATCAGCAAGCCGATGCAAAGCGCCAATGGAACGCCGATCAATCCGACGGCCCCGAGAACCGGCATGCCCTCCGCCGCGATGGCAAAAGCCGTTGCCATGAGCATTCGCGACATGCTGAACGGTGCCGAAAAGCCGACTCACACTGCGTCGATGGCCGAAATGGGGGCTGCATGTGTCGCATCCACCGGGTCGCACATTTTCAGGGGAACCGCAGCAACCATGACCGTATTCCCGGTGGTGCCCAACTACGAGAAATATCCGGAATTCGGTCGCGACATGAACCTGACCTTCGGTGAGATCGGGCTGGCAGGCCACTGGATGAAGTATCTGCTGCACCATGCTTTCATCTATCAGGCCAAACTGCGTCCGGGCTGGTCGTTGATACCGGATTGATTGAATACGAACATACAAGGAGCAGAACATGGGCGACATCACCAACAGAGAGCCTTACCAACAGGCTTACTATCCCCCGGCACCGACGGGATTCACCCGCTTTATGAGGACGTGCCTGATTTGGCAGTTTTTCCGTTTTTTGGTTATCAACGCCAAGATGCTCAAGTTGATTGCCAAATCGCATCACTGATACCGGCGCAAGATCGAATCAAGATAGTCAGTTGCACAGATCACGCCCTTCCGGGCGTGATCTGCATTCAGAATACGCCCTAACACCTGGCCAGGTCTTTAGCAATCTAATTTCAAATGAACTGCACGCACCCGGTTGAATAGTGATCATGTGCCAGAAGCAGATACTCGGCATGACCGACCATAACGGGGTTGTGATGTAGTTTACGATCTACTGATCTGTGACTTACATATTTCAGCTTATATGTTGCTCGAAGTTTGGCTGATATTTTTCGAGATGATGATTTGGAGTTTCCTGGTGCTTCCAGCTCCTCATCGCCATCTGAAGATATGGGGGTACGCATGGATAAAGCACGAGGAATGCTTCTCTGGAGAAGGCTTCGCATTTCGAATTATGTCAACGTTACCCTGATCCTCATTTTTTTTGCATTGATTACTCGAAATGAGCCGCCTCCAAACGATGTTGTGGCTATTTGCTTACTTATCCTGATTCCTTCACATCTAAACTACCATTACCAATTAGCGGCAGTCGCAAGCTTCTTGGGGAAAAGCAGCATTTGGGTGATTATCTCCTTTACTACCTTCCCCTTAGGACCACTAATTTCGTATCTCGCCATTAAGCCTGCAGCAATGAAATTTGGGCTGACTGATTAGAATTGGTAAGAAACAAATGTCCCCCAAATTCTTATAGCACTAGTTATCGTGTGCGGTGCCGCTGCCATGGTTGGCTTGGCCTATTGGATTAAAACCCATAGTAGCGTTCAATCCGAGTCGAGCAGCATCGTCCGATGGACGATAGTCATGGCAATTGCGTCTTGGTTTGGTGTTGCCACTGCGATTTGGAGTGTTTGGCAGCTGCGTGTTGATTTGCGGGAGGTCGTAAATGCGACTATTTCCCTTGAATTGGATAAGGAGTTTGATAGTAGCGAAATGCGGCGAGCACGGCGTGAATTGGCAACAGAGCTTCTTGAGGGTAAACGGGACCTATCTGAAACGAGGGTGTTGGATTTCTTCGAAAAAGTAGCAACATACCAACGCCTTAATCGGGTTGATGTATATACGGTCGACAGCTCATTCTCGTATTTTGTCGAACGTTATTGGATTGCCTCTCAGGGATTCATCGCAGAGTTTAGACAAAAGCAAAACGATCGTACTTACTTCGAAGACTTTGAGCGACTTAATGCAGACATGCTCGGCAGAGAAGCTAAGACGAAGCATCGGGAAATATCTCAAGTCACACCATCCCAGTCAGAAGTGAAACGATTTCTCAGGGAGGAGGCTGTCTTACCATAGCCTTCGCTTCTGACCTGTCTGATTGTGCGAAACACGTCCAATTAGTTGAGTGTCTGCAAACCAATTTCAATCATTCGGTTTGGGTTGAATCCAGCCCTTCAGTGTAGATGCTAACACCCGGCCTGGCTGATCTGCTGGAACAGCTCCAGCCTGCGCGCATCGATCTTTCCAGCCTCGACGGCGTTGCGTATCGCGCAACCCGGTTCGTGCAGGTGGTGGCAGTCGTGGAAGCGGCACTGGCCGCGGTACGGCGCGAACTCGACGAATCCTTCTTCTATTCCGCCGAAGCTCAGGTGGTGCAGGCCGAACGCCTGCACGCCGGGGCAGTCGATCAGGCTGCTCTCGTCATCCAGTCGGTACAGGCGCGCATGGGTGGTGGTGTGCTTGCCGGAATCCAGCGCGCTGGAGATCTCGCGCGTGGCGGCCTGCGCCTCGGGCAGCAGCGCGTTGATGAGGGTGGATTTGCCCATGCCGGACTGGCCGACCAGCACGCTGCTGTGTCCTTGCAAGAGCGGACGCAGGGTCGATACGTCCTGCTTCGCGCTGAGTTCGAGCACGCGGTAGCCGATGGCGCGATAGGGTTCGAGGCGGGCGCGCGCCTGCGCGGCGGGTTCGGCCAGGTCGCACTTGTTCAGTACGATCAGCACTTCGATCTGCTGATCGTGCGCGGCGACCAGGCAGCGCGCCAGCAGTTCGTCACTGAACGAGGGTTCGGCGGCGACCACGACGACGATCTGCGTCACGTTCGCGGCGATGAGTTTTTCGCGGAAGGCGTCGGAGCGGTACAGCAGCGAGCGGCGCGGGGTGATGCGCTCGATCACGCCCTGGGCGCCGTTCTCCGCAGAGGCTTCGCCGGTGCGTTTGACTTCCACCACGTCGCCGCACACCACTTCGCTTTTCTTGCCGCGCGTCAGGCAGGCCAGTTCGCTGCCGTCTTCGAGACGCGTCAGGTACTGGCGGCCGAAGGCGGCGATGACCTGGCCGTGGACTGAGGCGCTCAAATCTTGAACAGCGCGTCCACTTTCGCGGCGCAGATGAAATCGTTTTCGGACAAGCCGTGGATCGAGTGGGTCGTGTATTCCACCTGGCAGCTGTTATAGGTGACCTTGAGGTCGGGGTGATGGTCCTCGCGGTGCGTCATCCAGGCCACGGCGTTGACGAAGGCGATGGTCTCATAATAGTTCTTGAAACGGTAGGTCTTGCTGATGATGTGATCGTATTGTTGCCAGCCGTCGAGCTGTTTCAGAAGTTTGTCGGCTTCCTGCGGCGTCATCGGTGCAGTCCCGCCTTCGCAGGGCTTGCATGTCTTGGTGGTCAGGTCGCATACGGTAGTGTCCATGATGCCCTCCTACTTCAGGTTGTAGTAACGGTTGAGATAGGCACCGAGGTGTTGTTCGTCCTGCGGCGTCAGGTTCGCGCCGACGTTGCCGGTGCAGAAGCGCATCTGCTCGATCAGATTCGGTACGCTGTGCACCTTGCGGTCGGGGCGGGTGAACATCGCGCTGCCGTCTCCGCCCAGCATCGCGGCGTGGCAGCTGCCGCACTTGTACTGCGCGAACAGCTTCTGGCCGGTCTGCGCGTTGCCACTGGGGAATGGGTCGGCAGAAGCCGCCGTTGCGGCACAGAGCAGTGCAATCGAAATCGCCAGTCTCATGGTGTCTCCTATTGGGCCTGCAAATGGGCGATGCGTTCCATTGCGGGAGGGTGCGAATCGTAGAACTTAGAATACAGCGGGTCGGGCGTCAGCGTCGCGGCGTTGTCCTGGTACAGCTTCACCAGCGCGTTCACCATATCCGTCTTGTCAGTCTGCTGTGCGGCATATGCATCCGCTTCGAACTCATGCTTGCGCGAATAGGCTGACAGCAGCGGGTGCAGCAGGAAGCTGAATATCGGCATCACCATGAAGAACAGCAGCAGCGCGAGCGCGGTGGATGGGGTGGTCACGCCCAAGCCTTCGTAGAACCAGCCGGTCTGCATCAGCTGGCCGAGCAGCCACAGGAAACCGAGGCTGAGGGCGAAGCTGGCGGCGATGCGCTTCATCACATGGCGGCGCTTGAAGTGGCCGAGTTCGTGAGCGAGGACAGCCTCGACTTCGCCGCCGCTCAGGCGCTCCAGCAGCGTGTCGAAGAACACGATGCGCTTGGTCTTGCCGAAGCCGGTGAAGTAGGCGTTACCGTGCGCGCTGCGTTTGCTGCCGTCCATCACGAACAAACCGCTGGCGGTGAAGCCGCATTTCGCGAGCAGGGCTTCGATGCGCGCCTTCATCTCTTCGTCCTGCATCGGCGTGAACTTGTTGAACAGCGGTGCGATGAACGAGGGGTAGATGAACAGCACCAGCAGGTTGAACGCCATCCACACCAGCCACACATAGAGCCACCAGTATGCGCCCATGCGCTCCATCAGCCACAGCACGCCGAACAGCAGCGGCAGGCCGAGCGCCGCGCCGAGCAACAGGCCTTTCAGCGCATCCTTGAGGTAGAGCGCGAAGGTCATCTTGTTGAAGCCGAAGCGCTGCTCGATGATGAAGGTGCGGTACAGGCCGAACGGCGTCTCCAGCAGCGAGGAGAGCAACAGCACCGCGACGATGGTCGCCACGCCTTGGGTGATCGGCGTGTCGAACCAGCCATTGCACAGGCCCGCGATGAACTGGATGCCGCCCGCGATGGTGAAGCCCAGCAGCACCGCGGCATCGAACAGCGTGCCCGCCATGTCGAGACGCGCCTTGGCCGATGTGTAGTCGGCGGCCTTCTGGTGGGCGGGCAGCGGGATCTTTTCGCGGAACGCTTCCGGCACGGCGGCGCGGTGCGCGGCGATGTGCGCCAGGTGGCGGCGCGCCAGCCACAGCTTGGCCAGCGTGGTGAGGGCGAGGGCGGCGATGAAGAAAACGGTGAATTGCGCAGCAGTCATGTGTGGGCGAGTGTCCGGAATGGGCGTGGTTGTGACACAATACGCGCCTTACCGTTCATATTTTTAGACGCGCGAATTATGGCACAGAACCAAAATTACCTGATCTGGATAGACATGGAGATGACAGGGTTGTCTCCGGACAACGACCGCGTCATCGAGGTCGCGTTGGTAGTCACCGACAGCAACCTGGAGACGGTCGCAGAGGCGCCCGTGCTGGTGGTGCACCAGCCGGACAGCGTGCTCGACGGCATGGACAACTGGAACAAGTCCACCCACGGCAAGTCCGGCCTGATCGACAAGGTAAAAGCCTCCACGCTGGACGAGGCCGCAGTGGAAGTGCAGATGCTGGCATTCCTCAAGGAATACGTGCCGGCGCGCATCTCGCCGATGTGCGGCAACTCCATCTGCCAAGACCGCCGTTTCCTCGCGCGCTGGATGCCGCAACTGGAAGAGTATTTCCACTACCGCAACCTCGACGTGAGCACGCTTAAAGAGCTGGTGAAGCGCTGGAAGCCTGAAGTCGCCAACGGACTCAAGAAGCACGGCAAGCACGAGGCGCTGGCCGACATCTACGAGTCCATCGCCGAGATGCGCCACTACCGCGACAACTTCATCAAGCTGTAGGCGCCGGCACAAGCGCGCCGGGTATCCCTGGATGAACGTGATCCGAAAGCAGTGGCTCAGGATCGGGGTGCAGGAAAAACTGCACATTCTGATCCAGGGCACGCTCATCATCCTGTTCTTCATCTTGATGGAATGGGTGGTCGACCGTTTCGAGGTGCAGATCGATCGCGCCGCCGAATCGCATGCCGAAGAGACGGCGGACGGTCTCATCAACGGCATGAACATGCTGATGCTGACCGGGCAGGTATCCGACCCCGGGAATCGCAGGCTGCTGTTGGACAAGATGTCGCAATCTCGCGGGATAGCCGAATTGCGCATCATCCGCGGCAGGTCGGTGGTCGAGCAGTTCGGCCCCGGGCTGCCCGAGGAGCAGGCGGCCGACGCCATGGATCGCGAGGTGCTGGCGACCGGCAAGACGCTGTTCCACAGGGTGACGCTCGCCGACGGGCGCGAGGCGCTGCGGGTGGTGGTGCCGTTCATCGCGCAACGGAACTTCCGCGGTACCGATTGCCTTGCCTGCCACAGCGCCGAAGCCGGCAGCGTCAATGGCGCCGCCAGCGTGACCATCGATCTGACGGAAGAAGAAGCCCAACTCGCCGAGATCAAGGACTTGCTTTGGATCGGCCACATCGTCCTGCAAGTGCTGCTGCTGGTCATCATCTCGCTGTTTGTGCGCATGGTCATTGTGCGCAACATTTCCCGTCCGGTCAGGAAGCTCCATGACACGATGGCTGAGATACAGCATGACATGGACCTGTCCAGGCGCGCCGATGTGGACGCCAACAACCCGGACATCGGCGAGATGGCGCAGAGCTTCAACGTGCTGGTCGGGAAGCTGGAGGACGCGACTGCACGCCTGCAGCTCTTCGCCAAGATGTTCGACAACAGCAGCGAGGCGATTGTCATCACCGATGCGCAGCGCAACATCGTCGCGGTGAATCCGGCGTTCGTCGAGATCACCGGTTATACCGCCGACGAGATGATGGGCAAGAATCCGAAGGTACTCAGCTCGGGCAAGCAGACGGCAGAGTTCTACAACACGATGTGGATGACGCTGAATGAGACCGGGCAGTGGAGCGGCGAGATCTGGAACCGGCGCAAGAATGGCGAGATCTATCCGGAGTGGCTGTCCATTGGCGTGGTGAAGAACCACAGGGGCGAGACCATCAACTACATCTCGCTGTTCTCGGACATCACCAAGCGCAAGGAGGCCGAGCAGCGCATCGAGTTCCTCGCGCATTACGACTCACTCACCAAACTGCCCAATCGTGCGCTGTTCGCGGATCGCCTGAAGCGTGCGCTAGTGATCGCCAGCCGTAACGGGAAAAAGACCGCGCTGATGTTCCTCGATCTGGACAAGTTCAAGGACATCAACGACAGGCTGGGCCATCTGGCAGGTGACCTGTTGCTGCAATCCGTCGCAGAGCGGGTGAAGTCCTGCGTGCGCGAGTCCGATACCATCTGCCGCCAGGGCGGCGACGAATTCATGGTCCTGCTGGAAGATATCGCCGGCGCTGACGACGTGGCAAAAGTCGCGCACAAAATCATTTCCGTCATGTCGGAACCGTATCAGATCGGTGAGCATAGCCTGACCGTGACGTTCAGTATCGGCGCGGCGATTTACCCGGACGATGCGGGTGATGACAAGGCGCTCATCCATCATGCCGACCACGCCATGTATCGTGCCAAAGAGAGCGGCAGGAACAACTTCCAGTTCTTCAAACGTGCCTAGCCCGACCGGGCGCGGGCAATTCAGCGATCAGGCGAACCAGCGCAGGAAGGCTGCTGCAGTCAGCGCAGTGGCGGCGAGTGTCGTCGAGGCAGGCCATACCAGCTTCCTGATCCGGTCCTGGCAGACCGGGCACGGCAGGAGATAGGCCGCCACCAGCAGGAAGCCAAACGCCACGCACAATATCTTTACCGCCAGGGCGGCCATCGCGATCCCGGAGATGTCGGGGAAGCGGTGATAGAAGAAGTAGCTCGTCAGCCCGAAGGCCGAGCCGCTGACGGCCTGGGTCGCCCACCCGGCGAAGGCTAGCCAGGCAAGTTTTTCGCGGGACTCGGGTGGCGCGAGCAGGGCGGCGAACGAACCGCCTACCGTCGCGACCGCCCCGAAATTATGCAGGACCTGGACGGCCGAATAGGCCAGGTTCTGCGCATCGCTCATTTTGCGGTGACGTTGACGCAGGCTCCGGGTCCGGTCGGAACGTGCCCCTTGGTGTTCACCGCGAGGCAAAGCTTGTGCTTGCCCGGTGCGAGCGCATCGACCTCGACGGTTCCCTTCAGCTGGCGGATGACGTCCATCCGCTTGCCGTCCACATTGAGGTGGAGATGGTCTCCCTCGTAGCCGGTATCGGCCATGTAACTTAACTTGATCTTTTGGCCTGCCGCGACCGTCGCGCCTTCCGCCGGCGAGGAGATGGTGACTTTGCCGTTTGCGGCAATCGCCGGGTGGGCACCGAAAAGCATGGCAAGCAGGACGGACGCCATCGCATGGTTGTTCATGATCGTTCTCCTCGATTGGTTGAACGGTGGCGGGCTATGCCGCATCGCTGCTGTCCCGCGCAGTTGCATCCTGCGCGTGCGGCATGCAGGGGGCAATACGCCGGATTGCTGAATGGGAGGCGGTGCCGGGTAGTATTGCGGTGGGTGGATTGCCCAGCCTAACGCTGGCAGTGCGGACAGTAGAAGCTCGAGCGCTGGCCCTGTTTGACCTGCTTGATGGAAGCGCCGCAACGGCGGCAGGGTTCGCCCGCGCGGCCGTACACCCAGTAGTGCTGCTGGAAGTAACCCGGCTTGCCGTCGCTGTTCACGAAATCGCGCAGGGTGCTGCCGCCTTTCTCGATCGCGTCAGACAGGGTCGCGCGTATCTCCCGCACCAATTGCGCGCAACGTTCGCGGCTGAGCTTACCCGCTGCGAGCTGGGGGCGGATGCCGGCGCGGAACAGCGCCTCGTTGGCGTAGATGTTGCCGACACCGACGACCACGCGGTTGTCCATGATGACCAGCTTGATCGCGGCGGTCTTGTTGCGCGTGGCTCGGTAGAGGTGTTCGGCGTCGAAATCCCTTTCAAGCGGTTCCGGGCCGAGCGCGGCGAGCAGCGGGTGCTGCGCGGCATCGCCCTCGTGCCACAGCACAGCGCCGAAACGGCGCGGGTCTCGTAATCGCATCAGCTTGCCGTCGGCCAGCACCAGGTCGAAGTGGTCGTGTTTCTCCGGCGGCGTCTTCGCAGGCAGAATGCGCAGGCTGCCGGACATGCCCAAATGCAGGATCAGTGTGCCGTGGTCGAACTCGACCAGCAGGTATTTCGCGCGGCGGTGCAGGCGGCGGATGGTCTGGCCGCGCAGCAGCTTGGGCAGGTTGTGTGGAACAGGCCAGCGCAACTGGGGATGGCGGATGACGACATCCGCGATGGTCTGGCCGACGAGGTGAGGTGCGAGTCCGCGCAGGGTGGTTTCTACTTCGGGTAGTTCGGGCATACCTCTCCCCTAACCCCTGATGAAACTATTAGCCATTCGACTAGGCGGCAACGCCGCCAAGTCGCTGGTTATCCCCCGCATGCGGGGGAGGGGAATCAACTCTATGCACGACGGCGTTTCCACCACACATAGCCTCCCGCGCCGCAGAGCAGCAGCGGCAGGCCGAGCAGGAAGACGATGCTGATGACGTTGAGCTGGGTTTGGCTCAGTACCAGGCTGCTGTCCTTCGCGGCGCGCGGCTGGATGGTGATGAGGCGCTCCTCGCTGGCGAGCCAGTTCACCATATTCACGCCCAGGTCCACGTTGCCGCCGTTGCCGGCGAAGCTGTTGGCGAGGAAGGCGCCGCTGCCGACGACCACGATGCGCTGTTCGCGATCGTCGACGCTGCGTTGCAGCGCCACGGCGATGGCGGCGGGGCCCGGCGTGTCGTGCTGTTTGTCGAAGCGCGGTTTGCCGCCTGGTTTGTTGCGGCTGACCCAGCCGCGCGGTGCGGCTTCGACCAGTACATGGTGCTCCCACTCTGGGCTCTCGCCCCAAGCGATGGAGCGCGCCTCGGGGAAGGCGGTGATCAGGTTGAAGTTGCGGGTCACCGCATGCGGCGGATAGGCCGCCCCGAGCGACCAGGTGGCGGGCGCATTCATCTCGGCGGCGGACGGGTCGATGACGATGCCGGGCGGCAGTAGCAGATCGAGTCTTTCGGCGAGGCGCTCCAGCCCGTGCAACGGCTCGGCATCCACCAGCCACAGCAGGTTGCCGCCGTGTTCCACGTAACGCAGCAGCTTATCCACTTCGCCAGGCATCAGGTCGAGCTGCGGCTGGGTGATGACCAGCATGCTGGCGTTGTCCGGAACTTCCTGCGCGAGTGCGAGGTTGAGGCTGGCGATGCGGAAGCCATTCCGTTTGAGCTTGGCGCCGAACGGCGACCCGAGATCGTAGTTGGCGATGCCGTCCAGTTTGCGTTCGCCGTGGCCGTCCAGATACATCACCAGTTGCTCACGGCTGTGCGCCAAGCGCAGCAGCGTGCCGGTGAGGATGGACTCGTTGAGCTGGGTGAGGTGCTCACTGCGCCCCGCATGCTCGATCACCATCTCGCCGTTGAGCTGGATGCCCGCGGCACGAGTCTTCTCGGGTTCTTTTTCCGGGTCGATGAACGTCAGGTTGATGTCGCTCTTGTAGCGTTGATATAGCGAGACGAAGTCGCGGATGACCTTGCGGATGTCGCCTAGGCGCGGGTCCTGCTCGGTGGCGTAGACGATGATGTTCACCGGCCCCTTGAGCTGTTTGAGCACTTGTACGCTCGAAGGCTCCAAGCTGTTGAGTGCGTTGTGGGTGACGTCGCGTTGCAGGTGATAGCGTTTGGCGAGCTGGTACAGGCCGGTTGTCGTGGCAGCGACCAGCAGGACGATCAGGACATTGCGCAGCGATAGTGCGGTGAGGAATTTGCGCAGCATGAGTTATCCGTAGATGCGGTTGTTGTGGACGCGGCGCATCGCCAGCAGCAGGAATGCCGTGCTGAACAGCACGAAGAAGGCGGCATCGCCGCTGTCCAGCAAGCCGCTATTGAAGCTCTGGAAGTGATTGAGCGGCGAGAGCGCGTGCCAGGGCGAATCTTCCGCCGTGGCGCCGATGTCGGCCAGCCATAGCCCCGCCAATGCCGCCAGCGCGCCGATGGCGGCGATGACCGGCTGGGAGGTGAGTGCGGAAATATACAGACCAATCGCGACGTAGCTGGCGGTGAGCAGCAGCAGGCCCAGCAGGTTGGACAGCATCAGCCCGTGGTCGAGCGCGGTGCCGAGCGCCAGGGTGTAGAGCATCAGCGGCACGCCGCATGCCAGCAGCATCAGGAAGACCAGCAGTCCGAAGAACTTGCCGAGCACGATGTGGCGGCTGGACAGCGGCGAGGAGAGCAGCAGCGGCAGCGTCTGGTTGCGGCGCTCTTCGGCGATCAGGCGCATGGTGAACATAGGCACCAGCATCATCAGCAGCAGCGCGACGGTGTTGAACATCGGCGCGGCGATGGTGGCGGTGACACCGGGGGCATTGGCGAGCTGGGCAAGCTGCGGCTGGAGCTGGAGGAAGGCTTCCAGCCGCGCCAGGAAGAACCACGCGAAGACGAATTGCAGGGCGGCGAGGATGAACCAGGTCGAGGGCAGGGCGAACAGGCTGCGCAGTTCGCGCAGGGCAAGCAGGCGGATCATACGTGCGGCTCCGTAATGCGAATGAAGTTCTCTTCCAGCTTGCCCGGTTCTCCGCCGTAGCTCATCAGCGCGGACGTCGTGTCACCGTAGATCAGCTTGCCATGCTGCATGATCTGCACGCTGTCGCACACGCTTTCCACTTCGCCCAGCAGGTGGGTGGAGAGGATCACGCTGCTCTTGTTGCCCAGTTCGCGGATCAGATGGCGGATGTCGCGGATCTGTGCCGGGTCGAGGCCGACGGTCGGTTCGTCCAGCACGATCACGTCGGGCGAGTGGACGACGGCCTGGGCAATGCCGACGCGCTGCTGGTAGCCTTTAGAGAGCGTGGCTATGGTCTTTTTGCGTACCGATTCCAGTCCGCAGTGCCGCGTGGCTTGCTCAACGGCCTCGGCGACGGCGGCGGGTTTCATGCCGCGCAGGCGGGCGGCGAAGGTCAGGTAACTTTCCACGCTGAGTTCGCGGTACAGCGGCGGGGTCTCGGGCAGGTAGCCGATATGCGCCTTCGCCAGCAGGGGGCGGTGCAGCAGGTCGATGCCGCAGATCTCGATGGTGCCGCTGTCGGGCAGCAGGCAGCCGGTCAGCATCTGCATCGTGGTGCTCTTGCCCGCGCCGTTGTGGCCCAGCAGGCCGAGCACCTCGCCGCGTTTCAGTTCCAGCGATACATCGTTGACGATCTGCCGGTTGCCGAAGCGGCGCATCAGGTTGCGTGCGGAAAGCGTTGTTTCGGGAGTGGTGTCGGACAAGGTAAGAAAAGCCGTGGTTGTGAGTTGGGTTGAATATAACCTAATATGTGCGCCCGCATCAAAATCATATATTTCGATGAAGCGCTCCGAATCACTCATTCTGTGCAGCCTGCTGCTCGCCGCTTGCGCGCAGGCGCCGCAGCGCCCCGAGCCTGCTGCTGCGCCCGCGCCCGCCGCTTCGGCACAAGCCTCTGCGGAACCGGAACTCAAATTGCCCAACGTCGCGTTGAGCGATGAGTTGCTGTATGAATACCTGCTGACCGAGATCGCGTCGCAGCGCGGGTACAAGACGCTGGCCGCGGAAGGCGGTGCCGACCTGGTCAAGAAGACTCACGATCCGCGCCTCGCGCGCCGTTCCGCGCAACTGGCATTCGAGTCCGGCGATATGAACAAGGCGATCGAGGCGCTGCGCCAGTGGCAGGCAGTCGAGCCGGATTCGCCGGTGGCGGCGCGCATGCTGGCTTCGACCCTGCTGCGTGGCGGCAAGCTGGACGAGGCGCGTCAGGAGCTGGCCAAGATACTGAAGGCCGATGAAGCCAAGGCCGGACAGAATTTCATACAGCTATTCCAGCTGGTCGCCCCCTATCCGGACAAGGCCGCCGTGCTGAAATTGGTGCGCGAACTGGCGCAGCCTTATGCACAGGTCGCCGAGGCGCATTGGGCGGTGGCGCAGCTGGCGCAACTCGCAGGCGACAACCCGCTTGCGCTGAACGAGATACGCGAGGCACGCAAACTGCGGCCCGAGTGGGATATGGCCGTGTCGCTGGAGGCGCAGTTGCTGATGAAGGACTCGCCGCGGGAAGGGCTGGAGGTGCTGCACCGCTATTTGTCCGGCAATCCGCAAGCGCGCGAAATCCGCCTGCAATATGCCCGCGCTTTGCTGGAGCAGAAGCAATACCGGGAGTCGCGCGACGAGTTCCAGCGGCTGGCGCAGGACAATCCGGACAGCCCGGAGCTCGCCTTTGCCATCGCCCTGATATCCCTGCAGATGAACGATCTGAAGGGCGCCGAAGCACAGCTCAAGCTGGCGCTGGAGAAAGGCAAGAAGGATCAGGATTCGGTGCAGTATTACCTCGGTCAGCTGGGGGAAGCGAAAGAGGATGAGGATGAGGCGCTGGCGCATTACCGCGAGGTGAAGGGCGGCGAGTACCTGTTCGCGTCACAGTTGCGCGTGGCTTACCTGCTGAGCAAGCGCGGCAAGCTGGACGAGGCGCTGGAGTTCCTGCACCGGGCGCAGGCCGTCGACAACCAGCAGCGCGTGCAATTGCTGCTGATCGAGGCGCAATTGCTGCGCGAGGCACAGCGCATCGAGGATGCCTACCAGGTGTTGCAGCAGGGGTTGGAGAAACTGCCGAACCATCCCGATCTGCTCTACGAGACCGCGATGCTGGCGGACAAACTCGGCAAGTATGAGATCTCCGAGCGCTTGCTGCGCAAGCTGATCCAGATCAAGCCGGATCATGCGCATGCCTACAATGCGCTCGGCTACAGCCTGCTGGAGCGCAATGTGCGCATCCCCGAGGCGCTCGAACTGGTCGAGAAGGCGTTGCAGCTCGCGCCAGACGATGCCGCCATCATGGACAGCGTGGGTTGGGGCTATTACCGCAGCGGCAGGCTTGACGAGAGCGTGAAGATGCTGCGGCGCGCCTTTGCGGGCAATCCCGATCCCGAGGTCGCGGCTCATCTGGGCGAAGTGTTGTGGGTGCGCGGCGACAAGGACGAGGCCAGGAAGGTATGGCAGGACAGCCTCAATGCCCATCCCGGCAACACCCTGCTGCAGGCGGTCATCAAAAAATTCACGGCGCCGTAATGCGTTTGATCGTTCTGCTCTGGCTGGCTCTTTTGAGCGGCTGCGCGTTGCTGCCGACATCGCCCGCGCCGGCCGCTCGTCCAGCACAACCGGAGGCGGCGTCGTTCGCGCTGAACGGGCGCATCGCGGTCAGGCATAACGGCACACGCCATTCCGCCGGGCTGCGCTGGGTGCACCAAGCGCAATCCGACGAAGTCCTGTTGCTTGCACCGCTCGGGCAGACCGCCGCGCGCGTGTATCGCGATGCCTCTGGCGCAACGCTGGACGACGGAGGACGGCATTACCAGGCTGGGGATGCGGAATCGCTGATGCAGCAGGTGCTGGGCTGGCAACTGCCTCTGAACGGCTTGCACCATTGGGTGCTGGGGCTGCCGCTGGCGGAAAGCCAGGCGCAGATCGAACGCGATGCCGAAGGGCGGATCACGGTGTTGCGCCAGGATGGCTGGGAGGTGCGGTATCAGCGGTATGCCGGCGACAGGGCGGACAGCCTGCCGGCGCGCTTGCAACTGAGCCGTGACAACTTGCAGGTACAACTGTTGATCGACGAATGGGAAATCCAGTGAAACAAACCATCAGTTGTCCCGCCCCGGCGAAGCTCAACCTGTTCTTGCACGTGGTCGGGCGCAGGCCGGACGGTTATCACATGCTGCAAACCTTGTTCCGTTTCATCGATCTGCACGACATGCTGCATTTCTCTTTGCGCGAAGACGGGGCGGTGCATCGCAGCAATGCGATCGAGGGCGTGGCGGAGGATCAGGATCTGTGCGTGCGTGCGGCGCGGCTGCTGCAAGATGAGACCGGTTGCAAGCTGGGCGTGGATATCGCGGTGGAAAAACGCATCCCGATGGGAGGCGGCCTGGGGGGCGGCAGTTCGGATGCGGCGACCACGTTGATCGCTTTGAATCGTCTGTGGCAGCTTAACTTGTCGCGCGAACGCCTGATGCAGCTGGGTTTGCGTCTGGGCGCGGACGTGCCGGTGTTCGTGTTCGGCGAGAACGCTTTTGCCGAGGGTGTGGGCGAACAATTGCAGGCCTATCCTTTGCCGGAAGCGTGGTATGTAGTGCTGTTTCCGCCGGTGCATGTACCGACCGTACAAATTTTTACGCATCCGGAATTGACACGCGACTCGGTTTCTATCACAATGCGCGCCCTCTCGGACCTGAGGCTCCAAGAGGGGCGAAAACTTCGCAACGATCTGCAATCCGTGGTGTGCAAGCTTTACCCGGAAGTGGCGCGTTATATAGCTTGGCTGGGCAATTTCGGCCAGGCGGTGATGACCGGATCGGGTGCGTGCGTGTTCGCCGAGTTTGAAAGTCGCAGCCAGGCCGAAGCAGTGATAAGGCAGTTGCCGCATAATATGCGCGGCGTGGTGGCGCAAGGTTTAGTAAAGCATCCATTGCACGATTGGATGCCCAAGTAAGTTATTGGGGAGTCGCCAAGTGGTAAGGCACCGGATTTTGATTCCGGCATTCGTAGGTTCGATCCCTACCTCCCCAGCCAAATACAGTTCCGGCGCGAGCGAGCGGCCGGGGCTAATTTCCAGGGCGTGTGCCCTTTTTTCCGATTCTTTGAGGGGTTGCACGTGTCTTACGACAGCTTGATGGTGTTCACCGGTAATGCCAATCCTAAGCTCGCTGAAGCGGTCGCGCAGCATCTTCATATCCATCTCGGGCGCGCCACGGTAGGCCGCTTCTCCGACGGCGAGGTGATGGTGGAGTTGCTGGAGAACGTGCGCGGCAAGGATGTGTTCGTTCTGCAATCCACCTGCGCGCCGACCAATGACAACCTGATGGAAGTGATGGTGATGGTGGATGCGCTGAAGCGCGCCTCCGCCGGTCGTATCACTGCTGCATTGCCCTATTTCGGTTATGCACGTCAGGATCGCCGTCCGCGCTCGGCTCGTGTGGCGATCACTGCCAAGGTGGTGGCCGACATGCTGAGCAGCGCCGGTGTGGACCGCTTGTTGACCATGGACCTGCACTCCGACCAGATCCAGGGCTTCTTCGATATCCCAGTGGACAACATCTATGCCAGCCCGATCCTGCTGTCGGACGTGTGGAAGCAGAATTACCCCAACCTGATCGTGGTGTCGCCGGATGTGGGCGGTGTGGTGCGTGCCCGCGCCCTGGCCAAGCAACTGGATGCCGACCTGGCGATCATCGACAAGCGCCGTCCCAAGCCGAACGTGGCGAAGGTGATGAACATCATCGGCGACGTGGTGGGGCGTACTTGTCTGATCATGGACGATATGGTCGACACCGCCAACACCTTGTGCGAAGCCGCCAATGCGCTGAAGGAAAAGGGCGCGGCGCGCGTGCTGGCCTACTGTACCCATCCGGTGCTATCAGGTCCGGCGATCGAACGCATCGAAAACTCTGCACTGGACGAGCTGGTGGTTACCGACACGATCCCGCTGAGCGAAGCGGCGCGCAACTGCAAGCGCATCCGCCAGCTGAGCACGGCGGAACTGCTGGCGGAAACCATCCGCCGCATCAACAACGAAGAGTCGGTGAGCTCGCTGTTCACCGAATAAAGTAGGGGCGGGTTTCAAACCCGCCCTCAAGTTTTAGCGGCAACCACGTTGGTTGCCGCGAACCCGGAATCGCCTGGTCGCGGGCGGTTCTGTTTTTTGGAGAAGTGAAATGACTATCGAAATCAATGCAACAATTCGCAAGGCGCAAGGTACGGGTGCGAGCCGCCGTCTGCGTAATTCCGGCCGCGTGCCAGGAATTGTCTATGGTTCCGGCGACGTGGCCATGATCGAACTGGATCACAACGATCTGTACTACAAGCTGCGTGACGAGGCGTTCCACGCTTCCCTGTTGACGCTGAACCTGGATGGCAAGAAGGAATCCGTGCTGTTGCGCGACTTCGTGATGCACCCGTTCCGCCAGCAAGTCCAGCATATCGACTTCCAGCGCGTGGACGCGACGCACAAGATGCACAAAAAGGTGCCGCTGCACTTCCTGAACGAAGAAATCGCGCCCGGCGTGAAGACCGGCGGCGGCAAGATCAGCCACGTGATGACCGAACTGGACATCACCTGCCTGCCCAAGGACCTGCCGACCTTCATCGAAGTCGATCTGGGCAAGCTGGAGTTGGGCCATTCCGTGCACGTTTCCGATCTGAAGCTGCCGAAGGGCGTGGAGATCGCTGCACATGGCACTCATACCGCCGAAGCTGTGGTGGTGACCGTTCAGGTTCCGCGCGGTACGGTTGAGGCTGCTGCAGAAGCGACTGCCGAAGCTGCCGCCGCACCGGCTGCCAAGGAAGCCAAGAAGTAAGCAAAGGGTCAACCTGTGCAACCCGCCACTGCTGATTCCGGCATGGCGGGTTTTTCATTTTGAACATGTCCTCTATACGTTTGATCGTCGGCCTGGGCAATCCCGGGCGTGAATACGAAACCACCCGCCACAACGCCGGATTCTGGTGGGTGGACGAGTTCGCGCATTCGCAAAACCTGAGCTTCAGGAGCGAGGCCAAGTTCCACGGCTTGGCTGCTCGCGGTCAACTGCATGGAAACGAGGTGTTCCTGCTCAAGCCGCAGACCTTCATGAACGTGAGCGGCCGCGCCGTCGGCGCGCTGGCACAGTTCTACAAGATCGCGCCCGCCGAGATACTGGTCGTGCACGACGAACTGGACCTGCCACCGGGCAGCGCCAAGCTTAAACTGGGCGGTGGCCACGGCGGCCACAACGGCCTGAAGGACATCATCGCCCAGCTCGGCACGAAGGACTTCTGGCGGCTGCGGCTCGGCATCGGCCATCCGGGCGAGCGCAGCGAGGTGTCGAACTTCGTGTTGCACGACCCGCGCCGCGAAGAGCGCGAACTGATCGAAGAGGCGATGCGGCGCGCGCTGGATGTCGCGCATCTGGTCATCGAAGGCAAAACCGAAGCAGCGATGTTGAAGCTGCACAGTAATTAGGAGTCGGGAGACAGGATACGGAATACAGGGGTTGTCTGTATCCTGTATCCCGTACCCCGCATCCTGTTAAATTAGAGGAAAAAACATGAGTCTCAAATGCGGTATCGTCGGTCTGCCCAATGTCGGCAAGTCCACCATGTTCAACGCGCTGACCAAGGCGGGCATCGCCGCGGAGAATTATCCCTTCTGCACCATCGAGCCCAACGTCGGCATCGTCGAGGTGCCGGACCCGCGCATGGATGAGCTGGCGAAGATCGTCAAGCCGCAGCGCATGCAGTATGCCATCGTCGAATTCGTCGACATCGCGGGCCTGGTCGCTGGCGCATCCAAGGGCGAAGGCCTGGGCAACCAGTTCCTCGCCAACATCCGCGAGACCGATGCCATCGTCAACGTGGTGCGCTGCTTCGATGACCCGAACGTGGTGCACGTGGCCGGCAAGGTCGATCCGCTGGCCGATATCGAGGTCATCATCACCGAGCTGGCACTGGCCGACCTCGCTGTGGTGGAACGCACCATCCAGCGCGACGGCAAGAAGGCCAAGTCCGGCGACAAGGATGCGCAGAAGCTGGTTGCCGTGCTGGAGCGTTTGCTGCCACACCTGAACGAAGGCAAGCCCGCGCGCACCTTCGGTTTGAGCGAGGAAGATACGCAGCTGGTCAAGCCGCTGTGCCTGCTCACCATCAAGCCCGCGATGTACGTCGGCAACGTGCTGGAAGACGGTTTCGAGAACAATCCCTATCTCGACCGGTTGCGCGAATATGCAGCGAAGGAGGGGGCGCCGGTGGTGGCGCTGTGCGCCAAGATCGAGGCGGAACTGGCCGATCTGGATGACGCCGACAAGAAGGAATTCCTCGCCGATCTGGGCCTGGAAGAGCCTGGCCTGAACCGGCTGATCCGCACCGGCTACGACCTGCTCGGCCTGCAAACCTACTTCACCGCTGGGGTGAAGGAAGTGCGCGCCTGGACCATCCATAAGGGCGACACCGCGCCGCAGGCGGCGGGCGTGATCCACACCGACTTCGAGCGCGGCTTCATCCGGGCGCAGACCATCTCCTACGCCGACTTCATCGCCTGCGGCGGCGAGGCCGGTGCCAAGGAAAAAGGCAAGATGCGCGTCGAGGGCAAGGATTACGTGGTGCAGGACGGCGACGTCATGAACTTCCTGTTCAACGTCTAGGGGGCAGTGCGGCTGGCCAGGTAAACCGGGAATTCGAAGCCCTGAATTTATCGACATGAAGATCGCTCCTGATACGGATGAGATAAACAGCCTGTTCGCCAACAGCGATGCGGAGGTGGTGTGGGCGAAGGTGGCCGGTATCGTCGGCCTCATCGATCCCGCGTGCGATCTCGCGTTGGCGCGTACCGTATTTGATGACGTGGTGCGCCTGTTCCGGGGCAAATATCCCGGCTACTGCCCCATCAAGACGCCGTATCACGATCTGCCCCATACGCTGGATGTGTTCCTGTGCGCGGTGCGGCTGATGCATGGCGTGCATGTCTCGGGTACCCGTCTGGGCGCCGACGAGATATCCCTGGTCATGATGGCCACGCTGATGCACGATATTGGCTATGCACAAAAGGAAGGCGAGGGGAATGGCACCGGTGCGCAGTTCACGAAGTGCCATGTCGCTCGCGGCATTGAGTTCATGCTGCACTATGCCGACGAACGGAACTTCCCACTGTCCTTTACTGCGAAACTGGAATGCATGATCCGCAGTACCGATCCGGGTTATCCATTCGCACAGATACCTTTCCCGGACGAGCATTGCCGCCTGTTGGGACAACTCGTCGGAACTGCCGACCTGGTCGGGCAGATGGCCGATCGCACGTATCTGGAGAAGCTGCTGTTCCTGTACCTGGAGTTCAAGGAGGCGAACTTCGGGAACTATCAGAGCGTGCACGACATGCTGCGCCAGACCAGGAGGTTTTACGAAATCACCCAGGAAAAGCTGGATAGCGCCTATCAGGGGCTGTATGCCAAGCTGGTCTTCCACTTCAGGGAAGTTTTCGGCACCGGGAACAACTATTACCTGGAATCCATCGAGAAGAACATTGCCTATCTGGCGAAGGTCACTGCGCGCGAGGAGGCCGAACATCTCGTCATGCTCAAGCGCGGCGGTATCGCGGAAAAATCCATGGCCATGTCCGTCCTGGCTTGAGGCCGCGTTCCTGATCTTTGTCTGTGAGCCTAAACGGCGGGGCGAAAGCTCGTTGGATTGAGCTCAATGCCCAGTCGGCTGCCATATAAGGCGAATCCCCCCTTCCATTTTTTGCCTGCAAGCGCAGAATAGGGCGACTGGAGGTGGACCATGTTCTTTGCGAACCGGATTGCGGCGGCCAAACAACTCGCCGAGGCGCTCGCCGAATACCGCGGCAGGCATCCCCTGATCCTGGCGATACCGCGCGGTGCCGTGCCGATGGCGCAAGTTATTGCCGAGCAATTAGGCGGTGAGGTGGATGTGGTCCTGGTGCGCAAGCTGCGCGCGCCGGGCAGTCCCGAGTTCGCCATCGGTTCGGTCGACGAAAGCGGCTGGTCCTACGTCGCCGATTACGCCGCGAGCGCCGGGGCGGACAGGGAGTACATCGAGGGGGAGATCGCCGAGCAGATGGAAACCATGCGGCGGCGGCGCGCACAATATACGCCGGTGCGGCCTCCCATCGATCCAGCAGGGCGCGTGGTCATCGTCATCGACGACGGGTTGGCGACAGGTTCGACCATGATCGCCGCTCTGCACGCGTTGCGGGCGAAGCAACCGGCGGAGCTGGTTTGCGCGGTGCCGGTCGCGCCGCCCGATACCCTGGAAAAGGTGCGCGGTTATGCCGACCGTGTCGTGTGCCTCTCTGCGCCGTCCGGTTTCCATGCGGTGGGGCAGTTCTACATGGACTTCCAGCAGGTAACGGATGAGGAAGTGATCGATATCCTGGCCGCTACCGGCGAGCCCTCCCCTAACCGAGATATTTCTTGAACCAGACGGCGGCATGCTGCGCGACCTGCTCCAGCGTGCCGGGCTCTTCGAACAGGTGCGTGGCGCCCGGCACGATGACGAGTTCCTTTTCGCAGGTGAGGCTGGCGTAAGCCATCCGGTTGAGCTGGATCACCACGTCGTCATGGCCGCCGACGATGAGCAGCGTGGGGGCGCCGACCTTGCTCAAGGCGAGCTCCCCAGCCAGATCCGGGCGCCCGCCGCGAGAGACCACCGCCGAAATCTCCTTGCCCAGTTCCGCAGCCGCCTGCAGTGCCGCCGCCGCACCGGTGCTGGCGCCGAAATAACCGATCTTCAATGCCTGCGTGGCCGGATGTCGCTGCAACCATGCTGTCGTTCCCGTCAGCCGGGTGGTCAGCAACGGGATGTCGAAACGGGTGTCGTAATCGGCATCCTCGGCGGGGGTGAGCAGATCGATGAGCAGGCTGCCGACCCCGGCGTCGAACAATTCACCTGCGACGAAGTTGTTGCGCGGGCTGAAACGGCTGCTGCCGCTGCCGTGGGCGAACAGCACCACTCCCTTTGCGCCCTCCGGCAGGGCGAGATTGCCTTCCAGTTGCACTTGTCCTGTCTGGATGCGAACGGGTTCCTGTTTGCCAATAGGGTGGGACATGATGTTCTCCTTTGCGAGGATAACCAATCGAAAAGTGGGGGGGGGGCGATAGCTTAAAAATCGAGCAGTACTACATGCATGTGACAGACGGACGGTGTTTTTGTGCCCCAAAATATCCATCACATTTTGCTCCGCTTGGGGCAAAATAGACACCATTGCTGATGTGGAATTTTCGAGAAACAGATTCATGCTGGATACGACGAAGAAGCGCATAAAATTCTCCGAACTGGTTGATGTTGCAAGCCTGCAGGCATTGATGGACAGCTTTAATCAGGTGATCGGGATTGCCAATGCCATCATCGACGTGGACGGCATCGTCATCACCAGTTCGGGTTGGCAGGATGTTTGCGTCAAGTATCACCGCGTCAATCCAACCACCTGCGGCCGCTGCATAGCAAGCGACACTTCCCTCGTCGAGAGCATGCTGAACGGGGCACCGTTCGCGGTATACGGCTGCCTGAATGGTCTGGTCGATACCGCCGCGCCTATCGTGGTCGATGGCCAGCATGTGGCGAACGTCTTTACCGGCCAATTCTTCACCGCACCTCCCGATCTCGACTTCTTCCGTCGTCAGGCGCAGGAATTCGGCTTCGATGAAAACGGCTACCTGGAGGCCGTGGACAAGGTCCCCGTCATTCCCGGGGAGCGTGTCGAGGCGATCACGCAGTTCTATGCGAACTTTGCACGGGTGCTGGCGACCAACGGGCTGGACCGGCTGCGTCACCACGACGCCGAGAACAGACTGGCGCTGCTCAACCGGGAGCTGACCCAGCGCGTTCAGGAGCGGACGGCGGAGTTGCTGGAGAAGAACCTGCAGTTGCTGCGCGACGAAGAAGTATTGCGCGAGAGCCAGTCCACCCTGACTGCCTTGTTCGAAAGCATGAGCAGCGGCGCGGTGGTGTACCGGGCATCGGCCGACGGGCAGGATTTTGTGGTTGCGTCGGTCAACCGTGCGGCGGAACGCATCGAAAACATGCGGCGCAAGAACCTGGTCGGCAAGAATGTGGTGGAGATATTCCCCGGCATCGAGGAGTTCGGCCTGCTCGATGTGTTCAAGCGCGTATGGCAGAGCGGTGAACCGGAACAGGTTCCCGTTGCCTTTTACCAGGATGGGCGCATTTCCGGCTGGCGCGAAAACTACGTGTACAAGTTGCCCAGCGGCGAGCTTGTGTCGATCTACGACGATGTGACCGAGAAGCTGCAGGCCGAACAGGAGCTCAGGTGGAGCGAAGAGCGATTCCGGTCGATGTTTGAAATGTCTCCCTTGGGCATGATCCTCAATTCGATGGATGGGCGCTTCGTTGAGGCCAATTCCGCGTCACTGGACATGCTGGGCTATTCTCTCGACGAGTTGAACAAGATGAGCTACTGGGACATTACGCCGCTCGAGTATAAGGAGGAGGAAGCGCAGCAACTTGAATCGCTGAGCCGTTTTTCGCGGTACGGGCCCTATGAGAAAGAATACATCAACAGAGAGGGAATACGTTTCCCTGTACGCCTGAATGGGGTGTTGATCACCGCCAGCGACGGCGAAAAATTCATCTGGTCCATCGTCGAAAACATCACCGAGAAGAAAAAATCGGAAGAGTTGATCTGGCGGCAGGCCAATTTCGACACGCTCACCGGCCTGCCCAACCGCCGCATGTTCCGCGACCGGCTGGAGCAGGAGATCAAAAAAGCGCACCGTGCCAATCTGCCGATGGCATTGATGTTCATCGACCTCGATAAATTCAAGGAGGTGAACGATACCCTGGGGCACGACATGGGGGATATCCTGCTGGTCGAGGCCGCGCGGCGCATCGTCGAGTGCGTGCGCGAGTCCGATACAGTTGCGCGGATAGGGGGCGACGAGTTCACCGTCATCCTGTCCGAACTGGAAGATGCCGCCAGCATCGATCGCATCGCGCAGAGCATCATCGGCAAACTGGCGGCGCCCTTCCTGCTGGCAGAGGACAAGATTTTCATTTCCGCCAGCCTGGGCATCACCCTGTACCCCAATGACGCGACCGTGATCGACAGCCTGCTCAAGAACGCAGACCAGGCCATGTATGCCGCCAAGGCCCGCGGCCGCAACCGTTACAGTTACTTCACTCCCGCCTTGCAGCAGGCCGCCGAAGCGCGCATGCGCCTGACCAACGACTTGCGCGGCGCGCTTGAGAACAACCAGTTCAAGGTCTATTTCCAGCCCATCGTGGATTTGGGTTCGAACAGCATCCACAAGGCCGAGGCGCTGATACGCTGGGAGCACCCGGTGCGCGGATTGGTCAGCCCGGCGGAGTTCATCCCGTTGGCCGAAGAAACGGGGATGATCGTCGAGATCGGCGACTGGGTGTTCAGGGAGGCGGCGCGCCAGGCGAAGCGCTTGCGGGAGATGCACCACCCCGATTTCCAGATCAGCGTGAACAAATCGCCCATCCAGTTTTGCAACAATGACAGCCCTTACCAATCATGGTTCGGCTATTTGCAGGAACTGGGGCTGCCAGGGCAGAGCATCTCCATCGAGATCACCGAAGGGCTGTTGATGGATGCGACGCCCCATGTATACGACAAGCTGGGCGCTTTCCATGATGCGGGCATCCAGGTCTCGCTCGACGATTTCGGCACGGGCTATTCCTCGTTGTCCTACCTCAAGAAATTCGATATCGACTACCTCAAGATCGATCAGGCCTTCGTGCGTAACCTGAGCAAGGATACCGACGATATGGCGTTGTGCGAGGCCATCATCGTCATGGCGCACAAGCTAGGGCTGAAGGTCATCGCCGAGGGGGTGGAGACCAGGGAGCAGGAAGAGTTACTGGCTGCGGCCGGTTGCGACTACATCCAGGGCTACCTGATCTCCAGACCCGTTCCTCCCGAAGAGTTCGAGGCGCTGTTAATGCAACGCTTGCGCTGAGCGGCTGGGCCTTAGCGCCGTTTGCCGAGCAGCGAACCCAGCACGCCGCGGATGATCTGGCGTCCGACTTCCGAACCGATGGCGCGCGCGGCGCTCTTGGCCAAGGCTTCTGCCGCGCTTTCCCGGCCACGGCTTCCACCACTGCCGCCCAGCACGCTGCCGAGTATCCCGCCCAAGCCGCCGCTCGAGGCGGGTGCCTGAGCCGGCTGGGATGCGGCCTGTTTCTCGGTGGCGCGCCCCTTGAGTATCTCGTAAGCGGATTCACGATCCACGGCTGTTTCATAATGCCCTGCGAGCAGCGAACCCGCGATGACGGCTTTGCGTTCCGCTTCGCTGATCGGGCCGATCTGCGCCTGCGGCGGCACGACGAAGGCACGCTCGACGATGCCGGGGCGGCCCTGCTCGTCCAGGCAGGAGACCAGGGCCTCGCCGACGCCGAGCTCGGTGATCGCGGAAGCCTCGTCGAGTTCGGGGTTGTCGCGCATGGTCTCGGCGGCGGCCTTCACTGCCTTCTGGTCGCGCGGGCTGAAGGCGCGCAGCGCATGCTGCACTCGGTTTCCGAGCTGCCCCAACACCTTGTCCGGCACGTCGGCGGGGTTCTGCGTGACGAAATAGACGCCCACGCCCTTGGAACGGATCAGGCGCACGACCTGCTCGATCTTGTCGAGCAGCACCGCGGGCGCGTCGTTGAACAGCAGGTGCGCCTCGTCGAAGAAGAACACCATCTTGGGTTTGGCGAGGTCGCCGGCTTCCGGCAGGTTCTCGAACAGCTCGGCCAGCAGCCACAGCAGCATGGTCGAATACACCTTAGGCGAGGTCATCAGCTGGTCGGCGGCGAGGATGTTGATCATGCCCAAGCCGTTGGCGTCGGTCTGCATCAGGTCCTCGATGTTGAGCATCGGCTCGCCGAACAGCTTGTCGCCGCCTTGCGTCTCGATCTGCAGCAGTCCGCGCTGGATCGCGCCTATGCTGGCGGTGGAGATGTTGCCGTATTCGGTGGTGTATTCGCTGGAGTTGTCGCCGACATGCTGCACCATCGCGCGCAGGTCCTTCAGATCGAGCAGCAACAGGCCGCTGTCGTCGGCGATCTTGAATACCAGCGTCAGAACACCTTGCTGCACCTCGTTGAGGTTGAGCATGCGCCCCAGCAGCTGCGGCCCCATGTCGGATACGGTGGCGCGCAGCGGGTGGCCCATCGTCCCGAATACGTCCCAGAACGTCACCGGATAGGCGCGATGCGCGAAGTTTTCCAGCTTCAGTTGTTCCACACGCGCCGCGACCTTGGCGTTCCCGCCACCAGTTTTGCTCATGCCGGACAGGTCGCCCTTGATGTCGGAGAGGAACACCGGCACGCCGATGCGGCTGAACGACTCCGCCAGCGACTGCAGCGTGACGGTCTTGCCGGTGCCGGTCGCCCCCGTGATCAGCCCGTGGCGGTTCGCCATCTGCGGCAGCAGGAAGAGTTCGTGTTCGTCGTTCTTGGCGATCAGCAGCGGCTCGGTCATGTCGGGGCTTGGGTTGGGGTAAAGGGGCGAAAATGATACCATCGCGGGGTTATTTTTTTGAATGATGTAACAGGTTTTCGGAGAGCAATATGGCTGGACACAGCAAATGGGCGAACATCCAACACCGCAAGGGCAGGCAGGATGCCAAGCGCGGCAAGATTTTCACGCGGCTGATCAAGGAGATTACCGTGGCGGCGCGCATGGGCGGCGGCGACCCGGGCACCAATCCGCGTCTGCGCCTGGCGATGGACAAGGCCTATTCGAACAACATGCCCAAGGACAACGTCGAGCGTGCGATCAAGCGCGGCAGCGGCGAGCTCGAAGGCGTGGAGTATCAGGAGATTCGCTACGAAGGTTACGGCATCAACGGCGCGGCGGTGATGGTGGACTGCATGACCGACAACAAGACCCGTACCGTCGCCGACGTGCGCCACGCCTTTTCCAAGTACGGCGGCAACCTCGGCACGGATGGCTCGGTGGCTTTCATGTTCAAGCATTGCGGTCAGATGATCTTCGCGCCGGGCACCGATGAGAACGGCCTGATGGAAGTCGCGCTGGATGCCGGTGCGGAAGATATCGTCACCAACGACGACGGCAGCATCGAAGTGATCACCGCACCGAACGATTTCGTGAACGTGAAGCAGGCGCTGGAGGCGGCCGGCTACAAGCCTGAATTCGGCGAAGTCATCATGAAGCCGGCCAATGAGGTGGAGTTCACCGGCGACGACGCGGTTAAGATGCAGAAACTGCTCGACGCACTGGAAGACCTGGACGATGTGCAGGAAGTCTTTACGACGGCTGTCATTGAGGAGTAAGTCATCCGCATTTTCGGCATAACTTATCGTGGTTTTGGTTTCGACATAACTTGCATGCGCAAGTTAGTCTGCACCGAAACCCGTCTCCGCCATTTCAGTTCGCGGTTCAGCGTATGACAACGAGGATACTTGGCATTGATCCGGGTCTTCGAGTGACGGGTTTTGGCATTCTCGATAAAGAAGGGCAACAGTTGCACTACGTCGCCAGCGGCTGCATCAGGACGCCGGACGGCGAGTTGCCGGGGCGGCTGAAGGTGATCCTCGATTCGTTGCGCGAAGTGATCGAGCAGCACCGGCCGCAACTGGCGGCGGTGGAAAAGGTGTTCGTCAACGTCAATCCGCAATCCACACTGTTGCTCGGCCAGGCCCGCGGCGCGGCGATCTGCGCGGCGGTGTCGGCCGACCTGCCGGTGGCGGAATACACCGCCTTGCAGGTGAAGCAGGCGGTAGTCGGCAACGGCCACGCCGACAAGGAGCAGGTGCAGGCCATGGTGACGCGGCTGCTGAACCTGTCCGGCACGCCCAGCCCGGATGCGGCGGACGCGCTGGCCTGCGCCATCTGCCACGCACACGGCGGTCTGGGAACGATGGGCGCACTGGCAACAAAGGGATACAAGGTTCGGGGAGGGAGGCTGGTATGACGCAGCCGCTGGAGCCGACGCTGGATGCATTACAGAATCCGTTCGCGCGCTATGTCGCAGCGACCCGCCCGGCCTTCCTCACCGCGAGCCTGATGGCCTGTCTGATCGGCCTGGCGATCGCACGCCACGACGGTCTTGCCGTCGATGCGGCTCTGGCGGCTGTCACGCTGCTGTTCGCGCTGATGGCGCAGGCCGGGACCAATGTGCTGAACGATTATTACGATGCGCTGAACGGCACCGATGCGCGCAATGTCGAGCGCATCTTCCCGTTCACCGGAGGCAGCCGCTTCATCCAGAATGGCGTGCTGACGCTGGCGCAGACGCGCAACTTCGGCTTCGTGCTGCTGGCGTGCGTGGCCGCAGCCGGGCTGTGGCTGATGCTGGCCTCGTCGCCGCAACTGATTTACATCGGTCTCGCGGGGCTGTTCATCGGCTGGGCGTATTCCGCGCCGCCGTTCCGCCTGAACAGCCGCGGGCAGGGCGAACTGTGTGTGGCGGCGGGAATCCTGTCGATCACGGTGGGAACGGATTTCGTGCAGCGCAAAGGCTTTGCCGCCGCGCCGTTCATCGCGGGTTTGTCATATGCGCTGCTGGCGACGAACCTGCTGTACATCAATCAGTTTCCGGACCGCAAGGCCGACACCGAGGCGGGCAAGCTGCACTGGGTGGCAAGGCTGGATGTGCAGCATGCACGCTGGGGCTACGTGCTGATCGTCCTGCTGGCTTACGCGTGGCTACTGTCCGTTGTGGCGCTGGGCTGGTTGCCGATGTTGGCCTTGCTGGCGTTTCTGGCGCTGCCGTTGAGTGTCAAGGCCGCGCGGCTGTTGTTGCGGCATGCCGCGCAGCCGCAGCAACTGGGCGATGCGATCAAACTGACCATCGCCGCGATGATGGCGCATGGTGCATTGTTGTCGCTGGGTTTGATTTTGGGATGAGGAAATGATCGGTCGTTTATCTGGAATATTGCTGGAAAAGAATCCGCCGCAGATCGTGCTGGATGTGCAGGGTGTGGGCTACGAGGTGGACGTGCCGATGAGCACTTTCTACAATCTACCTGGCCTCAATGAAAAAGTGGTGCTGCACACACAGCTTATCGTGCGCGAGGATGCGCACCTGCTGTTCGGCTTCCTGAGCCAGGAAGAGCGGGTCGCCTTCCGCCAGTTGCTCAAGATCAGCGGCGTCGGGCCGAAGCTGGCCCTGTCGGTGTTGTCCGGCCTGAGCCTGTCCGAACTGGCACAGGCGGTGGCGAACAAGGAGGCGGGGCGGCTGACCAAGATACCGGGCGTTGGCAAGAAGACCGCCGAACGCCTGTTGCTGGAATTGCAGGGCAAGTTCGTGGTCGCCGCGCTTGCGGGCGGGGCATCAGAAAGCATCACCGCTTCCGCCGACAACGACATCGTCAATGCGCTGATTGCGCTCGGCTACAGCGAGAAGGAAGCCGACTGGGCCGCGAAGCAGCTGCCCAAGGATGTCGATGTCTCGGGCGGCATACGCCAGGCACTTAAGTTATTATCCAAAGCATGATCCAGCACGACGACCTGTCCGCCCAGCCCCGCATCATTTCCGCCACACCCGCCTCGGCGCAGGAGGAGGCGCTGGAGCGCGCGCTGCGTCCAAAACAGCTCGACGAATATGTCGGGCAGGAGAAGATACGCGGGCAACTGGAGATATTCATCCAGGCCGCGAAGCGGCGCAAGGAGCCGCTCGACCACGTGTTGCTGTTCGGTCCGCCGGGCCTGGGCAAGACCACGCTGGCGCAGATCATCGCGCGCGAGATGGGAGTCAACCTGCGCCACACTTCCGGCCCGGTGCTGGAGAGGGCGGGCGACCTCGCTGCATTGCTCACTAACCTCGAGCCGCACGACGTGCTGTTCATCGATGAGATCCATCGCCTGTCGCCGGTGGTCGAAGAGATCCTGTATCCCGCGCTGGAGGACTACCAGATCGACATCATGATCGGGGAAGGCCCGGCGGCGCGTTCGGTGAAGCTGGATCTGCCTCCGTTCACGCTGGTCGGTGCGACCACCCGCGCGGGCATGCTGACCAATCCGCTGCGCGACCGTTTCGGCATCGTGGCACGCTTGGAATTCTATTCGCCGCAGGAATTGCAGCGCATCGTGCTGCGCTCGGCGAATCTGCTGGAGATGAACCTGTCGGATGAAGGCGCGCTGGAGATCGCCAACCGTTCGCGCGGCACGCCGCGCATCGCCAACCGTTTGTTGCGCCGCGTGCGCGACTTCGCCGACGTGAAGGCGGGTGGCGACGCGACGCGCGAGGTGGCCGATGCCGCGTTGACGATGCTCGATGTGGATGCGCGCGGTCTGGACGTGATGGACCGCAAATTGCTGCAGACCGTGATCGAGAAATTCATGGGCGGGCCGGTCGGCGTGGACAACCTCGCCGCCGCGATAGGCGAGGAGCGCGACACCATCGAGGATGTCCTCGAACCCTACCTGATTCAGCAAGGCTATCTGCAGCGCACGCCGCGCGGACGCATCGCGACCGCAAACGCCTATCGCCACTTCGGGCTGGCGGTGGCGAACAACCCGGTCATCGGAGACCTGCTCGATGAGTAGGCACAAGGTCTTCGCGCTGCCGACGCGCGTGTATTACCAGGACACCGATGCGGGCGGGGTGGTGTACCACGCGAACTATGTGAATTTCATGGAGCGTGCGCGCACCGAGTGGTTGCGTACCTTCGGCTACAGCAACGCCGGCCTGATGACGGAGTTGGGCGTGATGTTCGTCGTGCGCAAGCTGGAACTGAACTATCTCCGGCCCGCGCTGCTCGACGATATGCTGAGCGTGACCGCCCAGCTCAAGGATGTCGGCCGCAGCCGCATTACGCTGGTGCAGACCGTGCTGCGCGGCGATGCGGTGCTGGCCGAGGGCGAGGTGCATCTGGTGTGCGTCGGCGCGGAGAGTTTCAAGCCGGTCAGCGTGCCGGAAGTATTGAGCAGGCATTGGAAGATTTGAACGGGAAGGGAATGCAATGGAAGTGACGCAGGATTTGTCTTTTATACATCTCATCAGCAATGCCAGCGTGCTGGTGCAACTGGTGATGGGGCTGCTGCTGGCCGTGTCGCTGCTGTCTTGGTGGTACATCTTCCTCAAGATGTTCACCATACGCGCCGAAGCCAAACAGACGGACGAGTTCGAGGACTCGTTCTGGCGCAATCCGGACCTGAGCCAGTTGTACAAGCATGCCACCAGCGTCTCGCGCAGCGACCAGGGCGCGCTGGAGCGCATCTTCGCCGCCGGTTACGCCGAGTTCGTCAAGCTGAAGAAGCAGCGCGGCGTGGACGACAGCGGGCTGATGGACGGCACGCGCCGCGCTATGCGCGCGACCTACCAGCGCGAGATGGACCGGCTGGAAGCGCATCTGGCCTTCCTCGCCTCGGTCGGTTCGGTCAGCCCCTATGTCGGCCTGTTCGGTACAGTGTGGGGCATCATGAACGCGTTCCGCGGCTTGGCGAACGTGGGGCAGGCGACGCTGGCGCACGTCGCGCCCGGCATCGCCGAGGCGTTGGTGGCGACGGCGATGGGCCTGTTCGCTGCGATTCCGGCCGTGGTCGCCTACAACCGCTATGCCCACGACATCAACCGTCTGGCGACGCGCTTCGAGAGCTTCTCCGAAGAATTTTCCAACGTGCTGCAGCGCCAGCCATGAAGATTCGCATGGATAACTTATGCAGTTTGTTGAGAGGTTTCTGTGAACGCTAATCGCCGTTCGGCGCGACGCCTGATGAACGAGATCAACGTCGTGCCCTACATCGACGTGATGCTGGTGCTGCTGGTGATCTTCATGGTCACCGCGCCGTTGATGAACCCCGGTCAGATCGACCTGCCGCAGGTCGGCAAGTCGCTGGCGCCACCCGTCGCGCCGCTGGAAGTGATCATCCGCAAGGACAGCTCTCTGGCCTTGCGCGACCACAGCAAGGGCGGCAAGGAGAGCAGCGTGACGCGCGAGGAACTGGTGGCGATCCTGAAGGGGCGTCAAGGCGAGTTCGCGGAACAATCGGTGGTGATCTCCGCCGACAAGAACGTGCGCTACGAAGAAGTCATCAACGTGATGGACGTGCTGCAACAGCAGCAGATCAAGAAAGTCGGGTTGCTCACGCAAGCCAAGGGCAAATGAGCGCAGCGGTTTACCACGAACCATACAAGCTGCCCGCGGGACTGCTCGCGCTGGCAGTGCACGGTGCATTTTTTGCGCTGCTGTATTTCGGCTTCTCCTGGCAGACCCAGCCCGCCGCGACGATGAGCGTGGAGCTGTGGCAGAGCATTCCGGATGCGCCCGTCTCCGCACCGCCCAGGCCCAAAGTGGAAGAGGTCGCCAAGCCGCAGGCGCAAGAGCAGGAGCAGCCGGATATCGCGCTGCCGGACAAGAAGAAGGCAGAAAATAAACCAACGCCCAAGTTTGTTGCACAGAAACCGGGCACCAGCATCCTGGACAGGCAATACGCACTCGAACAGGCCGCTCGCGCCGAGCAGGCCGCGGCGGCCGGACGGGTGGTGGACGAATACACCGGCAAGATCGCCGCCAAGATACGCAGCCGCATCGTGATGCCGCCGGACGTGCCCGACGATGCGCGCGCCGTGTTTGAGGTGACCGTGTTGCCGGGCGGCAGGGTGCTGAGTGCGCGCTTGAAAAAATCGAGCGGCAATGCGGCGTACGACAATGCGGTGGAGCGTGCGATCTTCAAGGCGGAACCGCTGCCGTTGCCACCGGATGCGGGGCTGTTCAATCGTTTTCGTGAAATGGAACTGGGCTTCAGGCCTAAGGAGTAGGGGTAGTGTTTATGAGATTCATACGGGGCATATTCGGTTTGGTGTTGTTGGCGCAGGCGTCCGTCGCATCTGCGGTGCTGAGCATCGAGATCATCGGCGCGGGAGAACACCAGATACCCGTGGCGCTCGTGCCGTTCGGCGGCGACAGCAAGCTGGCGCAGACCGTCAACGAAGTGGTGGCGGGCGACTTGCAGCGCAGCGGCCTGTTCCGTCTGGTCGATCCCGCGGGCAAGTCGCCGCACGAGCCCGGCGAGGTCAACTATGCGGATTGGCAGGTGCGCGGCGCGGACGCGCTGGCGATAGGTACAGTCGATGTGCCGGCCAAGGGGCGCATCGAGGCGCGCTTCCGGCTGCTGGATGTGGTCAAGCAGGGTGAACTGATCGGCGAGGCGGTTTCCGCCGCCGAGGGGCAGGAGCGCGCCATCGGCCATCGTATCGCCGACCTGATCTACGAGAAGCTGACCGGTGACAAGGGCGTGTTCAGTTCGCGCATCGCCTACGTGAATCGCCAGGGGGCGAGATTCAAGCTGCTGGTGGCGGACAGCGACGGCTACAACGAGCAGGTCATCCTCTCCCAGAGCGAGCCCATCATGTCGCCGGCCTGGGCGCCGGACGGCAGCCATCTCGCCTATGTCAGCTTCGAGACGGGACACGCCGTGGTGTATGTGCAATCGCTGTACACGAATCAGCGCAATGTGCTGGCCGACTTCCCGGGCAGCAACAGCGCGCCGGCGTGGTCACCGGACGGCAAGCAGATGGCCGTTGTGTTGACCCGCGACGGCAGTTCGCAGATATACCTGGTGCGACCGAACGGCAGTGGGCTGCGCCGCATCACCTTCAGTGGCGCGATCGATACCGAACCGCATTTCTCGCCGGACGGGCAATACCTGTTGTTCACTTCGGACCGCGGCGGCAGCGCGCAGATATACCGCATGGCGGTGGAAGGCGGGCCGGTGGAGCGCATGACTTTCGGCGAAGGCGCGAACTATTCGCCGCGGTACAGCCCGGACGGCAAGAGCTTTGTGTTTGCGCATCGCAACAATGGGATGTTCTACATCGCTGCGCAGGATTTTCAGACCGGGCAGATGGGCCTGCTCACCGAGGGCGGATGGGAGAAAAAACCCAGCTACGCGCCCAACGGCAAGCTGGTCCTGTTTGCCAGCGAGGCGCGTGGTCGTGGTATATTGGCGACCGTGTCCAGCGACGGTCGTGTCAAGCAGCATATGTTCACGCAAAGCGGCGATGCGCGCGAGCCAGTATGGGGACCCAATCCTTAATCAACCTAGCGAAGGAGAATCACAATGAAAAAAATCATAATCAGCATCGTGTTGGTTAACCTGCTCGCCGCTTGCGCCAGCAACAAGCCGGCCGAAACCACAGCGGCACCGGCTGCCGCACCTGCTGCTTCCGCGACGGCTGCAGCACCCGCAACCCAAACCGCAGTCGATCCGTTGAACGACCCCGCCAGCATCCTGGCCGGGCGCAGCGTGTACTACCCGTTCGACGTGGATGCAGTGCAGGAAGCCGACAAGCCGCTGGTGCAGGCACATGGCAAGTACCTGGCTGAACACGCTGACCGCAAGGTGCGCCTGGAAGGCAACTGCGACGAGCGCGGCAGCAACGAGTACAACCTGGGCCTGGGTCAGCGTCGTGCGGATGGCGTGAAGAAGATGCTGGAACTGAGCGGTGCAAAGGCCGGCCAGTTGTCTAGCGTCAGCTATGGCGAAGAGAAGCCCAAGGCTTCCGGTCATGACGAAGCTTCCTGGAAGCAGAATCGCCGTACCGATCTGAACTACGCGAAGTAATATGAAGCAACGCTTTCTCCTGTTGCTGGCTCTCTGTTTTGCCGCACCCGCGCAAGCGGGGTTGTTTTCGGACGACGATGCGCGTAAGCAGATCCAGCAACTCGAGGAGCGCGTGCTCAGGCTGGAAGATGCAAGCAAGCAGCAGACCAAGTCCATGCTGGACTTGCAGGGGCAGATCGAGGCCCTGAACACCGAAATCCGCAAACTACGCGGACAGAATGAAGAATTGGCGCACGGCTTGCAGGATGCCGAGAAGCGCGAAAAGGATTTTTATGTGGATCTGGACACGCGCTTGCGCAGGTTCGAATCCACCAATGAGGCGGCTCCGGCAGCAGGTGGCGCAGAGGCCGCACCCGCCGATCACGACGATCCGGTCGCCGAGAATCGTGCCTATGAGGCCGCTTACGGCTTGTACAAGGGCGGCAGCAACGCGAGCGCGGCCAAGGCGTTCCAGGAATTCATCAAGAAGTATCCCCAGTCGGTGCATGTTCCCAACGCCAGCTACTGGCTGGGCAATGCGCTGTTCAATCTGGGTGACTACAAGGGCGCGCTGGATACCTACCAGGCCTTGCTGAAAGCCTATCCCTCCACGCCGAGAGCGGCCGACGTACTGTTTGATATCGCCGGTTGCCAGCAGGAACTGAAACAGGGCGCGGCGGCACAGAAGACGCTCAAGCAGATCGTCGCCAAATATCCTTCCAGCGAAGCTGCAGCAAAAGCCAAGAAGCAGCTCGCTGCCAAGAAGTAGTCCATCATGTCGCAGTCCGATCCCGGCGCGCAATTGCGCATCAGTGAAATTTTCTTTTCCATCCAGGGCGAGACACGGCGCATCGGCCTGCCCACAGTGTTCATCCGCCTGACCGGCTGTCCGCTGCGCTGCACCTATTGCGATACCAGTTACGCATTCAGCGGCGGCGAGAACATGGGAATAAGCGAGATACTCGGTCGGGTTGCCGAATATGCGCCGCGCTACGTCTGCGTCACCGGCGGCGAGCCGCTGGCGCAGAAGAATTGCCTGTTGCTGCTGGGTGCGTTGTGCGATGCAGGCTATGAGGTGTCGCTGGAAACCGGCGGTGCACTGGACATCGGCGCGGTGGATGCGCGCGTGATGCGGGTGATGGACATCAAGACGCCGGCTTCCGGCGAGGTGGAAAAAAACCGCTGGGGCAACCTGGCGCTGCTGACGCCGCACGACGAGATCAAGTTCGTGCTGTGCGACGAGAGCGATTACCGTTGGGCCAGGGAGATCATGTCGCAACATCGCCTGGCTGAAAAATGCGAAGTGACTTTTTCGCCCGCTCAGGGTTCGCTGGATGCGACGCAACTCGCGGAGTGGATATTGCGCGACCGTCTTGCAGTGCGCATGCAGGTGCAATTGCACAAGGTATTGTGGCCGAACGAGGCGGGACGATGAAGAAGGCGGTAGTGCTTCTTTCCGGCGGGCTGGATTCCGCGACGGTGCTGGCGATGGCGCGGACGCAAGGTTTCGAGTGCTATGCGCTGAGCGTGGATTACGGCCAGCGGCACCATGCCGAACTGGCCGCCGCGCAGCGCGTCGCGCGCACGCTGGGCGCGGTGGAGCACCGCGTGGTGAACATCGACCTGACCGGCTTCGGCGGCTCGGCGCTCACCGACAACAACATCGCCGTGCCGCAGCAGCCCAGCGCAGGCATTCCGCTGACCTATGTGCCCGCGCGCAACACCATCATGCTGTCGCTCGCGTTGGCGTGGGCCGAGGTGTTGCAGGCGCAGGACATCTTCATCGGGGTGAATGCCGTCGATTATTCCGGCTATCCCGATTGCCGCCCCGCTTTTATCGAGGCATTCGAGCGCATGGCCAATCTCGCCACCAAGGCCGCGATCGAAGGACATGCACTGGCCCTGCATGCACCGCTGATGCACTTGTCGAAGGCGGAGATCATCCGCGAGGGCGATGCGCTCGGCGTGGATTACGCGCAGACCGTATCCTGCTATCAGGCCGATGAGGAGGGGCGCGCCTGCGGCGTGTGTGACTCGTGTCGCTTGCGGCGTGCCGGTTTCGATGCGGCCGGGGTGAAAGATCCGACGCCGTATCGCTCTGCCTAGATGCAGTCGTTTTCAGACGGCATTTTGCGTTGACAGGGTGAGTTGATTACGTATAATGCGCGCTCCCTTTGGGAGGGGTCGGTAGCTCAGCCGGTAGAGCAGCGGACTTTTAATCCGTTGGTCCCGAGTTCGAATCTCGGCCGACCCACCAGTTTCAAAAATCGCCGCTTTAGCTCAGTTGGTAGAGCAACCGCCTTGTAAGCGGTAGGTCGTCAGTTCGAATCCGACAAGCGGCACCATCTCGCATCAGTTTCACCATTCCCCTCAGTTTCAGATAATTTCGCCGCGTTGCCGCCGATATTTCGGTAAAATTGCGCCTGCGCGCCGATGACGGTGCGCTTTCTATTTTAGCGAACAAGTTTGACATGAAAATTCACGAATATCAGGGGAAGGACATTCTGCGCCAGTTCGGCGTGGCGACGCCGCGCGGCATCGCCTGCTTCAGTGTGGACGAGGCAGTTGCGGCGGCGCAGCAATTGGGCGGAAGTGTCTGGGTGGTGAAGGCGCAGATCCATGCGGGTGGTCGCGGCAAGGGCGGCGGCGTGAAGGTGGCGAAGTCGCCGGATGAGGTGCGCCAGTATGCACAACAGATCCTCGGCATGCATCTCGTCACGCACCAGACCGGCCTCGAGGGGCAGCTGGTACGCCGGCTGCTGATCGAAGAAGGCGCCGCCATAGTTAAAGAATTCTACGTCGGCATGGTAGTGGATCGCGCTTCGCAGCGCGTCGCCTTGCTGGCTTCCAGCGAAGGCGGCATGGAGATCGAGGAGGTCGCCAAGCACAGCCCGGAGAAGATCCATACCGTGCGCATCGATCCCGTTGCGGGGCTGGCGGATAGCGACGCGGCTCAAGTCGCCCGCAATATCGGCATCCCCGATGCGGCGAATGCCGATGCGGTGAAAGTGCTGCAGGGCTTGTATCGCGCCTTCGTGGAGAAGGACGCGATGCTGGCGGAGATCAACCCGCTCGTGCTGACCGCGGACAATCGCGTGCTGGCGCTGGATGCAAAGTTCAATTTCGACAGTAATGCGTTGTACCGTCATCCCGAGATCGTCGCGTTGCGCGACCTCGACGAGGAAGACCCCGCCGAGATCGAGGCGTCGAAGTTCGACCTGTCCTACATCTCGCTCGACGGCGACATCGGCTGCCTGGTGAACGGCGCGGGACTGGCGATGGCGACCATGGACATCATCAAACTGTACGGCGGCAACCCGGCGAACTTCCTCGATGTCGGCGGCGGAGCTACCAAGGAGAAAGTCACCGAGGCGTTCAAGCTGATGCTGAAGAATCCGCACCTCAAGGCGATCCTGGTCAACATCTTCGGCGGCATCATGAAGTGCGACGTGATCGCCGAAGGCGTGGTTGCGGCGGCGCGTGAAGTGAGCCTGAACGTGCCGCTGGTGGTGCGTCTGGAAGGTACCAACGTCGACCTCGGCAAGAAGATACTGGCGGAATCGGGCCTGCCCATCATCTCCGGCAACGACATGGCGGACGCGGCACAGAAGGTCGTCGCCGCCGCGAAAGGTTAATCAGCATGTCCATTCTCATCAATAAAGATACCAAAGTCATCACCCAGGGCATGACCGGCAAGGTCGGCCAGTTCCACACGTTCCATTGCAAGGAATACGCGAATGGTGCGAACTGTTTCGTCGCAGGCGTAAATCCGAAGAAGGCGGGCGAACAATTCGAAGGCATTCCGGTATATGCCTCGGTGCGCGATGCGAAGCAGGCAACCGGCGCGACCGTGTCGGTGATCTATGTGCCGCCCGCGGGCGCTGCGGCAGCCATCGACGAAGCGGTGGAAGCCGAACTGGACCTGGTGATCTGCATCACCGAAGGCATTCCGGTGCACGACATGATCAAGACGCGCTACAAGATGCAGGGCAAGAAGACCTTGCTGATCGGGCCGAACTGTCCTGGCATCATCACGCCGGACGAGATCAAGATCGGCATCATGCCCGGCCACATCCACAAGAAGGGACGCATCGGCGTAGTGTCGCGTTCAGGAACCCTGACCTATGAAGCGGTGGGGCAGCTCAGTGCGCTGGGCTATGGGCAATCATCCTGCGTGGGCATCGGCGGCGACCCGATCAACGGCATGAAGCATCTCGACGTGATGAAGCTGTTCAACGAAGACCCGGAGACCGATGCGGTCATCATGGTCGGCGAGATCGGCGGCAGCGACGAGGAAGAATGCGCGCGCTGGATCAAGGACAACATGCAGAAACCCGTGGTCGGCTTCATTGCGGGCGTCACTGCGCCTGAAGGCAAGCGCATGGGCCATGCTGGTGCGATCATCTCCGGCGGCCAGGGCGGCGCCAACGAGAAGCTGGCGGTCATGGAAGAGTGCGGCATCCACATCACGCGCAATCCGGCGGAGATGGGGCGCGTCATGCAAAAGGTTCTGAAAGGCTGAGAAGGGGGAAGAGGGAAGGGAGAAGGGTGAATTCCCTTCTCCCTTGAGCGCCACAGGCGGCCCCTTATCCCTTCTCCAGAAAGGTTCTTAAAATGCTGGAAATGTTGTCTAGTGCCCAGTTCTGGGTGGATGTACTCAAGATCATCATGATCGACCTGCTGCTGTCTGGCGACAACGCGGTGGTGATCGCGCTAGCCTGCCGCAACCTGCCGGTGGAACAGCGCAAGAAGGGGATCTTCTACGGCGTGGTCGGCGCGATCGGGTTGCGCGTGGTGCTGACCTTCTTCGCGGTCGGCTTGCTGGCGTTGCCTTACCTCAAACTGGTGGGCGCATTGCTGCTGATCTGGATCGGCATCAAGTTGATCCTGCCGGAAGAAGATGAGCACGGGGAGGGCAACATCAAGGCCGAGGCGCATCTGTGGGGCGCGGTGAAGACCATCATCATCGCCGACTTCGTGATGAGCCTGGACAACGTGCTTGGTGTGGCAGGGGCCGCGCATGGCAATGCGATGCTGTTGATCTTCGGCCTGCTGGTGAGCATCCCGATGATCGCCTGGAGCAGCCAGCTGGTGCTGAAGCTGATAGATCGTTTTCCGTTCATTATCTTTGCCGGTGGCGCGCTGCTGGGCTATGTCGCGGGCGAGATGCTGGTGAGCGAAGCGCTGTTCAAGCCGCTGGCAGAGGCGCAGCATGCGCTGCATTGGCTGGTGCCGGCGGCATGTGCGCTGCTGGTGCTGACCGTCGGCAAGTGGCTGGCGTTGCGCAAAGTCGAGGCAGCCCCGGTGGTCGATCTGGTGGATGAATCCGTTTTGACCGGAATGGGCGGCAAGTCGCCCGATAATAAATAGCAAAGGGAATGACGATGAAGATACTGATTCCAGTCGATGGTTCGGCCAATGCCCAGCGGGCGGTCGATTACGTGATCAATAACATCGCTACGCTGAAAGATGCACCGCAATTGTTGTTGCTGAACGTGCAGTGGAATGTGGCGGCCGGCAACGTCAAGCTGTTCATCGATCAGGCGACCATCGACGGCTATTACCGCGAACAGGGAGCGGCAGCCCTGCAGGCTGCCCGTGCCGCACTGGATGCTGCCGCCTTACCATACCAGTACCACATCAGTGTCGGCACTCCGGCGGAAGCGATCGCGCGCTATGCCGATGAGCAGGCCGTCGACCAGATCGTCATGGGCAGGCAGGGACAGGGCGGTTTGCAAGCGCTGTTGCTGGGGTCGGTCGTGCACAAGGTATTACACCTGACCAGCCGTCCGGTGCTGCTGGTGAAGTAATCCACCCGTCCGGGATAATTCGTAATAAATCAAATGGATTGTGGTTTGTTGTTGCGAAATACCTTAATATCCGCCGCATAAATTGCTTGTCGGGGTGGCGATGAATAAGTGGTCGTTCTGGAAAAAAGACTGGTTTGTGGGATTGCTGGTCGCATTGGTGTTCCTGTTCGGTGCTAACAGTGACCTGATACAGAGTCTGGAACGCAAAGCTTATGACTGGGGTGTGCTGGCCTCCTCGCGCACACCGAGCGACAAGATCGCGGTGATCGCGATCGACGAACAAAGCATCGCCAATCTGGGCCGCTGGCCTTGGCCGCGCGAGATCCATGCCAGGATGGTCGACATTCTGTCGGCGGGACATGCCAAGGTGATCGGGTACACGGCCTTCTTCTCCGAGCCGCAGGTCGATGCCGGCCTGGTTTACATCCACAAGATCGCCGAGTTGCTGGGCAAGCAATCCCTGTTGAGCGGAGAGAAGCCGCTGGAGGTCGCTTCCGGGGTTCCGGCTTTGCCGACGAGTCAGGAGGTTCTGCCCGCTTCCGGGGTGATAGCGACCCCGGAGCCGTTGTCGCCGCTCGATGCGTTGCTGCTGGAAGCGATGCAGAACCTCGATAACGACAAGAAGCTCAGCGAGAGCATGGCCAAGGCCAATGATGTGCTGCTGGCGATGTTCTTCGAGCTGGGGGCGCCGCAAGGTAATCCGGATCGGCCGTTGCCCGACTACGTGCAGCGCAACAATCTCACCAACCTGCAGAGTGCTGGAGGCGCCAGTACGGGGCCGCTACTCGCGCGTGCTGCCTTGCCGCCGATTCCCGTGCTGGGTGATAAGGCTTTGGCGATCGGCCATTTGAACAGCACCCCCGATGTGGATGGAGCGGTGCGCACCGAGCCGCTGGTGATTGGCTATTACGATCAACACTACCCTTCGCTGTCGTTGATGCTGGCGGCGAGGAGCCTCAATCTCGGGCCGAAGGACATCCGGGTCAATCTGGGCGAGGGAGTGCAACTGGGCAATTTGAAGATCGCCACAGACCCGACCTTGCAGATGCACACCTATTTCTACAAGGATAGAGATGGTCGTCCCGCCTTTCCGGTGGATTCTTTCTACGACGTGTATACCGGCAAGATCCCTGCTGAAAAATACCGCGACAAGATCGTGCTGATCGGTGCATCGGCAGCGGGCGTGGGCTCGCTGCAAGTGACGCCGGTCTCCGCGGGGATGGCGCCGGTGGTGACCCTGGCGCATTCGGTATCGAGCATCCTTCAGGGGGATTTCTTCGTTTCTCCCGGCTGGACCGGCTTCGCGGAAGCGGGCGTGTTCCTTCTGGTCGCGCTGTACCTTATCCTGTTGCTGCCGCGCCTGAATGCGGCGGTCGGCGCGGTGGTGACCGGGGGGCTGTTCGTTGCGCTGCTCGGCGCGCACTTCGTGCTGATGACGACGCAGGCGATGTGGCTGCAACTGATGCTGCCGGCCGCGCTGTTGCTGACGGGACATCTGCTGCTGACCACCAAGCGCTTCCTGGTGACGGAAAAGGGCAAGCAAAAGTCCGATGCGGATTCTGCGGAGAGCAATCGCATGCTGGGCCTGGCGTTCCAGGGGCAGGGGCAGTTGGATATCGCCTTCGACAAGTTCCGCAAGGTGCCGATGGACGACAGCCTGATGGAAGTGCTGTACAACCTCGGGCTGGATTTCGAGCGCAAGCGCCAATTCAACAAGGCCGAATCGGTGTTCAAGTACATGGCCGAATACAATCCGAAGTTCCGCGACCTGGAGCAACGGCTGGCCCAGGTTCATGCGATGTCCGAGACCGTGATCCTGGGCGGCGGGGGCGGCGGACGCACCAACGCCAGCACCATGGTGCTGGACAAGGCCGGTGTATCCAAGCCCATGCTGGGACGCTACGAGATAGAGAAGGAACTCGGCAAGGGCGCGATGGGCGTGGTTTACTACGGCAAGGATCCCAAGATCGGCCGTGTGGTGGCGATCAAGACCATGGCATTGGCGCAGGAGTTCGAGGCGGACGAGCTGCAGGACGTGAAGGAGCGTTTCTTCCGAGAGGCAGAAACGGCGGGGCGGTTGAATCATCCGAACATCGTGGCCATCTACGACGCGGGCGAAGAACATGATCTGGCCTACATCGCGATGGAGTTCCTCAAGGGCAAGGATCTGGTGCCCTATACCAAGCCGGACAATCTGCTGCCGCTGCCCAAGGTGATGGGCATCATCGCTCGCGTCGCCGATGCGCTGGACTATGCGCACAAACAGAACGTAGTGCACCGCGACATCAAGCCTGCCAACATCATGTACGACATCGAGACGGACATGCCCAAGGTGACAGACTTCGGCATCGCACGCATCACCGATTCCAGCAAGACCAAGACCGGCATGGTGCTGGGCACGCCTTCCTACATGTCGCCGGAGCAGCTGGCGGGCAAGAAGATCGGCGGGAGCTCCGACCTGTTCTCGCTGGGGGTGAGCTTGTACCAACTGGCTTGTGGTAAGCTCCCGTTCGAAGGCGACTCGATGGCGCAGTTGATGTATCGCATCGCCAACGAGCCGCACACCGATATTTTGAGCATCAAGCCGGATCTGCCGCCGTGCCTGGTGGCGATCATCAACAAAGCGTTGGCGAAACAGATCGAGGAGCGCTATGCCAATGGCGCAGAATTGGCCGAAGCTCTACGGCAGTGTGCCGCGAGCCTGCAGGGGTAAGCTATGAAAGTAGAAGACGCGCTGGAGATAGTCAGTCAAACCGACCCGGGGATGGTGCGTTCGCACAACGAGGACAGCGTCGCGCAGGAGCCTGCGTGCGGCCTGGTCGTGCTGGCGGACGGCATGGGCGGATACAATGCCGGCGAGGTGGCGAGCGGTATCGCGGTGTCGGTGGTTGCGACGGAGATCAGCCACCGTCTGCAGGAGGCCAGCCCTGTGGAGTACGACGAAGAGACGGGCGAGGAGCTGGGGGTGTCGTTGCTGCGCAGCAACATCCAGAAAGCGAACGCTTCGATCTATCACGCTTCACAGAGCCAGCCGCAGTATGCGGGAATGGGCACGACCATCGTTTCCGGATTGTTCTATGACAATCGCCTGGTGGCTGGCCATGTGGGCGATTCGCGCATGTACCGCTTGCGCGGCGAGACACTGGAGATCGTCACGCGCGATCATTCGCTGCTGCAGGAGCAGATCGACAGCGGCATGATCAGCCTTGAGGACGCACGCCTGTCCAAGAACAAGAACCTGGTGACGCGCGCGGTCGGGATCGATGCCGAAGTCGTGCCGGAAATTCATGTATATGACGTGCAGCTCGGCGATATCTACCTGCTGTGTTCGGATGGTCTGAACGACATGGTGGAGGACGGGGATATCGAGGCCACGCTGTATGCGATGCAGGGCAACCTGCCGCTTGCCGCGGAGCAGCTGATCCAGATGGCGAACGACAACGGCGGACGCGACAATGTCTCGGTGATATTGGTGAAAGTGAAAGGTGATTTCGCCGTGCCGCGCGGCTGGCTGACGGAATTGCTCAACTGGTTCAAGAAATAATTTAGTACGGGGATCGCGACTATGGCTGCAAAATTGATACTCAGCATGGATGGGGTGGTAATCCAGGAATACCCCCTGGTCAAGGAACGCATGACTATCGGGCGCAAGCCGCACAATGACATCGTCATCGACAACCTGGCGGTGAGCGGCGAACATGCCGCGATCGTCACCATCCTTCACGATTCCTTCCTTGAAGATCTGGACAGCACCAACGGGCTTGAAGTGAACGGGGTGCCGACCAAGAAACACTTCCTGCAGAACAACGATCTGATCGAAATCGGCAAGTACAAGCTGAAATACATCAACGACCAGATCAGCCAGACCACCGCGGCCGATTTCGAGAAGACCATGGTGCTGCGCGCGCCGGTCAAGCAGGCTGCTGCCGGTACGGGGAAAACCGGCGAGACCGGCAGCTTTACCCAGACGCAGATCAATCCGAACGTCATGCCGGCGGGGGAGCCGGCGGAGAAGACAGGCAAGTTCGAGGCACATCAATCCGTTGCTCCCCAAATGGCGCCGCCAATTGCCACGCACCCGGTGTCACAGAACGCTGCCGTGCAAATTCTGACCGGCCCCAACGCCGGCAAGGAGTTGGAGTTGGTTAAAAACCTGACCACCCTGGGTAAGCCCGGAGTACAGGTCGCCGTGTTGACCCGCCGTCCGCATGGCTTCTTCATCACGCATGTCGAAGGCGCCCTCCATCCATCTGTGAACGGGATAACGCTGAGCGACCAGCCGCACCAGTTGAACGACCATGACGTGATCGAGCTGGCCGGAGTGAAGATGGAGTTCTATTTCAAGGATTAGTGCCGGGCGGAAAGGGCGGAACTGGTGCCCTCGCTCGGCCTTCAGTGAGGGCGCTGCGTGAGGAAAAACGCGATCTTGATCGGGCTTGGACTGTTGATAGTCCTGGTTTTTGTCGGCAACGCCGCCCGGTTCTATCAGCTGGGTTTTGTCGACCAGCTGTCCTCCATCCTTTATGACTACCGCTTGCGCCTGACCATGCCGCGCACGGTCGATGAACGTATCGTCATTCTCGACATCGACGAAAAAAGCCTCAAGGAAGAGGGGCGCTGGCCATGGAGCCGGGACCGCCTGGCCTTATTGATGGACAAGCTGTTCGACAAGTACGGCATCGCGATCGTCGGTTTCGACGTGGTCTTCGCCGAAAAGGACGAAAGCTCCGGCCTCAAGGTGTTGCAGGATCTGGGACGAAACCAGCTCAGGGATGTTCCGCAATTCCAGTCAACTCTGGAACAGATCAGGCCGAAGCTGGATTACGACAGCCTCTTCGCCAGCAAGATCAAGAATCGCAACGTGGTATTGGGGTATTTCTTTACCAACAGCGCAAAAGGCTCTGGGAAAAATGTTTCCGGAGCCTTGCCCGAGCCAGTGTTTCCTTCCGGCACATTCAATGGGCGCCCGATCAACTTCATGACGTTCGACAGCTATGGTGGAAATCTGCCTGGGCTGCAAAAGAACGCGGTCAGTGCGGGACATTTTACCCAAGCCCCGGATTCCGATGGCGTGGTGCGGCGTGTGCCGATGATCGTGGAATACAACGGCGCCTACTATGAATCCTTGTCTCTGGCCATGGCGCGTACCTTGCTTGGTCAGCCCAAACTGCTGCCGGGTTTCGCCGAGGGGGGGGACAATGGCTATGTCGGCCTGGAGTGGCTGGAACTGGATGCCGCGGGCGGCAAACTGAAGATTCCGGTGGACAGCGCGGTGGCGACCTTCGTTCCGTATCGCGGCGGACAGGGCAGCTTCCGCTATATTTCCGTCGCCGATGTGTTGCACGACCGAGTGCCTTTGGATGAGCTGAAAGACAAGATCGTTCTGGTCGGCACATCCGCCCAAGGGCTGCTGGACTTGCGTGCCACTCCTGTTGCGGCGGTGTATCCGGGGGTGGAGGTTCATGCCAATATGATTTCCGGCATCCTCGACCAGAACCTGAAGGAACGGCCGGCCTACATGGCCGGGGCGGAAGTGCTCTGGCTGCTGCTGATCGGCATTTCCCTTAGTTTTCTGTTGCCGCAGTTGGGGCCGGGAAAGGCCATGCTGGTTTCATTGTTCATGTTCGCAGTCACCCAAGGGGTAAGTCTGGCTCTCTGGCAATATGGCAATGTGTTGATGCCCATTGCGAACAGTCTGGTGATGATCGCCCTGCTGTTCGCGCTGGATATGTCATACGGCTATTTCGTGGAGTCGCGCACCAAACGCCAGATCACCGGCCTGTTCGGGCAATATGTGCCCAGTGAATTGGTCGAGGAGATGGCGGAACATCCGGAGAGCGTGTCGATGGAAGGCGACAGCCGCGAGATGACCATCCTGTTCTCCGATGTGCGCGGTTTTACCACCATCTCCGAAGGGCTGGACGCCAAGGAACTGACCCTGCTGATGAACGAGTTCCTGACGCCTTTGTCGCGGGTGGTCTACAAACATCGCGGTACGATCGACAAATACATGGGCGATTGCATCATGGCGTTCTGGGGCGCGCCGCTGCCGGATCCGGAACATGCGAAACACGCCATTCTTGCAGGCATCGAAATGCAGAAGACCTTGCACGATCTGCAACCGTACTTCAAGGAGCGCGGCTGGCCTGAGATCCATATTGGCGTCGGCATCAATACCGGCAGGGTGAGCGTGGGCAACATGGGCTCGGAAGTGCGTGTGGCTTATACCGTCATGGGTGATGCGGTCAATCTGGCTTCCCGCCTGGAAGGCATCACCAAGCAATATGGCGTGGGCGTCGTGGTGGGCGAACACACCAGGGAAGCCGTGCCGGACTTCGTGTATCGCGAGCTCGATCACGTGCGCGTGAAGGGAAAGGACAAGCCAGTCGCCATTTTCGAACCGATAGGACTGAACGGCGAAGTGGACAGGGACGTGCTGGAAGAAATCAAGATGTTCCACCAAGCGCTGAAGATGTATCGCAAGCAGGATTGGGAGGAGGCGGAATTGCAGCTGTACAACTTGCAGCGCATCTACCCGCAATGCAAGCTGTACCAAGTCTATGCCGAGCGTGTCGCCTACTTCCGCAAGAATCCGCCGGCGGCGGATTGGGACGGCGTGTTCGTGTTCGAGACCAAATAACGCAGTATTGATAACGAGGCTAACAGGACGATGAAGCTCAGGGTATTGGGGTGCAGCGGGGGGATCGGGGGCAATCTGCATACTACTTCGTTCCTGCTCGACCACGATGTGTTGATCGATGCCGGCACCGGCGTGAACGAACTCAGCCTGACCGAGTTGAGCCTGGTCGACCACGTCTTCATTACGCATTCCCATCTCGATCACATCGCTTGCATTCCCCTGCTGGTGGACAGTGTCGGTTTCATGCGCGACAAGCCGTTGACCGTTTATGCCACCGAGGGAACACTGGACATTCTCAAACAGCATGTATTCAACTGGAAAATCTGGCCGGATTTCAGCGAGATACCCAGCGCCCAACATCCTTTTATGCGTTACCAGGCCATCGAACTGGGGGAGACCATCGTATTGGACGGGCGCAGCATTACGGCCGTTCCTGCGACTCATGTGGTGCCTGCGGTCGGTTACTGGCTGGACAGCGGCAGGGCAAGCCTGGTGTATAGCGGTGATACCACCAGCAACGATGCTTTCTGGGAGGTGGTCAACAAGATCGAGAACTTGCGCTACCTGATCATCGAAACTGCGTTTTCGGATAGCGAAAGGGAGCTGGCCATCCTGTCCAAGCATCTCTGCCCCAGTTTGTTGGCCGAAGAATTGCAGAAATTCCAGGGCGAGGCGGACGTGTTCGTCACCCACCTGAAGCCGGGGGAGGTGGAACTGACCATGAGGGAAATCGAGAGCGTGGTGCGGGGGCGCAGGCCGAGGATGTTGCTGAATAACCAGGAATTCGAGTTCTAGTGCAGGCGATGACTTACGCACTCGATATCAAGATTCTGGCAGGACTGGAGCCCATTTCCTCATTCGGTCCGGCGCGGCTGCGCGAGCTGTTGGACTATAGCCATATCGAAACGGTTATCAAGGGGAAAGACCCGTTCAAGGCGCATGGCCTGCAAGGCCAGTCGGTTTACCTGGTGGACGGCGAGGTCGAACTGACCTACCGGGATGGCAACAAGGTGATCGTAAGCGCCCAGTCCGAGTGGGCCAAGCACCCATTGGGCAAGCGGCAGCCGGACATCGTTTCGGCTGCAGCATTGCGTGAAAGCCATTTGTTGCGCATCGACGATGAGCTGCTGGATCGCATGGTGACCCTCGATCAGTTTTCGCAGCACGACCTGGATGCGCCTAGGCTTGCCGCAACCGGACAGGAAGAACGCGCCGACGTCTCGGCCAGCGTCAAACGCCTGCTGAGTTCCAGCATGTTCAGCGCGGACAACCTCAAGAACGGGCCGCTGGCGCACTTGCCGATGACGAATATCAGCGCGCTGTTGCAGCGTATCGAAGCGGTTGCGGTGTGGAGTGGCGACATCATCATCCGCGAGGGCGACGAGGGCGATTATTACTACCTGATCGACAGCGGCCGTGCCCAGGTGACGCGGCGCGTGGGCGGCATGGTGATACCGCTTGCCGACCTGAAGGCGGGCGACGTGTTCGGCGAAGAGGCGCTGGTCTCCGGAGCCAGGCGCAATGCGACCGTCACGATGAAATCCAACGGCGTATTATTGCGCCTCGGGCGGCAGGATTTCCTGTCGCTGCTGCAAGAGCCATTGCTGCACAAATTGAGTTACGAACGGGCCGGGCAGGCAGTCGCGCAGGGCGCGGTGTGGCTGGATGTGCGCAATCCGCCGGAATACCGATACGACAAATTGCCGGGCGCGATGAATGTGCCGTTGAACGACATACGCAATGCAGTCGGCGTGCTGGACCGCAGCAAGCGGTATATCGCCTACTGCCAGAGCGGGCGGCGCAGCGCGGCGGCCGCTTTCATCCTGGCGCAGGCCGGATATGATGTGCAGGTTCTGGATGGCGGTTTATGGTCGGTGCCCAAGTCGGCACCGCAGTAGCGAGTGAGATAGGAGCGGTAATGAGTACAGTAATGGCGGCCAATGGCGCAATGAACAATACCGGTGATATCGGCCTCAAGCTCGAGTTCACCAAGAATCTCAATCATGTCATCAACAAGATACATGCCACCAGCAACATCGACGAGATCATGCTGGATGTCAGCAAGGATATCTGCACACTGTTCAATGCGGACCGGCTGACCATCTATGTGGTGGGGGAGGACAATGCCTCGCTGATTTCCAAGGTCAAGACAGGCCTGAATTCGTTCAAGGATCTCAAGCTGCCGATCGCCGAGCAAAGCGTTGCCGGATATGCGGCGATGCACAAGCGGCTCCTCAATATCAGGGACGTCTACGACGAGAAGGAACTGGCCGGTTACAGCGCGCATCTGCGCTTCCTGCAGGAGGTGGACAAGCGCACCGGCTACCGGACCAAGCAGATGCTGGTCGCGCCGATTATGGATGCCGGCAATGGCGACCTGGTCGGCATCATCCAGGTCATCAACAACAAGGCGGGAACTCCTTTCTCGGCAGTGGTCGAGGAGGGCGTGCAGGAACTGGCGCAGACCATGGCGGTGGCGTTGCGCCAACGGCAGCAGAGCGCGACCATCAAGACCAAGTACGACTATCTGGTCGCCGATGCCGTGCTTTCCGCGGCAGAGTTCGAGTTGGCGGCCCGCACCGCGCGCCGCAAGGGGATCGACATCGAGGAGGTACTGATCGACGAATTCCAGGTCAGCATCCCGGCACTGGGCAAGGCGCTGTCCACATTCTTCGGGGTGCCTTACGAGCCGTACAAGTCCGACCGCATCAAGCCCGCCGACCTGTTGCGCAACCTGAAGCGGGAGTACGTCGAAAGCAGCCACTGGATACCGATAGAGGAGAACCAGGACGGATTGCTGATCCTGACCACCGACCCGGAGCGGACCCAGGCCTCGCGGGTGGTCAACAACATTTTTCCCAAGCACCGTCTGATTTACAAGGTCTGTTCCCAGCGAGAGTTCAAGCAGACTCTGGACTTGTATTATGGCGGCGGTGGCGCCGACGCGACCGGAGGCTTTTCGATGGACGAGTCGTCGATGGACGACCTGTTGTCCAGTCTGGGCGGAGACGAAGAAGAAAACGGCGGCGGCATCAGCCAGGAGGATGTCAATGCGGCGGCGGACAACGAACTGGTCAAGCTGGTCAACAAGATCATCGTCGATTCCTACCGTATGGGCGCCTCCGATATCCACATCGAGCCGGGGCCGGGCAAGATGAAAACGCAGATCCGCGTACGCAAGGATGGCTCGCTGCTTAACTATATCGAAGTGCCATCCACTTACCGCAATGCTTTGGTGACGCGCCTCAAGATCATGTGCGACCTGGATATCTCCGAGAAGCGCAAACCGCAGGACGGCAAGATCAAGTTCAAGAAATTCGGCCCGTTGGATATCGAGTTGCGCGTGGCGACCATCCCCTCGCAGGGCGGCGTCGAAGACGTGGTGATGCGTATCCTCGCATCCGGCGAACCGTTGCCGCTGGAGAAGATGGGCTTTTCCGCGCGCAACAACGAACTGGTCAAGGCGACGGTCAGCAAGCCGTATGGCCTGTTCTTCGTGTGCGGCCCCACCGGTTCCGGCAAGACCACCACGCTGCACTCCATCCTGAAATACATCAACACGCCGGATACCAAGATCTGGACTGCCGAAGACCCGGTGGAAATCACCCAGAAGGGCCTGCGCCAGGTGCAGATCAACAAGAAGGCGGGACTGGACTTCGCCACCATCATGCGCGCATTCCTGCGCGCCGACCCGGACGTGATCATGGTCGGCGAAATGCGCGACAAGGAGACGGTGTCCATCGGCATCGAAGCCTCGCTGACCGGTCACCTGGTGTTCGCCACGCTGCACACCAACAGCGCGCCCGAATCCATCATCCGCCTGCTCGACATGGGTATGGACCCGTTCAACTTCGCCGACGCCCTGCTGGGCATTCTCGCGCAGCGCCTGGCGAAACGCCTGTGTGCCGATTGCAAGAAGCCGCACATCGCCACGGCCGACGAAATCAAGGCGCTGCTGAACGAATATAGCGAAGAACTGAAGAACACCACGACATGGAAGAAGGACCCGGTAGCGGCGACCAAGGCGCTGTATGCCGAATGGGCGAAGCTGTTTGCCGATGATAAAGGGCAATTCACCCTGTACGAGCCGGTCGGCTGCGACAAGTGCACCGGCACGGGTTATCGCGGGCGCGTCGGCTTGCACGAGTTGCTGATCGGGTCCGACGCGGTGAAGAAGGCCATCCAGGAACACGCTCGCGTCGCCGAGTTGCTGGCCATCGCGCTGGAGGAAGGCATGCACACCCTGAAGCAGGACGGTATGGAGAAGGTGCTGCAAGGGATAACCGATATGCATCAGGTCCGTGCAGTCTGTATCAAGTAAAGCCCGCGCATGAATTCCGCCGAGAACCTGCTGCGACGGCTCAAGGAACTCAATGAGATCGGCATCGCGCTGTCCCGGCAGCACGATATCAGCAGCTTGCTGGAGATCATCCTGGAGGCGGCCAAGCGCATCACTCGTGCCGATGCTGGCACGCTTTATCTGCTTGAGCCGGAACAACGGGTGCTGCGCTTCGAGATCATGCGCACCGACTCCCTCAATATCGCGATGGGGGGAACCAGCGGCGTGCCTATCAGTTTCTACCCGATCCGGCTTTACGATGAAGCCGGGAATCCCAACAACGCGATGGTGGTGAGCCACTCGGCCTTGAGCGGCGAGACGGTGAACATTTCCGACGCCTACACCGAGCAGGGGTACGATTTCTCCGGCACCAAGAAATTCGACGCCAAGACCGGGTATCGCTCGCAGTCGTTCCTGGCGGTGCCGATGCGCAATCATGAGAATGAAATCATCGGCGTGTTGCAGCTCATCAACGCGCAGGACCGCGAGAGCGGCGCGATCGTGCCGTTCTCGGCCGACGACCAGCAGCTGCTGGAGTCGCTCGCTTCGCAGGCCGCCATCGCGCTGACCAACCGCCGCCTGATCGAGCAGATGGAAAAGCTGTTCGAGGCCTTCATCCAGCTCATCAACACCGCCATCGACGACAAGTCTCCCTATACCGGCGGACACTGCGCGCGCGTGCCGGCGTTGACCATGATGCTGGCCGAAGCGGTCAATCGCACCCAGTGCGGGCCGTTGAAGGACTTCGTGATGACCGAGAAGGATCGCCATGAACTGAAGATCGCCGGCCTGTTGCATGACTGCGGCAAGATCACCACCCCGGTGCATATCGTGGACAAGGCGACCAAGCTGCATACCCTGTTCGATCGAATCCAGCTGGTGGACACGCGGTTCGAGGTGCTCAAACGCGATGCCGAGATCGCGATGTTGCGAGCGCTATCAAACCTTCCTTCTCGCGCGAGCGGGGGAGAGGGGGACGTTTCGGCAGAGGCTGCGGCGATCCGTGCCGGGTACGAAGTGCACATCCGGCAACTGGACGACGACCGCGAATTCCTGCGTCATTGCAACATCGGCAGCGAGGCCATGTCGGAAGAGGAACAGCAGCGCGTGCGCCGGATCGCCGCCTATCGCTGGCGCGATGTCGGCGGGGCTGAAAGCAATTTCCTCAGCGAGGACGAGATCGAAAACCTCACCATCCGGTACGGCACGTTGACCGAGGCCGAGCGCGGGATCATCAATCATCATATCGATGTCACCATCAAAATGCTGGAATCGTTGCCGTGGCCCAAGCACCTCAAGAACGTGCCGGAATATGCGGGCGGTCATCACGAGCGCATGGACGGCAAGGGCTATCCGCGCGGCCTGACGCGCGAGCAGATGTCGGTGCAGGCGCGGGTGATGGGTATCGCCGACATCTTCGAGGCGCTCACCGCGAAGGACCGCCCCTACAAGGAAGGCAAGACCCTGGCCGAATCGCTCGCCATCCTCGGCAAGTTGAAATTGGCCGGGCATATCGATCCCGACCTGTTCGATATCTTCATCCGCGAGAAGGTCTATCTCGACTACGCCAGGCAATTCCTCGCTCCCGAGCAGATCGCCGAGGTGGACCTGAGCAAGATTCCGGGCGTGAATCCGGATGTATGTCATGGCGGGTGACGAAAAATGTCACCATGTAGGCAAGGCTGGGCAGGTGCGGCGGTTTGCTTCTGGTGGGTAACTCACCGCTTGTGAGTGCAAATCAACTTTATCGGCAATCCTGGATAATATTATTTGATAAAAATCATTCGGTTGCGCTGGCTGGATGGCTTTGCTGGGACGAGCTTCAATGTTGGCATGGCTATTGCTTATAAAGACATCGACACACGGCGTGTGTGTTTAACCTAAATAGGAGCTTTTATATGAAAAACGTACAAAAGGGCTTTACCCTGATCGAACTGATGATCGTGGTCGCGATCATCGGCATTCTGGCTGCCGTGGCAATCCCGGCTTACCAGGACTACACCATCAAGGCCAAGATTTCGGAAGCTACCAGCTTGACCAGCCAGCCCCGTCTGGACCTCGGCGTATTCTGCAGCGATAACGGCGGTTTCACTGCCCTGACCGGCGCAACTACCACCAATCTGACCCCCGCTGTTCCGGCCGGTGCCAAGGTCGTGAATACGATTGCTGTTGCCAATACTACCGGTGCTATTACCGTCACGTTTAAATCCGCTGCGAATGGTGCACCTGCTGCGATTGCGGGCCTGAACGTTGTGTGGACACCGACCTGTACAACTGCTGGAACGACTTGGGGTGTTACCGGTTCTATCCCCTCGAAGTACTATCCGAAGCCCTAATCCTTATAGGATTTGACTCGACGAAAAAGGAGGCGACAGCCTCCTTTTTTGTTCTAACTTGATCCATTTTCCATGCCTATTCCTATCCTCAAACCATTTGTCCTGTTTTGCCTCCTTGCCGCTACGGTTGCCTGCTATCTGCCTGGACTCACGGGGCATTTCATTTTCGACGATAGCGCCAATATTGGCACAAATTCTCTCCTGAGAATTGATAGCCTGGACTTCTATTCTCTCTGGCAGGCCGCGTCTTCGGGTGGGGGGGCGTTAAGCCGGCCCATCAGCATGGCGAGTTTTGCCGTCAATTATTATGTTTCCGGCATGGATGCCTATTATTTCAAGGCGACCAATCTTGCGATCCATTTGGTCAACGGGATGCTGGTGTTTGTACTGGTCCGGCTGCTGCTCAACCTGTACCGGCGTATTCATCATTCAACAGTGGATGAGGGGGCCGAAACATGGATTGCCATCGCTGTCGCCGCGATCTGGCTGTTGCATCCGTTCAACCTGACGGGCGTGCTTTACGTGGTACAGCGCATGACCAGTCTTTCGGCGTTATTCACGCTGGCTGGCTTGGTGCTGTATCTGTATGGCAGGAAAAAACTGCTGGATGGGGCGCGGTCGGGTTTTGTGGCAATTGCAGCAGCCATATTCGTCATCACGCCGCTTGCTGCGCTATGCAAGGAAAATGGCGCCTTGTTGCCTTTGCTTATTTTTGTGACCGAAGGGATTTTGCTGCGCTGGAAAACTTCCGATCAGGGGACACGCCGCATCCTTATGGCGGTTGTCGGTTCGGCGGCGATAGTCCCGGTGTTGTTCGGCTTATTTTACATCTTGAATAATCCCGGCCTGATTCTGGGCGGCTATGCATGGCGCGATTTTTCGCTGACCGAACGGTTGATGACCGAGGCGCGCGTGCTGTGGTTCTATCTGCATATGATCGTACTGCCCAACATGGCCGAGATGGGCTTGCATCACGACGACATCCTGATTTCGAGGGGGCTGCTTACGCCCTGGACGACGTTGCCTGCCATAGCGGGGCTGCTGGTGCTTGCGGGCGGCGCGTTTGCGTTGCGCAATAAACAACCCATGATCGCTTTCGGGATCGCGTTCTTCTTGACCGGTCATGCACTGGAGTCCACGGTCATTCCACTGGAAATCGCTTTTGAACACCGCAACTATTTGCCCATGTTCGGCATCTTGCTGCCCTTGGCCTATTACACATTGAATCCCCGGTTGCATCTGCCCAGTTTGCGCTTGCGCCGAATGGCTTTCATGGCGTTGGTGATCCTGTTCGCCGGACTGACCGCGGCCCGTGCCCAGCAATGGGGAGATACGCTATTGATGCGCACGCTGGAGGTGGAACGGCACCCATATTCGGTGCGGGCGCACACCGACCTGGCGGGACTTTACGACCACCTGCCGCCAACGTCGCGCGAAGAGGCAATTGATCTCTATAACAAAGCCATATTCCATTACCAGCAGGCTGCATATAATGCGCCGTCAAACATCTCCGGGTTGCTCGGAATCCTGGTGGTGAATGCGGAAAGGGGACTACAGCCGGATGAAGCACTGATAGAGATGCTGGAGCAACGCCTTGCGACGGTTCCTTTTGGGCCGCCAAACAAGAATTCCCTCATCGGCTTGGCAAGGTGCCTTGCCGACGGGAGTTGCGTAGTCAATGCGGAAATCATTGCACGTCTTTACCGCGCCGCGTTGTCGAACCCGCTGCTAACTGGCAGCCACAGAAGCCAAATAGTCACTGAATTCGGCAATTTGCCGCCGGAAATCCGGCCCAAGGCGGAACTGATAAAATGAAAAACTATGTAATAGACGCAACGGAACAAGTTGCAAGACCGGTATTCACGTGCATGTTCAGTTTGGTTGCAGGATGAGTGAAAAGATAAAGCCGCTTATGGATATCACACTGGTTATTCCGGCCCGCAACGAGGCTGAAGGATTACGTCGTTTGTTGCCCGAGGTCGTGGCGAGATTACCGGAGGCGGAGATCATCGTCGTCAATGACGGTTCGGACGATGACACGTTGTCGGTGTGCGCCAAGTTTCCCGTGCGAGTGGTCAGCCATCCGTACCCGAAAGGCAATGGCGCAGCGGTAAAGTCCGGCGCACGCGCCGCAAAGGGCGACGTGCTGATCTTCATGGATGCCGACGGACAGCATCAGCCGCAAGATATTCCGTTGATGTTGGAAAAACTCGAGCGAGGCTATGACATGGTGGTGGGGGCGCGCGGCAGAGGCTCTCAGGCCGGCGCGCACCGGGCGGTCGCCAACGGGTTCTACAATTGGCTGGCGAGCTGGATGGTGGGGCAAAAAGTGGATGACCTGACCTCGGGCTTCAGGGCGGTCAAGGCCGACAAGTTCCGCCAATTCCTTTACATGCTGCCCAATGGTTTTTCCTATCCGACCACCATTACCATGAGTTTCTTCCGGGCCGGCTATAGCGTGGGGTATGTGCCGATCCATGCCCCCAAGCGTATCGGTAACAGCAGTCACATGCGTATCGTGCGCGATGGGGTGCGATTCCTGCTTATCATCTTCAAGATCGGCTCGCTGTATTCGCCGCTGAAACTGTTCTTCCCGGTCAGCGCCCTTTTTTTTCTGCTGGGCGCGGGTAATTATGTCCACACCTACCTGACTCTGCACCGCTTCACCAACATGAGCGCTTTGTTGTTCATCAGCGCGATCATCGTATTCCTGATCGGACTGGTTTCTGAACAGATCACCATGCTGGCATATAAGGACAGTGACCATTAGAAAACGAGTCCTGGTGCTGACCTCCACCTTCCCTCGCTGGCAAGGTGACAAGGAGCCGCCGTTTGTTTTCGAGCTTTGCCGGCGGCTTGGTGACAAGTTCGATGTCGTTGTCCTCGCCCCTCATGCCCATGGCGCTGAACGTTTCGAGAGTGTTGATGGCATTGAAGTCGTGCGTTTCCGCTATTTTTTTTCCCGATGGGAAAGATTGGCCTATCAGGGAGGGATCCTTGCCAATCTCAAGCGCAGCCGCTGGTGTTATCTGTTGCTGCCGTTTTTCTTCATCGCGCAACTCATCGCGCTGTTGCGAATTCTGAGGCATCGGCGCATCGATGTGATTCACGCTCACTGGATCATCCCGCAAGGGCTGACGGTCGCGATTTCCGGACTGTTCACGAAAAACATGCCGCCCTGGATTTGCACTTCGCATGGCGGCGACCTGCTGGGATTGAACGGCTGGCTGCTAAGCCCGATCAAGCGCTGGGTCATCCGCTGTTCATCGCTGCTTACGGTAGTCAGCAAGGCGGTGGCGGATTGTGCCCTGTCGCAAGGTGTGGAACCCGAGCGGTTGCATACCATCTCCATGGGCGTGGACACCAGAAAGCTTTTTGCGCCATCCCCAGCGACCCGGCGCACGGACAATGAAATATTGTTTGTCGGGCGCCTGGTCGAAAAGAAGGGATGCGCACATCTGCTCGATGCGATGCCGATAATCCTCGAGCGGTACCCGGACATGCGGCTTAGCATCGTCGGGGATGGCCCTGTGGAAAATGCCCTGAAGCAACAGGCGGCTCGACTCGGGATCGCCCACGCAGTCACTTTTCTTGGCTCGCTAAACAATTCGGAAATCTCCGAACTATATAGACGAGCAACAGTTTTCGTAGCGCCTTCCATTGTCACAGCCCAAGGAGATCAGGAGGGGCTGGGGCTGGTACTGGTCGAGGCATTGGCCTGCGAATGCCCGGTCGTGGCGTCCGACCTGCCGGCTATACGGGATGTCATCGTTCACGGGACCTCAGGTTGGCTTGTGCCGCAGAAAAATCCGCGAGCTATTGCCGGAGCGGTGGTGGAACTGTTGGCCGAACCAGGGCTGCGCAGGCAACTGGCCGCCAAAGGCAGAGATTACGTATCACGAAATTTCGATTGGTCAATTGTTGCCGCACGTTATGGTGCATTGCTCGAAAAACTGGCCGGGCAATAATGGCTTCTCAGGTTGGCCGGCGTTCGCCTTTGATGCCGTCGACCAGCCCTTTCAGAATTGATTTGAATTGACCGGTTCGCTGCACGTCGAACAGTGAGAAATAGAAAAACGTGAATAGTATCTTAAGGAAATTATTCAATTTCCAGGCGAACGGTACGTGCTTATAGCGATAGAGCCATAGACTGTTGCGCACTATGTAATAGTGCCTTGGGGGGCTGCGGCGCGGCATGTGCCGCCATCCGAAAAGCCAGTAACGGATCACCGCATCGCCCATGTAGTGCTCGAGAGCACCACCGCAGAAGCCGTAACATGCGTACCCCAACGATTGGGCGCGCATGAACCATTCCGTATCGACGTGATCAACGAAGAATTGTTCATTGAACGGCCCGATGTCTTCGAATGCGGAAATGGGAATGAAACTGCCGGACGAGTTCAGATAATCGCAGGGAAGCAATCCATGGGTCGATACCCCACACTTGATCTTGTCCCAGTGTCCATTGTGCATGCGATAGAACCCCAGTTCTTCGCCTGAGCGCGGATCGAAGATCTTCGCCCCGATCGCGGCAATCTTTTCGCCGGAATGTTGCTTCTCTTTCATTGCCAGGAGCAATCCCTCCAGAAGCCCAGCCTCGGCAATGCTGTCATGGTCGAGCAGAAGGACAAACTCGGCATCCAGGGATTTCGCCTCAGCTATTCCCAAGTTGAGTGCCGCGGCGATACCCAAATTCCGCCCCAGCGGCAGTACATGCAGGTTAGAGGAATTCGCAGCATGGTCGTGCAGGCCGGCGACGAACTGCGGCGACGATCCGTTATCCACTACAATGACTGCCGGCGATTGAGCAAGAGACGCATCCAATACACGATGGAACTGTGCTGCATCCGGGTTTAGCGTGACAATGACGCAGGCATGCGATATTCGACGGTTGGTGTTGCCAGAATCGGACATTCTTCATTCCATGTTGGATGTAAAGCACAGTGAGGCGGGAGCGGCCAATCCCGGCTAGTACTCGGTGCGTTCAGTATAGTGGATTATGGTCCATCGACAGTTCATTAAGAAGATTTCCGTCAAACGAATTAGCAGGGTTGTGAGGCATGCCTTCCATACATCAGGTTCCAGATAAGAGTGGTACGTTGAAATCCTCATCCGTTTGCGCGGTAGTGGTGGCATATTTCCCGGATCAGGGTTTTGATCAGCGGCTTCATATGGTGCTTCCTCAGGTGGGGAAGGTGGTGGTCGTAGATAACACGCCTGAGGAGGACCGCATTCTTGGACTTAAAGAGTTTTATGGGAATGATGCACGAATATCCGTGATTGAGAATCCAGCCAATGTGGGTATTGCGGCTGCGCTAAACCAGGGGTTGGCATTCGCACTCGAATATGGCTACGAGTGGATCATCACGCTCGATCAGGATACGAAATGCTACCCCAACATGGTGCAGACGCTTCTCCAGGTATATGAGGCTTGTGGGGCAAAGCCTGCAGTGATTGGAGGGAATTATTATGATTTACGAAAGGGGCGGTTGCGGCTTCCCGCGGGGGAGGGGCTGTTCCTTGAGCAGAAGGCAGTTATTACCGCTGGTAGCCTGATCAACACAAGTCTGGCTCGTGCAATTGGCGGCTTTCGCGAGGATTATTTTATTGATCAAGTGGATCACGAGTTCTGCCTTCGGGCGCGAGCTAATGGATACCGCGTGTTCATTAGCCGAATTCCGGTGATGGAACATGGTATAGGTGGCGCGGATTCCCCTCTGATACCGCTGCTCGGTATTGTTCTTCCTGATCATTCTCCATTGCGCAAGTATTACATCGTACGCAACACGCTTGTTGGTGTAATGGATTACTGGAGGCACGAACCCCTATGGTGTTTGCACCGATTGGCGCGTCTGCTGTTTGAGCTGGCGTCGATAGTTGTATTGCAGAAAGACCGATTCTCCAAGCTCCATGCATTCGCGGCGGGTGTGATGGACGGTATGCTTGGGCGCATGGGGCCTTGCCGAAGGGAATGGCTCTGTCGACAGCCTTGTGCAAAGAATGAATCCCCCTCGATTCACTAGACACTATCCGGCTTTGTAAAATGTCGCTTCTGGGGGGGCTTACCGGGATTCCTTGGGAGAGCAAGATGCGCCGGGATGCCTGCTGATCAGGACGCGTTTGAGAGTTCGGCTTGCTGCCTTTGCGCTTCACTGCGCTAGCTTCGGGCATAGAAGTTAGTGTTTATGCTCATTCATCCATCGTGCCATTCGGGCAAGCCCTTCGGTAAAAGGTACTTGAGGGCGCCAGTCGAGCGACTGAGTTGCCAGAGAGATGTCCAGGACGTTTCTTGGTACGTCAAAGGGGCGTGGCGGAAGGTATGACCTATTTACGGAGCGCCCCAATAACCGTTCAATAGCAGTCAGAATTTCGTTCAAACTTAGTCCCGCCCCGCTTCCAATGTTTAAAACTCGGTTGTTGCCGTCATAGGTCATGGCTTTTACAAGGGCGGAAACGGCATCACTTATGTAGAAATAATCACGCACCACTGAGCCGTCCCCCCAGATTTCGATCAGCTCGTTGCGTAGTGCTTTGTGCAGGAACACTGCAACCGCCCCTTGCGCGGCCGAAACGCGTTGTCGTTCGCCGAAAGGATTGGAAAGACGTAGCACGCAGTAATCGAGGTCGTACAAGTGCTTGTACAGGGACATGTATTTCTCGATGGTCAGCTTGCTGATGCCATAGGAGCAGACGGGGTCTGTCGGATGGGATTCCGGAATCGGGAGTTCTTGTGGAATGCCATAGACAGTACCGCCGGATGATATAAAAATCACCTTTCTGATCCCATTCTTTCGTGCGGCGTCGAGCAACTGCAATGTGCCGATGACATTGGTCTCGATATCGTAAACAGGGTTTTCGTTTGAGGAACGGGGCAGGGTTGTTGAAACCAGGTGAAATACTATTTCACAGCCCTTTATTGCCGGAGCAAGGTCATCAAGATTGAGAAAGTCCCCCTCAAAGCGATTAACTGCCTCATGTTGAGCAATGTGCTGAGGCAGAACCAATCTTGGGCGATCAAACAAATTTACATTATGTCCAGCTGCAACCAACGCTTCTACTAGATGCAGGCCGATGAAGCCCGCCCCGCCGATAACACAACAGTTCATATCCCCACCTCCTCAGGCTGTGATGGATTCCATTTCTTGAAAGAACGATACAACTTTCTCGGATTCTGATTCCCAGCTTGTTGCCCTGGCAAACCTGGAGGCGTTCTCAATCAACTGTTTTCGTTTGTTTTCATTGACGAGAAGATCGATGATCGCGTCGCATAAGGATTCCGGGTTCGGGTCGGCCAGCAGGGCGTTGTTTTCATTCAAAAGCCATTCGACGTTCTCCCCTTTGTTGCTTACGACGGGACACCCACATGCCATTAACTCCAAGGGAAGAAGCGAAAGATTTGTCAACGACAGCACTAAGGCAACATCACATTGGCTGTACAGGTCCGGAAGGTCATTCACCGAGACATTCCCTGCATCAATGTGCTTAAACGGTATTTGATAGGATGAAGAGTCCCATCCTGCTAACACGAACTCAATATCGGGGTGGCGCTCTGCGACTCTGTGTAAAGCCAATATGCCAAGTTCAAAGCCACGTCGTGGTGTAACTGAACGGGCATAAAAAAATACTCGTTTCTGATGGGGGGCTAGCCGCTTGCGTGGATAATACAAATGGTGATCGAATGAAAATCCCATCGAGACGGTTTTCATCCCGTATTTATCAGCCAACTTGGTCGCCAACCAATCTCCGGCAGTAATTCCGAGTAAGCCCATGCGATAAGTCGCTTCTGCGAAATAATAATCGCTGCCATGTGCATAAAAATAGGGCTCGTAATCTTGCACAAAATAACAACGGTGTTGCGTCGCCATAAAATTTCGAACGGTGTACGCAGTAATCCAACTGGTAGCCACTGTGAACTTCGCTGGTTTCAGGCTGCATTCCCCGATGCTTACTTCCGCCTCTATTGGAAAAAAATGTTTTCTGATGACATCTCGCGCTTCCTCGCCGGTGCAAAAGAGCGTGTAACCGACGATGATTACACGGCAACGAAAACCTCTTTTCTCTAAATGAGAAATGAGCCTGAAAATATTCAGGTGCCCGCCGGACCCGACTCTAAAGTCAGGGATCACCCAGTTGATTGTCTGGGCATCCATATTATCCGGATCCATTGTTTCGCCAATTGAGCGATTGTTTATGAAGTCGTAGGTTTTAACAATATCCGCGGCTTTGCTTCTAGGCTCGAGCCTGATGAGTAGTCGACCTCCATATATGTACTCAAACCACAGGAATTTAACCATGCCCCATGCGCCGAGCTTGATTCGTAGCAAGTTTAATAAACGAATTTTTCTAATCAACACGTTGGGGTTCCATTCGGAAGTATGAGTTGCATTAACTGGCCTGAAGCGCCTTATCTAGAGAAATGGTGCGTACCATCCATTTCGGGAGCCTTTCCCATTTTGTGCCGAGATAACGTCCGACCATGCGTGAAAAATTGAGGAATGGGATTGTCACTATCTGGCGCAATTCGTCGACGCCGTGGCAATTGCTCGCCACGTACTGAGTGTCTGCAGCGATGGAGTAAAGTATGGTGGCCAATAGATGGGCAATCGTGGGGCAGGATTTATATCCGAAGAGTCGATTCAAAGCCATCGATTCATCAAAGGCTCTACGCCCAGCCTCAATTACTGAATAGTTGTGAGAATGGTAGACCACAGCATTGTCGGCATATGCTTTGGCGAAACCTGCATCTATGATGGTTTTGGCCCAAATTTGATCTTCAGCAAAATCGACGTCGGGATATGGATACTTGACCCACACACTACGACGCAAGCAAGCATTGTTGTCGGAAAAAAAATGCATCATCTGCCGGTAGCCTTCTTCTCGCTCATATCGTTGCTCATCATCAGACCTTCTGATAACGGATGGCCAGCGCAAAAAATGATCGAAGTGCAGCTTCAGATCCCTTTTTAGGCAGGGGCGCGCTTCAGGGTAGGGCAGATGGCGCCCAAATGCACCGGCTACATCGGGAGCTCGTTCAACTGCACTTACCAGATTGAATAGCCATTGATTGTTCGCCGGAAGCGCGTCCTGAGTGATCAGGGCGATGAATTCCCCGCCGGTTTTTGAGATACCCAGATTTCTCGTTCTGCCATGGCCGAATTCGGCAGGAGGAATAGACAGTACCGGGACACTTCGCTGTTTGCAATTTTCCACTGTGTCATCAGTTGAGCCAGAGTCGATCACCAGGATTTCAAATTCCCAGGGTGTTTCTTGTTGGAGCAGTGCATCCAATACTTTGGCAAACGATGGCCCGCCATTCTTGGTGGGAATAACAACAGAAGCTTTCATTTTTTCATAAGAACTGCTTTGATCAGTTGAGGGAGGTTGGCGAGGAGCCTCAATGGCTTGGTAATTTGCCACGAATATGTTGATGTTAGACGTTGAATCTCTGCATCTCGTCGTCGAATTTCCTCATTCAGTATGTTGACCTTGTATGTGTCAGCCGAGGTTTGGCGCGCTATTGCCAAGCGCTTATAACAGGCGTGTTCCAAGATGAGTTGTTGATACATTGAACCGGAATTGGGAATGGAGAACGGCTCATAATTAAACATTTGCTTGAGATTTCGTTCAAGATCAAAGTGGTTTTTGGCGAATTCATGATGCTCCTCAAGTTGTTCCACCGCCTTCTCAAAGCCTGCATCGAGTTCATGGATGATGGAGTGGCTGTCTTTTTTTGAGAAGCCGCGACCTGAAAAGTTGTTGCGGTAAGCCAAGTCGAAGTTATGCTTGTTTAGCCAGCCCGGGCCGCCAAAATGATCATAACAATAAACCGGGATTTTTAAGGCGAAACAGTATTGGACTGTCTTCCCTATGGAAATCACCGCATCGTAGTTCATCAATTCGCCAGGGGTGACCAATAGGGGCTCGCCCTTTATTCCAATGTGCCGAACCTCCCGCCCGGCTTGCTGGAGTATGGAGATAAGTTCGGTGATCTCTTTGGGAGGGTGATTACTTACCAAAGCGATTTTTTTCGGTTGTGAGGGATAGTTCGCTTTGGATACCTTCCAGAAATGTTGCGGTACAGAATTAGGAAATATCTTGACCGAGCCTTCTGGCAACCCCCGTTCGCTTAAGATGTGGTCTGCATTTTCCCGGGAATTGGCAAGCAACAGGGTGACAGAGTCTAACAGCGCAGGAACTGCCTCAAAAGGTTCGTATGGGGAGAGGCTGCAATAGATCAGCTTGCTTCCAGTGATTTTTCTGAATAGGACGATTTCATGAAAAACGGGCAAATGGTGTATCCAGACCAAATCGAAATGCTGATTATCGATAGGCAGTTCTGTTTCAAGTAGATTGAATAATGGGATTGACCTTGAGTGGAATTCCCAGATCATAGGCTCCCCGGTCAAGATCGCGGCTACGGTTACCTCCCAGCCCATGGACATCAATGTGGTGGCGAGTTCCAGTGTGGAAATCTCCGAACCGGCAAAGTCGACAAGGTGGTGAGTGGCAATTAAAGCACGATTCTTTTCAGCCATTGAGAGATTGAATCCGTGTGAATGAGCGGGGCTAGGTGCGTGTGCGTGGTTAGATTAATACCGCATTTGAGAAAAGATCATCTCCCCAATCGTAAAGCGGCCGCGAAAAGTCGGATTGTGTGTGTATGGCCTTGCCCTTTCGGCTTAACCACTTTTTCCCATAAGGCTCCGGCGGGAAGTGGCGGGCGTAATAGTCACATGTCTCTTCCCATTGTTGGACTGAAATGGATTTTCCATAATGTTGGCAATGAAAACTGGTGATCGCGTGGGAGACACCTTGTGGCTCTCGTGCATCCAGCCCATGATAAAAAACGGATGGGGAGTTTTTCCACAACATCAGAATTTCTCGTTTTTCCGGCCCGAATTTTCGCCGGAAATTAAGGAGGCTTCGGCCCGAAGAGTAGGGCAGGCAGTCGTCTGCAGTCATGTATGCGTCGAACAGTTGAATGCGTATCCCATCGTTTTTGTGCGACTTCATGGCGTGCAGGGTATCTCGGATATTCCCGATATACCGCTCGTCCGCATCAAAGCAAAAAACCCAGTCAGCAGATAAATGGGCGTTCAGGAGGGACAATAAAAGCCCGCGATGTCTGGTTTCTGCTTCCAGTCGCGCGTCTATGCTTGGCTCCCAGTTGGTATTGGCTACCACCATCGCGACCTTGGGGCAGTTGCGAAGAATTTCCAGCGTGCTGTCCGTGCTTGCATCATCATAGGCCACGATCGCATCAACAAACCCGCTCATATGTGACAGGGTGTCTTCCAGGATCAGTGACTCATTGCGCACCCGGATGATTCCCACTAGCAAGTGATGATGAGTGCACAAGCTCCGATTGGTGAATATAAGGTGTTCCGAATTCCTTAATTCCCAGTTATTTGGTCCAGCGGTGCTCACACGCAATCTCCCCTTCCCAGCGAGGTATCCCGTTCAAATTAAATTCCTCCATTACTTCAAAGGCCGCACAATGGTCCAATTTGTCGAACGAGAAGACGCCCGCATAGTCGCAAACATTCACCGAGACCAGATAATGGCCCGGAATAAAAGAGATTTTTGGAATCTCCAGTTTAATGCAATCATCCGGAACTTCCGGAATTACATTGTCACGTATGGTGTTGAACAGAGTACACAGGCGGCCATCGTCGTGATAGACAATGATTCCGACGCCGAATTCACTTGCATTCACTTCTTTGAAAAACGTTAGCGACACTGATATGGATAAGTTGTCGCCAACATATAGCGATTGTTTATCCAGCGAAACTTGTTTTATCGAGATTCCTGTTGTTTTGTTCGGTTCAAATACGGCCATTTCAGCAGCACTCTTTATTTGAGACCGAATTGATTCGGGAGCCGCCTGGGTGTGCGAGGCATACTCGCGGCAGATCTCTGATGCTGGCCCTGCCTTTATCAATTTGCCATGATCCAGCCAAATGGCACGTTGGCAAAAGTTTCTGACTAATGGCAGCGAGTGAGTGACCAGAAAGATCGAAAGGCCATCTTCCTGCATTTTTCGCATGGCCTGGAACGATTTGGCCTGAAACTCCATGTCCCCGACTGATAGCGCTTCATCAACGATCAGGATTTCGGGATCGACCCGAATCGAAACGGCGAATGCCAAACGCACAAACATTCCGCTCGAATAGGTGCGTACGGGTTGATCGATAAACTCGCCGATATCGGCGAATGACGCTATCTCGTCGAAACGCTCATCCATCTCATCCTTCGAGATACCCATCAGCGCACCCTGAAAATAAACGTTCTCCCTTCCGGTGAACTCAGGGTTGAAGCCGGCACCAAGTTCCAGCAGTGCTGAGATTCGGCCATTTACTTCTACAGAACCACATGAGGGTTTGAGGATGCCGCAAATCAGTTGCAGCAGTGTGCTCTTTCCCGATCCGTTGCGGCCGATGATGCCTACGGTTTCCCCCTTTTGGATATCGAAGGAAACATCCTGTAACGCGGTGAATTCGCGATGGAAATGCATGCGGCCGAGCGTAAGCGCCTGTTTTATGCGATCGGTCGGATGGCCGAAGATGCGGTAATTTTTGGTCAGGTTCCTGACCGAGATGGCAATGTCAGAGTGCATCGGCAAACTCGTCCCTGCTGTGCTGGAAGAATGCGTAACCCAGAATCGATACGATCATGCTAAAGCCCAATGCCATTCCCCATGTGCTCCATTCAATCGGCTGACCGATGATTGCGGTGCGGGAGGTTTCAATTACGGCCCCCAGCGGGTTGTATTGGTATAGCGGACGCAATATTTCGGGTACCGCACTGACTGGGTAGAAAACAGGAGACAGGAACAGCAGCATCTGCACGAACACCGGCACGATCTGGGTCATGTCCCTGATGAACACCCCCCAGGCCGCCAGGAACCACGATAATCCCAAGGCAAGCAGCAGCAGCGGGATGATCAGAAAAGGGAATAGCAGGATGCTGGCATGTAGATGGCTGGTCCATGCGAGGGCGGCGAGCAGGATCAGAAAGTTGAATCCGCCGTGCACCAGCGCGGCACCGAGCGGCACGATGGGCAGTATATTCACCGGGAAGATGATCTTCTTTACGAAGCTGGGATAGCCGCGTACGGACGTCGGTGCGCGGGAAATCGTTTCGGCAAACACGTTGAAGGCGATGAGGCCGCTATAGAGCAGCAGCCAGAAAGGGATTCCGGCGTCCTGTTGCGGCCAGCGCGCCTGGAAGATATGGCCGAAGATGAAGGCGAAGACTGCCAGCATGATAAGCGGACTGAGAAATATCCACAGCACGCCGAATATCGCACCCCGGTATCGCATCAACACATCGCGCTTGATGAGCTGGCCGAGCAGGTGGCGGCTGCGCCAGATATCGGCGGGGATGCGTAGCGGATTTAAAGGCGCGGTGCTCATTGTGGTGCGGAAATGAGCGGGTAGTTGATGACTTGGTCGACGCATTGATCCCGCGTCACGCAGGCATGATGCCAGACGGTGTTCGAACTTTTTTTCATGCCGGGAATGGGGCTTGAGTGCGCTAAATAATCCAGTGGCATTATATCTTTATCAGGCTTATCGGAAGCATAAGGGATGTGGGACTATTTTTGAGGCCGAGCCTCCACCATTTCCCTCAGCTCCCGCAAATCGCTTTCTATGGTGGACATCTGGTAGAAGCTTCCCCCCGCCTGTTTTGCCTGTTCCAGTTGTTCGATGGCCGCGTACAGGTTGCCTTGCCAGGCATAACTGTAGGCTTGTGCCTGGTGTTGTTCCAGGCGCTTGTCCAGTATGGCGTAGCCGTGGGCTTGCAGGTCGTATAGCGTTGTATCGCTGGGGTGGCGGGTGAGTTGCTCTCCGATCAGCTTGACGGCGGTGTCGGCCTGGTTGGTTTGCAGCAGAAGCTCGGCGTAGTCATAGATCAGTGCACGATGCTGCGGGAAGTTCTGTACCGCGTTGCGGTAGAACGCCAGTGCTTCGGTATCGTTCTTCGCTGCGCGCTTCACCTTTCCGGCGAGGGTTTCGACCATCGGGTTATTCCTGACCTGCTTGCGCAGCGTCGCCAGTTCCTGAGTGGCGCGCTCGATCTCGTTGTTGCGCAACAGCGCGCCGACCAGGCCATAACGTTGTGCGACGGGATTGCCATATTTCTGCGTACCCAAGGCATCGTTGAAGTAGGTGATGGCATCCGCGGCGGTCTTCTGGCTGGCAATGAGCTTGGTGCGTACCAGCTGGAAGTTCAGGCTATCGGGAAGCAGGCGGTACGGTTGTTTCTGGACGCGGTTCTCGATATCGGCGACGCGCTCGCTGGTGATCGGGTGGGTACGCAGGTAACCGGGGGTGTTGCCCTCCAGAAGGCGTGTGGCCTTTTGCAGCCGGTCGAGGAATTCCGGCATGGCGTGGGTGTTGAAGTTCGATTTCTGCAAAATCTCGAAGCCGATGCGGTCCGCTTCCTGTTCGTGAGTGCGGGTGTAATCCAGCTGTTTCTGAAGGGCGCGCGCCTGCATACTGGCGATGGCCGCCTGCGAAGCCTGCGAGTTGCTGCGCGCGGCGAGGATGGCGACGGCGAGCGCGGCCATCGAGGCCAGACTGTCGTTTTGCTGGCCTGCCACCATGCGAGCCGTATGGTGCTGGGTGACGTGGGCGATTTCGTGACTGAGTACCGCGGCGAGTTCCGATTCGCTCTGAACCGTCAGCAACAGGCCGCTGTTTACGCCGATGAAGCCGCCGGGCATGGCGAACGCATTGACGTTGTAATCGTCGAGCGCGAAGAATTCGAAGCCCAGACCGGGCTCGGCGCTGTTCTCCACCAGCCGGTATCCGAGCTGGTTGAGGTAGTCGTTGATCTCGGCATCGTTGAGGAACTGTTTGCTGGCGCGTATCTGCAGCATGCTCTGCTGGCCGATCTGGCGTTCCTGCAGCGGTGTGAGTACGGTCTGCGAGACATCGCCCAGATCGGGCAGTCCTTCGCTCACGGCACAGGGCGAAAAACATAGCAACAGCAGCAATGGCAGTTTTTTCATGGCATCTATGATAGTTGCTTTTGCCCTTGGTTCACACCCGGAGTTTGCTGCAATGTGGACTTTGCGCGCCAAAGTGCGCAGAATTGCGCCGTTCCGGACAATAAAAGCCAAAATGGACAAGATCGGCAAATACGAACTCGCTCGCGAAATCGGCCGGGGTGCGACCAGTACCGTTTATCTGGCCACCGATACCTTCAGCAAGCAGCAGGTCGCCATCAAGCTGTTCGACATGAACAGCTTGCGCGATCCCAATCGCGCCAAGGTCTATCGTAAGCTGCTGATGACCGAGGCCTCGCTGGCGGGCAAGCTGTCCCATCCACACATCGTGAAGATACTCGATGCGGTGATGGAGGGTGACGTCAACTACATGGTGATGGAATATGTGGAGGGCGACACGCTCGACCGGTATGCCGAGGTGGATCACCTGCTGCCCATCAGCACCATCGCGGAGATCGTCTATAAGTGCTGCAAGGCGCTCGAGTACGCGCAATATCAGGGCGTGATCCACCGAGATATCAAGCCGGCCAACATCCTGTTGCAGGGCGAGACCGACATCAAGATCTCCGATTTCGGTTCCGCCGCGCTCCAGGATGCCCAGACCACGCAGGTGTCGGGTGTGGGGTCGCCGGCCTACATGTCGCCGGAGCAGGTGCAGGAACTGCCCCTGACCCATCAGACCGACATCTATTCGCTGGGTGTGGTGATGTACAAGCTGCTGAGCGGCAAGCTGCCGTTCGATGCGAGCAATAACTTCAGCATGATCTACCACATCCTCAACATCGATCCGCCACCACCTAGCGCGTTCCGCCCGGAAACGCCCCCGGAGCTGGATGCCATCGTCCGGCGCGCGATGGAGAAGGATACGGCGAAGCGTTACCCGACCTGGGACGAGTTTGCGCGCGATCTGGTCGGTTTTTTCAGCCATGTCGTGCCGGCACAGAATGAAATCTTCGATACCGAGAAATTCGATACCTTGCGCAGCCTGGCGTTCTTCAAGAATTTCAGCGATGTGGAACTATGGGAAGTGTTGCGCATCAGTAGCTGGCGCAAAGTGCCGGAGGCGGAATACATCCTGCGCGATAGCGAGGATGGGCGCTCTTTTTTCATCCTGGCGCAAGGCACGGTGCGGGTACTCAAGCAGGGCAGGCTGCTCAGCCTGTTGCGTAGCGGCGATTGTTTTGGTGAAATGGCACACCTCTCCGAGCACGCTTTCAAACGAAGTACCGACGTGATCGCCAAAAACGACGTGGTGCTGATCGAAATCGATCCCGATATGCTGGCCAATGCTTCGACCGGTTGCCGTTTCCAGTTCAGCGACGCATTTTTGCGCATGCTGGTCAGGAGGCTGGCGGTGGCGAACACCCGTATCTCGCACTTGCTGGCGGATCAAATTCAAACAGAAAAGGAATAAGTAATGAGCAGTTTCAAGAACCTCAGCGTCGCCGAACTGGAAGCGATGTTGCAGAAGGGCGGCTTGCGCCTGGTGGATGTGCGTACCGATGCGGAGGTCGCGCGCGGCAAGATCCCGCAGGGCGAATCCATCCCTCTGCACCTTATCCCGTTGCGCCTGAGCGAGCTGGACAAGAACGCGCCGACCGTATTCTATTGCCAGATGGGCGGGCGTTCGGCGCAGGCCGCGGCATTCGCCGCCGCGAACGGCTTTGTCGACGTGTACAACCTGCAGGGCGGCATCACGGCTTGGGCGCAGGCGGGACTGCCGGTCGCATGATGAACTACGATGTCGAACTGGATGTGCGCAGGCTGGCGTGTCCGTTGCCCATCCTGCGCGCCAAGAAATCGCTGTCCACGATGAACAGCGGACAGGTGCTGAAAGTGGTGGCAACCGATAAAGGAGCGCCCAAGGACTTCGCCGATTTCTGCAAAAAGACCGGCAATGAGCTGCTCTCCTCGACCGAGGAGAACGGCGAATTCGTATTCCTCATCCGACGCCGCGCAGTCTGATACCCCCTCATCAGGCAGGACGGGGGCGCATGGCGCCCCTGCACTGAAGGTAGGGCTGGCCCTGCCCGCGACTAAGCGGCTTCGCAGGCAGGACCTACCCCTACACGTTATCCTAACTTCGCGCGCTGCGCCTGCAACTGGGCCAGCGTCGCACCGAAATCTTCCAGGCGTTTTTTCTCCTGCTCCACCACGGCAGCCGGAGCGCGCGCGACGAAGCTCTCGTTGCCGAGCTTGGCTTGCGCCTTGGCGATCTCGTTGGTCAGGCGCGCGATCTCCTTGTCCAGGCGCTCGCGCTCTGCTGCGACGTCGATCTCTACCTTCAGCATCAGTTTGAAATTGCCGACGATGGACACGGGCGCATCGCCTTCCGGCAACTCGGCGACGATCTGCACTTCGCTCAATTTCGCGAGGCTGCTGATGTAAGGTGCAAGTGCGTTCAATACCGTCGCATCGCCAGCTGCAATGAGCGGCACGCGCGCGGCGGGCGACAGGTTCATCTCGCTGCGCAGGCTGCGGCAGGCGGAAATCAGTTCCTGCAGCAGGGTGATCTGCGCGCTGGCAGCCTCATCGATCTTGCTGCTGTCTGCCTTGGGATAGGCTTGCAGCATGATGCTGTCGCCGGATTTGTTGGCCATCGGCGCGACCGACTGCCACAGTTCTTCTGTGATGAACGGGATGATCGGGTGTGCCAAGCGCAGGATGGTCTCCAGCACGCGCACCAAAGTTCTACGCGTCCCGCGCTGCTGCGCGTCGTTGCCGTTGGCCATCTGCACCTTGGCCAGTTCCACATACCAGTCGCAGTAGGTGTTCCACACCAGTTCGTATACCGCACGTGCGGCCATGTCGAAGCGGTAATCGGCGAAGTGCGTCGCCATCTCGGCCTCGGCCTTTTGCAGTTCGCCGATCATCCACTTGTCGGCGGCGGAGAATTCCAGCGGCAGCGACTCATCGAGACCGACGTCCTTGCCGTCGCAGTTCATCAGCACGAAGCGTGTGGCGTTCCACAGCTTGTTGCAGAAGTTACGGTAGCCTTCGCAGCGCTGCATGTCGAACTTGATGTCGCGGCCTGGCGATGCGAGCGATGCGAAGGTGAACCTTAATGCATCCGTGCCGAAGGCAGTGATGCCTTCCGGGAATTCCTTGCGTGTGCGCTTTTCGATCTGCTCGGCCTGCTTGGGATTCATCAGGCCGGTGGTGCGCTTCTTCACCAGGTCTTCGAGGGAGATGCCGTCGATCAGGTCGATAGGGTCGAGCACGTTACCCTTGGACTTGGACATCTTCTGGCCTTCCGCATCACGGATCAGGCCGTGCACATACACGTCCTTGAACGGGATCTTGCCGGTGATGTGCTTGGTCATCATCACCATGCGCGCCACCCAGAAGAAGATGATGTCGAAGCCGGTGACCAGCACGGAAGAGGGCAGATATTGCTGAACGAACGGATTCTGTTGTTCAAACGGTTTGCCTTCGTCCCAGTCCAGAGTGGAGAACGGCCACAGCGCGGAGGAGAACCACGTGTCGAGCACGTCGTTGTCGCGGTCGAGTTGTCCGGCATAGCCCGCCTGGTCGGCCAGGTGGCGCGCTTCGGCTTCGTCGCGCGCGACGAATACTTCGCCGTTCACGCCGTACCACGCGGGGATCTGGTGCCCCCACCACAGTTGGCGCGAGATGCACCAGTCCTGGATGTTGTTCAGCCACTGGTTGTAGGTGTTGACCCAGTTCTCCGGATGGAACTTGATCTCGCCGGAGCTCACGCATTCCAGAGCCTGCTCGGTGATGCTCTTTCCTTCGGGGCCGGCCTTGCTCATCGCCACGAACCACTGGTCGGTCAGCATCGGCTCGATCACCACGCCGGTGCGGTCACCGCGCGGCACTTTCAGTTTGTGTTTCTCGGCCTTTTCGAACACGCCTGCGGCTTCAAGGTCGGCAACGATCTGCTTGCGCGCATCGAAACGGTCCATGCCGCGGTACTTGGCAGGCGCGTGGTCGTTGATCTTCGCGTCCAGCGTGAGGATGGAGATCATCTCCAGCTTGTGGCGCTGGCCCACCGCGTAGTCGTTGAAGTCATGCGCGGGCGTCACCTTCACCACGCCGGTACCGAATTCCTTGTCCACATATTCGTCGGCGATGACCGGGATGGTGCGGTCGCACAGCGGCAGCGTGACTTGCTTGCCGATGAGGTGCTTGTAGCGCTCGTCTTCAGGGTGCACCATCACCGCGACGTCGCCCATCATGGTCTCGGGGCGGGTAGTGGCGACGGTCAGATGACCGGAACCATCTGCCAGCGGATAGCGGATGTGATACATGAAGCCGTCTTCTTCTTCCTGCACGACTTCCAGATCGGACACGGCGGTGTGCAGCTTCGGGTCCCAGTTGACCAGGCGCTTGCCGCGGTAGATTAGGCCTTCGTTGTACAGGCGCACGAAGGTCTCGGTAACGGACTTCGACAGCCCCTCGTCCATGGTGAAGCGCTCGCGCGACCAGTCGGGCGAAGTGCCCAGGCGGCGCATCTGCCGGGTGATGGTGCCGCCGGAGTATTCCTTCCACTCCCACACCTTTTCGATGAACTTTTCGCGGCCCAGGTCGTGGCGCGAAATCTTTTGAGCATCGAGCTGGCGTTCCACGACGATCTGCGTCGCGATGCCCGCATGGTCGGTTCCCGGTTGCCACAGGGTATTGTCGCCCTTCATGCGGTGGTAGCGCGTGAGCGCATCCATCAGTGTCTGGTTGAAGCCGTGCCCCATGTGCAGCGTGCCGGTGACGTTGGGCGGCGGCAGCTGGATGCAGAATGATTCAGTCTTGTTCGGGTCGAGTCCGGCCTTGAAGTAGCCGGAGGATTCCCACTCGGGATACCAGCGGGCTTCGATGTCTTTCGGTTCAAAACTTTTTGCGAGTTCCATGATGTTCGGCTTTGATGCTGCGGAAAAGGGCGGGATTATACAGCCAGTCGCTAGTAGCTAGCAGGTGGTCGGGACTGCCGGGGGAAGGTTTTTGCTTAACGGCGGGTGTGCGGTGCGTCCAATGCATCGCGCAGTATCCGGGGGAGTTCAGCCTTTAGTTCGCCGACTGCCTGCTCGATGGCCTGCCGCTGTAGCTGTTCGAGACGGAGACTGAGTTTTTTCGTGAACACGGATTCGATATGCGCTTCGAGCCGCTGCAGTAACAGTTGCATATCCGCTTCGCTCAGTGCGGCGGGCGGAGGGGCATCTTCCATCACCTGCCGGGCGGCCACGATGTCGGGGGGCGGTTCGGCTGCGATAACCTCCATCAATACCGGCAGTTCGTCCCCGGCGATAGCGGGTACTTCGAACGGCGGCAAGGCAGGATGAATTTCTTCGACGACCTCGGTCAGGGTGGGCAGGTCATGCTGTACATCCTCGTCCACCACCTTGGTCAGCAAGGGCAGGTCGTCCGTCGGGACTGGCTGTTCGATGGCGCTCATGCTCGCGGCTTGGAAAGGTCGGTGTGGCTCAGTTCGTAGCCACGGTCCTTGTAGAACTTGTAACGCTCCCGCCCCCTGCGGCTGTCCTCGGCTTCCTGGCTGACGATTTCGATGACGCGCTCGAAGCGGCTGAAGAACGGCACGCACTCGTCATGCAGGCTGATCAGCAGGTCGTGATGGGGAAATCGCTCGCTGCCGCTGTTCAGTACGACAGGCATTTCCCCGGCACCGGCGTCATCGCTGCGGCAGTGCGGGATGAAGGCGGTGGCCGGGAGCTGCCAAAGCAGCTTGTCCAGCGCGTCCGCGGTCGCCGCATCCGGCGCGCTGAGCACCACGCGCACGCCGTTCTGCATCGCCTTGTGGCTCAGCTGACAAGCGGTGCGCAGCTTGTCTTCCGAGCCGGTGTAGAAGTCGACTTTGGTCACTTGGTCGTGCGGTTGATGAGGTATTGCGTAAGCAACGGCACGGGACGTCCGGTCGCGCCTTTATCCTTGCCGGATTTGTTCGCCGTGCCCGCGATGTCCAGGTGCGCCCAGCGATAGTCCTTGGTGAAGCGCGACAGGAAACATGCGGCGGTGATGGTGCCGCCCGCCCGCCCGCCGATGTTCTGCATGTCGGCGAAGTTGCTGTCGAGCAGCGACTGGTAGTCGTCCCACAGCGGCAACTGCCACACGCGGTCGTGCGACTGCTCGCCCGCGGCGATCAGTTCCTTCGCGAGTTTGTCGTCGTTGCTGAACAGCCCGCTGGCGACGTATCCCAGGGCGATCACGCAGGCGCCGGTCAGGGTGGCGATGTCGATCACAGTGTCGGGATTGAACCTGGCCGCGTAGGTCAGTGCGTCGCACAGGATCAAACGGCCTTCTGCATCGGTGTTCAGGATCTCGATGGTCTGGCCGGACATCGAGGTGACGATGTCGCCGGGCTTGAGCGAGATGCCGCCGGTATCGAACGTGATGCCCTTGCCGACCAGCACGATAGGTTTCTGTTTCTTGTCCGCTCCGGAATACTCAAGCGTGATGAGTTTGGGCGGCTGGGCACTGCCGCGTGTAACGGACAGGAAAGAACCCATGCCGAGTTTCTTCATGTCCTTCTCTTCGAGCACGGTGGTCTTGATGCGTTTGTGCGCCTTCGCCAACGCCAGTCCCTTGGCGGCGAGGTAGGTCGGTGTGCAGATGTTGCCGGGCAGGTTCCCGAGGTCTTTGGTCAGCGCCATACCGTGCACAATGGCAGCGGCCTGATCGACGGCCTGCTTCAGGGGAGCAGCGGGCTTATTCAGCGTGGCGAAAGTGACATGCTTCAACGTGGCAGCCTTGGAAGGTTTGCTCTTCAGGCTGTCGGAGCGGTAGGCACCGTCGGCGGCGGCGATGACGGCCTGCTTGACCACCCACGCAGCATCCTTGCCGACGCCATCGTCGGTGATGAACAGGGCCGCATCTTTCGCCGGGGTGCCGTGCAGGGCTTTGAATGCTGCTGCCAGAATTTCCACGCTGGCCTTGTTGTTCAGTTCGCTGGCTTTGCCCAAGCCGACCAGCAGTACGCGCTCGGCAACGATGCCGGGTACGGCGTGCAGCAGCAGGGTGGATGCGGCCTTGCCGCTCATGTCGCCGCGCGCGATGAGGTCGCTGAGCGCATGTTGCGCAGCCTTGTCGAGCACCTGCGCGGCAGCGGATAACTTGCCGCCTTCGAACACGCCAACTGCCACGCAACCGCTCTTCAGCTTTTCCGGGCTACCCTGTTTTGTGCTAAATTCCACGCGCTACTCCTTAAAAGATATTCAAGCCTACATTTCGATGCCGGATTATCCGCAAACTCGCCGCATAAAGTCAAAGCCGCTACGCTCAGGTATCTTCCACCGCGCCTTGGTGAGTGAATTCGCCGGCAATGGCTTTCTGGTATTCGTGGTTTTGCTGGGTATCGTGGTGGTCACACAGTTGATTCGCCTGTTGGGAGATGCGGTCGGCGGCAAGCTGGCGGTCGATGGTGTGCTGGCCATGCTGGGTTTCAGCGCGATGAATTACCTGCCGGTGCTGCTCTCCATCAGCCTGTTCATTTCCATATTGCTCACCTTGTCGCGCTGTTATCGCGACAGCGAGATGGTGGTGTGGTTCTGTTCCGGCATCGGGCTGACGCGCTGGATACGGCCGGTGATGTGGTACGCCTTGCCGGTGGTAAGCGTGATCGCGCTGCTCAGTCTCGTACTGTCGCCCTGGGCGTTGAAAAAGGCCGACGAATTCAAAAGCAAGCTGGAGAGCCGTGATGATGTGGCTACCGCGGTTCCGGGAACGTTCCGCGAATCGAAGCAGGCTGACCGTGTCTATTTTGTCGAGAACTTGCACCCGGGATCCAATCGCGTCGGCAACGTGTTCGTGCAGTCGATGCAGAACGGCAAGCTGGGCACCATGGTGGCGCGGCAGGGTTTGCAGGAAACCTTGCCGAACGGCGACCGCTTCCTGGTGTTGCTGAACGGCACGCGTTATGAAGGGGTGCCCGGGCAGCGCGATTACAACATCGTGGAGTTCGAGCGGTATGCGCTGCGCATCGACAGTGTGCCGCCCAAGCAGGCACAGCCTTATTCTCGAATCATGTCTACGCCGGAACTGTGGCGTAACCCTACCACATGGAATCTTTCCGAATTGGAGTGGCGGCTGGGGTTGCCCATCAGTGCTGCGATTCTGGCCTTGTTGGCCATACCCCTGAGCTACGTCAACCCGCGTGCCGGACGTTCCCTCAATCTGGTTCTGGCCATTGTCCTTTATATGCTGTACAGCAACATGATCAGCGTCACCAATGCATGGGTTGGACAGGGTAAGTTGTCGCCCGGCATCGGGTTATGGGGCATACATGTGGCGATGCTGGCGGTCACGGCGGTGATGTTCTACCGGCGCATGACTTTGTCCTCGCTGCGGAGGGTATGGTCGAAATGAATCTGCTGACGCGTTATCTCGGCCGCGAAATCTACCTCAGCATCGCGCTGGTGTTCGCCGCGCTCATCATGCTGTTCGCCTTCCTGGATCTGATCCATGAACTGAACGTGATGGGGCAGGGGCAGTACCATCTGGGGTATGTGTTGCTGTTCGTGGCGCTGACAATCCCCGGCCATGTCTATGAACTGTTCCCGGTGGCGGTGCTGGTCGGCGCCATATTCGCCCTGGTACAACTGGCGGCCAGTTCGGAACTGACTGTTTATCGTGCCTCCGGCGCCTCACTGTGGCAGATGCTGGGGGCGCTGTTCAAGATATCTTTGCCATTGATTGCGCTGAGTTTCGCATTTAGCGAGTTTGTTGCTCCGCCCAGTGAACGGATGGCCCAGCAATTGCGCCTGAAGGCGCAGAATTCGCAGGTCTCGCTCAAGGAGTTCCGCTCCGGGGTGTGGGTCAAGGACGAGCGCAGTTTTGTGAACGTGAAGAGCGTGATGCCGGACACCAGTTTGTCGAATGTCAATATCTACCTTTTTGACGATACCTATCACTTGCAGGCGATCACCAATGCCACGCGGGCGAACTTCATCGAGGAGGGGCGCTGGCAGTTGGAGGAAGTGATGGAGACGCGTTTCGACAAGCAAGGAACCACTGTCAATACGGCAGCCAGCCAGGAGTGGCGTTCAGCACTCAATCCGGGCATCCTGAGCGTGTTGCTGGTGGTGCCGGAGCAGATGTCGGCCTATGACCTCTATCAGTATGTGGGACACCTGCAGGACAACCGGCAAAAGAGTGCACGCTATGAGATCGCCATGTGGAATAAGCTGGTCTACCCCTTGGCGCTGCTGGTGATGATGCTGTTGGCGCTGCCATTCGCGTCGTACCAGCGGCGCTCAGGAGGGATCAGCGCGATGATATTCGCCGGCATTGTGCTGGGGCTGGTGTTCCACTTCGTCGGGCGGTTGTTCGCCAGCCTGGGGGCGCTCAATGATTGGTCGCCTTTTGTCAGCGCCACAGCGATGACGGGCTTGTTCCTGTTACTGGGGCTGGCGATGCTATGGTGGACCGAGCGGCGTTAATCGGGTCTGGATTATTCCGCTTTTCTGGCCTGTTCTTCCTTGACCATCTGCCTGACTTGTTTGCGTTTTTCCTCGGGCACCTTGCTGAAGGCGCGATATTTGTTGCGTGCCGCCTCGCGTTGTTTCGGGGAGAGGCGACTCCATGCGCCTAACCGGCTCAGGAAGCGTTGCTTTTCTTTTGCACTTAGTTCCGGATAGTGTTTGGCGACATTCAGCAAGCTACGCTGCTGTGTCTCGGGCAGGCCGTCCCATTGCTGGGACATCGGGGCGAGCGCTTCCTGTTGTGCCGGTGTAAGGGTGCGCCAATAGGCGGGGGCCGCGATGGCCGCCGGGGTGTTCAGTGCGCAAAATAGGGCGAAAGCGGAGACGGCTCGTTTCATGCGGTTATCGGTCTACAAAAACTTCCATGGGCAGGTCGTCGGTGAGGATGGCGACATCCAGATGGCTCATTTCTTCACGCGAATGATGCCAGTAGCTTACGCCACCGGCAACTATCGCAACGAGAAAAACGGTCATGCCAATCCATTGCGGGATGGCGTGCGCTAACGGCCAGTGTATGTGGTGTCCGGTGCTGAGCGCGAAAGCAGGGTTGGTCGCCGCTTGTCGTTCTAGGGCTCTATTGCGTGCGTGGCGCAGCGCAGCCACGGTGTCGTCGTCCAGTTGTTCGGCGGCGCGAGTGAGCAGCCTGGCGATGTGTTTTGGGTCGATTTCTCTCGGGGTGGTATTTTTGCTCATGGCAGCTCTACTCCTTTTGCTTTAAGGGATACAGCAAGCGCATTCACTGCGCGAGAACAGTGGGTTTTTACACTGCCTTCGGTGCATCCCATTGCTGCGGCTGTTTCGGCAGTGTCCAATCCCTCCCAATAACGCAGCAGGAAGGCTTCGCGTTGACGTGCCGGCAGTTTGTTTAGCGCCTGTTCGATCTGCGCAATGATCTGGTTCTGTTGAAGCGATTCGTCGGGTGTGGCGGGTACGGCATGGTTTTCATCGTCTTGCAGGGTTTCGAGCGGGTCAAATTCCTCCCCCTCATTCTGGGGGGCGAACGAGGAGAACAGGCTTGTCCAGGCCGTCCTGACTTTTTGCCTGCGGTAGTGGTCACGTATGGTGTTTTGCAGGATGCGCTGGAACAGCAACGGCAGTTCCGCGGCTGGTTTGTTTCCATATTTTTCGGCGAGCTTGATCATCGCTTCCTGCACGATATCCAATGCGGCATGCTCGTCGCGCACGGCGAACAAGGCCTGCTTGTATGCGCGCCGTTCTACGCTGACGAGAAAATCGGATAGTTCGGTGGAAGTGGACAGTTTTGGCTCCTTGGATTGAGGGAATGGTAACAAAACGTTTCCTGTGCCGCCTGAAAACGCATCGATTTGGAGGCGAAGGTTGACCAAAATGCCGCTAACCTTTATCTTACGCGGTTCTTTTTTGGCAGAAATAGAAGGTATTTGTGATGGAGTTGACCGGCGCGGAGATCGTCATCCGCTGTTTGCAGGAGGAGCAGGTCGAATATGTATTCGGCTATCCCGGCGGGGCGGTGCTGTTCATTTACGACGAGCTGTTCAAGCAGGATAAGGTCAAGCATGTCCTCGTGCGTCACGAGCAGGCCGCGGTGCATGCCGCGGACGGCTACGCGCGCTCATCGGACAAGGTGGGCGTGGCCATCGTGACCTCCGGTCCCGGGCTGACCAATGCCGTGACCGGTATCGCTACGGCTTACATGGACTCCATTCCGATGGTCGTCATCAGCGGACAGGTGCCGACCTCCGTGATCGGCGAAGATGCCTTCCAGGAAGTGGATGCGGTGGGCATCACCCGCCCCTGCGTGAAGCACAATTTTCTGGTCAAGGACCCCAAGGATATCGCCGCGACCATCAAGAAGGCATTCTATTTGGCACGGACCGGCCGTCCCGGCCCGGTGCTGGTGGATATCCCCAAGGATGTTTCCAACCAGAAGGCGGTGTTCGAGTATCCGTCCAACGTGAATATCCGCGCCTATCATCCGCCCGGTAAGGCCGACAGCGCGCAGATCCGGCATGCGGCGCAGATGCTGCTGGAGGCCAAACGTCCCATGGTTTATGCCGGCGGCGGCGTTGTGCAGGGCGGTGCTTCGCAGCAGTTGACCGAATTGGTGCGCCTGCTCGGCTCGCCGTGCACCAACACGCTGATGGGGCTGGGCGGCTATCCGGCCAATGACAAGCAGTTCGTCGGCATGCCGGGGATGCACGGTACCTACGAAGCCAACATGGCGATGCAGCACTGCGACGTGCTGCTGGCGGTGGGTGCGCGTTTCGACGATCGTGTGATTGGCAACGTCGAACACTTCGCCCAGGTGCAGCGCAAGATCATCCATATCGACATCGATCCGTCCTCGATCGCCAAACGCGTCAAGGTGGACCTGCCTATCGTCGCCGACCTCAAGCTCGCGCTGGACGAGTTGCTGGGCGCGCTGCGCAGCAGCAAACAGAAGCCGGATGCGGCGGAGCTGGCCGCGTGGTGGAGGCAGGTGGACGAGTGGCGCGCCAAGGGCGGCGGGCTGCGTTACAAGAATTCCACCGAGGTCATCAAACCGCAGTATGTGATCGAGACGCTGCACAAGATCACCGGCGGGGACGCGATCGTCACCTCCGACGTCGGCCAGCACCAGATGTGGGCTGCGCAGTACTACAAGTTCAACCAGCCGCGCCGCTGGATCAATTCCGGCGGCTTGGGTACGATGGGTTTCGGCCTGCCCGCCGCGATGGGCGCACAGCTGATCAACCCGGACGCGACCGTGGCCTGCGTGACCGGCGAGGGCAGCATCCAGATGAATATCCAGGAGTTGTCCACTTGCAAGCAGTTCCGACTGCCAATCAAGGTATTGGCGCTGAACAACCGCTATCTGGGCATGGTGCGCCAATGGCAGGAGTTCTTCCACGGTAACCGTTATTCGCAGTCCTATATGGACGCGCTGCCGGACTTCGTCAAACTGGCCGAGGCTTACGGGCATATCGGCATGCGCATCGAGAATCCGGCCGATGTCGAGCCGGCCATCAGGGAGGCGTTTGCGCGCAAGAACGATCTGGTGTTCATGGATTTCCGCACCGACTCGACCGAGAACGTGTTCCCGATGGTTCCGGGCGGCAAGGGCTTGTCCGAAGTGATTCTGGCGGAGGACCTGTAATGAGGCACATCATTTCCCTGCTGATGGAAAACGAAGCGGGCGCGCTGTCGCGCGTGGCCGGCCTGTTCTCGGCGCGCGGCTACAATATCGAGTCGCTGACGGTGGCACCGACCGAAGACCCGACCCTGTCGCGCATGACCATCGTCACCAGCGGCTCCGACGCGGTGATCGACCAGATTAACAAGCAGCTCAACAAGCTGGTGGATGTGGTTGCAGTGATGGACCTGAGCGAGGGCGATCACCTGGAACGCGAGCTGATGCTGGTCAAGGTCAGGGCGCTGGGCGAAGATCGCGAGGAGCTGAAGCGCATGGCGGACATCTTCCGGGGGCGCATCATCGACGTGTCGACCGACACTTACACCATCGAACTGACGGGGGCGCGCGCCAAACTGGATAATTTCCTGGAGGCGATCGGCCGCGAACTGATTCTGGAAACGGTGCGTACCGGTGCCTCTGGCATCGGGCGCGGCGAACGGATTTTGAAACTTTAATTTTTAATGAAAGAGGGCAACATGAAAGTTTATTACGACAAAGACGCAGACCTTTCCCTGATCAAGGGCAAGCAAGTGACCATCATCGGCTACGGCTCCCAAGGCCATGCCCACGCGCAGAACCTGAAGGAATCCGGCGTCAACGTGACTGTCGGTCTGCGCAAGAACGGTGCTTCCTGGAAGAAGGCCGAAGGTGCCGGTCTGAAAGTGGCCGAAGTGGCCGACGCAGTGAAGAACGCCGATGTGGTGATGATGTTGTTGCCCGATGAGACTATTCCTGAAGTCTATAACAATGAAGTCGCGCCGAACCTGAAGGCAGGCGCTGCGCTGGCGTTCGCGCACGGCTTCAACGTGCACTACAATCAGGTCGTGCCGCGCGCCGACGTGGACGTGATCATGATCGCTCCCAAGGGCCCCGGCCACACCGTGCGCTCCGAATACCTGAAGGGCGGCGGCGTGCCGACTTTGATCGCGGTGTACCAGGACAAGAGCGGCAAGGCCAAGGACATCGCACTGTCCTATGCAGCAGCCAACGGCGGCACCAAGGGGGGCGTGATCGAGACCAATTTCCGCGAAGAGACCGAGACCGACCTGTTCGGCGAACAAGCCGTGCTGTGCGGCGGTGCGGTGGAACTGGTGAAGGCCGGTTTCGAGACGCTGACCGAAGCTGGCTACGCTCCGGAAATGGCTTACTTCGAGTGCCTGCATGAGCTGAAGCTGATCGTCGACCTGATGTACGAAGGTGGCATCGCCAACATGAACTACTCGATCTCCAACAATGCGGAATACGGCGAATACGTCACCGGCCAACGCGTGATCTCCGATCAGGCGCGCGCCGCGATGAAGGAATGCCTGACCAACATCCAGAACGGCTCTTACGCCAAGCAGTTCATCCTGGAAGGCCGCACCAACTATCCGGAAATGACCGCACGTCGCCGTCTGAACGCAGAGCACCCGATCGAAGTCGTCGGCGGCAAGCTGCGCGCAATGATGCCGTGGATCAGCAAGAACAAGCTGGTCGATCAAAGCAAGAACTAGTGAAAAGTGGAACGTGAAAGGTGAAACGTCAGTTTCGCCTTTCATGTTTTGGCCGTTTCATATTTCACATTTCACGTTTCACTCATGAATTCCTATCCTCATCCCATCATCGCCCGCGAGGGCTGGCCGTTTCTGGCCATATCCCTGATTCTCGCCATCGCCGCCACCGTCTGGTGCGTCGTATGGTCGATCCCGTTGTGGATCATTTTTATCTTTGTGCTGCAGTTCTTCCGCGATCCTCCGCGCGAGATTCCGCAGGACGCCGGTGCAGTGCTGTCTCCGGCCGATGGTCGCGTCATCAAGGTCGAGCGCACACAAGACCCTTATGGGCAGCGCGAGGCGATCCTGATCAGCGTGTTCATGAACGTGTTCAATGTGCATTCCAACCGCAGCCCGGTGGACGGCACGGTGCAGCAGGTGCAGTATTTCCCCGGCAAGTTCGTGAATGCCGATCTGGACAAGGCGTCGGCGGAGAATGAGCGCAATGCGGTGGTGTTGACCACGACCGATGGCCGGACGGTGACCTTCGTTCAGGTAGCTGGGCTGATCGCTCGCCGCATCCTGTGCTACATCAAACCCGGCGATGTGCTGACACGCGGTCAGCGTTACGGCTTCATCCGCTTCGGTTCGCGTGTGGACGTCTATCTGCCGCTGGATACCAGCGTTAAAGTCAGTATCGGCGACAAGGTGTCGGCGACCACGACCATCCTGGCAATATTGCCGCAAAACTGATAGCGCTAAATTGATGGATAATGGGCGCATGGACGAATTCAATACCCGCAAATCGATGAACCTGCGCAAGCGGGGTATCTACCTGTTGCCCAACCTGTTTACCACCGGCGCCTTGTTCGCGGGTTTCTACGCCATCGTGCAGTCGATGAATTGGCGTTTCGAATCCGCCGCGGTGGCCATCTTCATCGCGATGGTGCTTGACGGCCTGGATGGCCGTGTGGCCAGGCTGACTCATACGCAGAGCGAATTCGGTGCCGAATACGACAGCCTGTCCGACATGGTGTCGTTCGGGGTCGCCCCCGCGCTGGTGATATACGAATGGGCGTTCAAGGGGCTCGGCAAGTGGGGCTGGTTCGCCGCGTTCATCTATTGCGCGGCCACGGCGTTGCGTCTGGCGCGTTTCAACACCAACATCGACGTGGTCGACAAGCGTTATTTCCAGGGCTTGCCCAGCCCGGCCGCAGCCGCGCTGGTGGCCGGTTTTGTCTGGGTGATGTTGGATTACGGCTTCAAGGGCGATGAATTGCGCTGGTACGCTGCGGCCCTGACGGTGTTCGCGGGATTGAGCATGGTCAGCAACCTGCCGTTCTACAGCTTCAAGGACATCAACCTGCGCAAGAGCGTGCCCTTCGTGGTGATCTTCCTGATCGCGCTGTTTTTCATCCTGATCTCCAGCTATCCGCCGGGGGTATTGTTTGCATTGTTCCTTTGCTACGCATTGTCCGGCTATGTGCTGTGGGCACTGCGCCGCCGCAGCAAGCCTGTTGCGTGAGTCGATAAAACTGGTAATATTCTAGCCATGCACTTCTCTATGCACATCGCAAAGCTCCACTCCACGTTCAGCCTGTTGGCTGCGCTGCTGCTGCGCAGCGCGCGCTAATTCATAATTCCCCCCCCCAGAAAAATTTGAGCGAGTGCGGCTACCCAAGCGGTTCCGCAGGTTTAACCCCATGTAGGGAGCATCCATCATGAAAAGCAAATTGATCGTATTCGATACCACCTTGCGCGACGGCGAGCAGAGTCCAGGTGCATCCATGACCAAGGAAGAGAAAGTGCGCATCGCACGCCAGCTGGAAAAGCTGGGCGTGGATGTGATCGAGGCGGGTTTTGCTGCCGCCAGCCCCGGCGATGCCGATGCAATCCACAGCATCGCCAAGGTGATCGAGCGTTCTACCGTGTGTTCGCTGGCGCGCGCCAGTGAAAAGGATGTGCGTGCGGCGGGCGAGGCTATCAAGCCGGCCAAGCATAAACGCATCCACACTTTTATTGCGACTTCTCCCATTCACATGCAGCACAAGCTGCGCATGACGGAAGACCAAGTGGTGGAGCGCGCGGTGCAGGCAGTGAAATGGGCGCGCGAATATACCGATGACGTGGAGTTCTCGGCCGAAGATGCGATACGTTCGGACATGGATTTCCTGGTGCGTATTTTCGATGCGGTCATTCAGGCAGGTGCGACCACGCTGAATGTGCCGGATACCGTGGGTTACAGCATCCCCGTGTTGTTGGGCGAGCACTTCAAACAGCTGATCGCGCGCGTGCCGAACAGCGACAAGGTCATCTGGTCTACGCATTGCCACAACGACTTGGGCATGGCTTCCGCCAATTCGCTCGCAGCGGTGATGAACGGTGCGCGTCAGGTGGAATGCACCATCAACGGCTTGGGTGAGCGCGCGGGTAATGCCGCGCTGGAAGAAATTGTGATGGCGGTGAAAACGCGCCGCGACGTGTTTGACTGCGATACGCGCATCGATACCACCCAGATCGTGCCGACTTCCAAGCTGGTGTCCAGCATCACCGGTTACCCGATACAGCCGAACAAGGCCATCGTCGGCGCGAACGCCTTCGCGCACGAGTCCGGCATCCATCAGGACGGCGTGCTTAAGCACCGCGAGACTTACGAGATCATGCGTGCCGAGGATGTGGGCTGGGGCGCGAACAAGATGGTGATGGGCAAGCATTCCGGCCGCGCCGCGTTCCGTGCGCGCCTGCAGGAACTGGGCATCGTGCTGGAGGGCGAAGAGGCCGTGAACGCCGCCTTCGCGCGCTTCAAGGATCTGGCCGACAAGAAGCATGACATTTTCGACGAGGACTTGCAGGCGCTGGTGAGCGATGAAGAAGCCACGCAAGTGAGCGAGCATTACCGACTGGTCTCGATGAGAGCTCATTCCGAAACCGGCATCCTGCCGAAGGCTCAAGTTACAGTCAGCGTCGGTGGCGAGGAAAAGAGCGCTGAGATGCATGGCGGCGGCCCGGTTGATGCTACCTTCAAGGCTATCGAGCAGATCGTGCAGAGCGGCACCGAGTTGTTGTTGTATTCGGTGAACAACATCACCAGCGGCACCGATGCGCAAGGCGAGGTGACGGTGCGACTGTCCAAAGGGGGACGCATCGTCAACGGACAAGGGGCGGATACCGATATCGTCGTAGCCTCAGCCAAGTCTTATCTGAATGCGCTCAACAAGTTGCACAGCACAGAGGAACGCGCGCACCCGCAGGTGTGAACTTTTTCAGGTAGGTCTGTCTGACTCGACGGCGCACACAAGTGCGCCGTTTTTTACGAACTTCATCGGAGGTTGTTTTGAAAAGAATTCTGTTGGGTAGCACGTTCCTGCTGAGTGCGGTGGTTGCCAATGCGAGTTGGGCCGACTGCTGGATCATTCCTAAATCGCAATGCCCGCATGCCGAACTATCCGGCAAGAGCCTGATCGGCGTGGATATGCACGAAGCACAGTTGCTTGAAGGCGATCTGACCAAGTCGGATTTCTCGAAGGCCAACCTCAAGGGTGCAAACATCTATCACGGCAAGCTGATGGGCGGCAATTTCACCGAAGCGGACATGACCGGTGTCACGCTTTATAACGCTGACCTGACCGGCGCCAACTTCACCGGCACCAACCTGACCGGCGCGAAGCTCAAAGGCGCCAACCTGAGCGAAGCCAATCTGACCGATGCCAACCTGACCAATGCCGAGATCGACGGTGCCAGGTTCATCAAGACCACTTTCTGCCGTACCACGATGCCGAACGGCATAGTGAACAGCGGCCCGAACTGTCCGGCTGTAAAGCCCAAGGGGGTATCGGCTGTTGCGCCGGCCGAGACCACCGAAGGGGCGATCAACGGCTGCGTGATCCAGCCGCGTAGCGTGTGCCTGAACGCTTCGCTGGTCGAGGCTAACCTGGGCTCCGCCAACCTTTCCGGCGCGCAGCTTTATATGGGCAACCTGGCGCAGGCCAACCTGTTCAAGGCCAATCTCGGCAAGGCCAACTTGACCGAAGCGAACCTGGCGCGCGCCAACCTGACCCGTGCCAACCTGTCGCAGGCCAACCTCACCGATGCGAACCTGAGCAAGGCCGTGTTGCGCGGCGCGCAACTGGAGCGTGCCAACCTGACCGGCGCGATCCTGCTGAACGCCGACCTGACCGACGCCGACCTGTCCGGTGCGAACACTGCCGATGCCACACTCACTGGCGCGACGTTCTGCAACACCGTGATGCCGAACGGCACCGTGAACAATGGCAGTTGCTGGACAGACAAGAAGCCGGAAGCGGTTGCCGAGCCGGTGAAAGCAGAGCCGGCAAAAGTGGAGCCGGTGGTGCAGCAAGTCCAGCCGGCTCAGCCAGTCAAACCGGCGCCAAAAGCGAAAACCAGGAAATAAGCGAGTTGTAGTGAGCTTGGCGTAAGGGCACCCGGGGGTGCCCTTTTGCTTTTATGGTGTGGCGGTAAGCAGCTGCGCCAGGGATTCGGTGATGGATTCGATGCCGGCCGTTTCGGGAAAATCCAGACGCCAAGTCTGTTCGGCGTGATAGACGTCCAAGCCGTCGCAATCGATGCCGACCGCATGTGCTTCCATTGCGCTAATGCCATGCCGCTGCTGGAGCAGGCGGCACAGCGCATTCGATGATCTCGCGTTTACCTCCGCGAGCAGTGCATCTTCCTGCTGCACGAACGCCTCGGCATCGGCGACGGCATAGTTATTCATATTGACCCAGTGGATGCGGCCGAAGCCGCCGATGTAGCGGATGGCGACAGGGCGGATGCGGTAGAAGGAAAAGTCGTGCATCGCAAAATAGGTCTGCGCCTCGGGGAAATAGCGCAGGTAGCGCTGCCCGGCTTTTTCCCGTTCCGGCTCGGGCTGCGCATCGCCGACGACCGTGACGCGCCCCTGGGTCTGGATGTGCGGGTCGCGCTGGTCATGGGTGATCAGACTGACGCGCGGATCGTTCTGGATGTTCTTGGTGTGTTCGGCGAGGGTGCTGATGAGTATCAGCAGGCTTCCATCGTGATCTGTCAGGTACGGCGTGATCGAGCCGAACGGATAACCGTCGAATTTCTTCGACAGGGTGCTGAGGGCGCCGTAACGGTGGGCGCGCAGTATGCGGCGGGCTTCCTGGGCGTTGTTCATATGGCGAGTTTTAAGGCTGTGGTTGCAAGCCGTTTGCCGAGCGCAAGGCACAGTTTCTTCTCGGCATCGGAAATGGGGTGATTGTTAGCCAGGCCGGCAACGTGGCTTGCACCATAAGGCGTGCCCCCGCTTTGCGTAGTGGCGAGTTCCGGTTCGGAATAGGGCAGGCCGACGATGACCATGCCGTGATGCAGTAAAGGCAGCATCATCGACAGCAGGGTGCTTTCCTGTCCGCCGTGCATGGTGCCGCCGGAGGTGAACAGCGCGGCGGGTTTTCCGGCCAGTGTGTGCTTCAGCCACATTGCGCTGGTGCCGTCCCAGAAGTATTTCATCGCCGAGGCCATGTTGCCGAAACGGCAGGGGCTACCCAAGGCGAGGCCGACGCATTCCTCCAGGTCACGCAATTCGACGTAGGGTGCGCCGTCCTCGGGAACGCCCGGTTCGGTCGCTTCGCAGACCGCGGAAATCTTGGGTACGGTGCGCAGCCGTGCGCGCACGCCCGCCACCTGCTCAGTGCCACGCGCGATGAATTGCGCCATCTGGCGCGTGGCACCATGCTGGCTGTAGTACAGCACCAGGATTTCTTTGTCGGTTATCATGCGCGCATTATAGGGAAACGTATCGAGCATGCAAAAGAATTGGCGGGACTTCACGGCTTTCATGCGCTTCGTCGCGGCGCGCTTCGGCGAGGATAGGTGCACGCAGGTCGCGGCCAGCCTGACTTTTACCACTCTGTTGTCGCTGGTCCCGCTCGTGACCATTGCTCTGACCCTGTTCTCCGCGTTTCCCGTATTCGAGAGCTATTCGTCGCAGATCAAGCTGTTCTTGCTCAATAACCTGATGCCGGATATGGCGAGCAAGATCATTACACGATATATGCAGCAGTTCACCGACAGCGCGATGCGGCTGACGGCGCTGGGCCTCGGGATCCTTGCGGTGACCGCGATGTGGCTGCTGCTGACCATAGAGCAGGCGTTCAATGCGATCTGGCGAGTGGAGCGCCAGCGCCCGCTGTTCAAGCGGCTGGTCATCCATTGGGCAGTGCTCACCCTTGCCCCTTTGCTCGTCGGTGCGAGTCTGGCGTTGACTTCATGGCTGGTCGGCCAGTCGATGGGGTATGCCCAACATGTTCCGGTATTCGGTGTGGGGATATTGAAGTTGTTGCCAGTATTGCTCACATGGCTGGCGTTCACCATGCTGTTCCACCTCGTGCCCAACCGATACGTGCCGCGCCGGCATGCCATCATCGGCGCATTGGTGGCGGCAGTCGCATTTGAGGCGATGAACCATGCCTTCGGCTACTACGTCAGCCATTTCCCGACGTACAAGCTGGTGTATGGCGCGTTCGCCAGCGTACCGATATTCCTGATGTGGATATACCTATCCTGGCTGGCTATTCTGTCTGGCGCGGTGATCGCAGCTTCGTTGTCGTATTGGCGTGCGCCGATGGAGAAACATCTGTCGCCTGCCGCGCAATTGCTGGATGCCTTGCGAGTGTTGCGGGCGATGACAGAGGGTTTGCGCGAGGGCAAAGTGGGCACTTTGCCTGAATTGTCCAGGTCGCTGCATCTTTCTTATGACGCGCTGGAAGAAATACTCAGCAAGCTGGAGGGGGCCGATATGGTTTGCAAGGCGGAAGGAGAGGGCTGGTTGATGATGCGCGATGCGCAGCATATCCGCACCCCCGAGTTGCTGCGATTGTTCGTGCTGGATCAAGGCTCGCTGCCTGCAGGACGCAACGACGCGTTGCGGCAGTGGCTGGCGGGCTGTGCGATCCGGCTCGAAAAGGACGCCGACCTGAATCTGCAGGAACTATTTGCGCGCGGCGCTGCCTGATGCGCTTGCACTGAACTAATCATATACGCTTTAATGCGCGACGTTTTTTATAGCTAGGAGTACGACATGGGTTTTCTGGAAAAATTGTTCGAAGGCGCGTTGTGGAACAGCCGCTTCATGATCGTGACTGCGGTCGTCGGCAGTCTGTTGGCAGGTATCGCGATCTTTTACATGGCCACCGTCGATGTGGTGAACCTGTTCAGTCATACCTTGCACTATGCCGATCCCAGCCTGACGGTAGAAGCGCGCAAGGCGCTGCATGACGCCACGGTGTCGCACATCGTTGAAGTGGTGGATGGCTACCTGCTGGCGACGGTGATGCTGATTTTCTCGCTGGGTTTGTATGAGCTGTTCATCAGCGACATCGACCAGGCGCATGGCACCAAGGCTTCCAGCAAGATTCTTGTCATCAACAATCTGGATGACCTCAAATCGCGCCTTGCCAAGGTGATCCTGATGATCCTGATCGTCACGCTGTTCGAAGAGGCGCTGAACATGCATCTGGAGACGCCGCTGGATCTGGTCTATCTGGGGGCAAGCATCGCGCTGGTCGCGCTGGCACTGTATTTCACCCATGCCGCCGATGGCAGCGGACACAGCCAGGTCGCCGCCGACGACGGCGAAGGTCAACCCGACAAGCACGGACACTAACTTCCCGGGAAAAGCCCAGATGGGACGCAGGCATAACCGGTCGGCAAGGCGCAGCGCAGGCTGGCTGTGCGGGCTGTTGCTGCTCTTGCCGTTGGCGGTCTTCGCGGAAGATTTTTCCCTCAAGGATATGCAAGGCAAGATGCAACGCTTGGCGGACTATCGCGGCAAGTGGGTGCTGGTGAATTTCTGGGCGACCTGGTGCCCGCCGTGTCTGGCCGAAGTGCCCGAGCTCATTGCCCTGCACAACGCCCACAAGGACAGCGATCTAGCGGTGATCGGCGTGGCGCTGGACTCGACTCGTTCATCGGTCGCCGAATTCGCCGCCAGAAAAAACATCAGCTATCCGCTGGTGCTGGGGGATCACAAGATGGCGGCGCAGATCGGCGAGGTGGATGTGCTGCCGACCAGCTACCTGTATGCACCGAACGGCGAACTGGTCAGCTATCAGGCCGGGGAGGTGACGCGCGAAAGCGTAGAGACTTACATCCGGAATAAGAAGCTCAACTAGCGGGAGAATGGCCGTTGTCGGCGGTCCTGCGCGGCAATGTCCAGTGGTTGTGCCAGGCGGCACGTACCAGGTTCGGATACTCCGGACGGCCCAGACTGCCGTTGTAGCGGCCCAGTGCGCGGTACAAATCTCCCTTTTCGATATCCAGGTAATGGCGCAGGATGGTGCAGCCATAGCGAAGGTTGATGCGCAGGTGGAACAGGTTGTGTTCCGCTGTACCGATCTCCTTTACCCAGAACGGCATCACCTGCATGTAGCCGCGCGCGCCGACGCTGGAAACGGCGTATTTCTTGAAACCGCTCTCCACCTCGATCAGTCCCAGCACCAGTTGCGGGTCCAGCCCGGCGCGGGTTGCCTCGTAATGCACTGTGTTCAGGAAATCGATACGGTACTCCGCATCGGGGATGCGCTTCTGCAGACGACGCGACATATCATTCAGCCAGGCATCGGCTTCGTATTGCGTGGGGAATGCCGGCTTGGATACGGCTTGATCCGACACGCTGTGCTGCAATACCGCGCGGACGCTGGCGGATAGTGCTTCCTGCTTTTGCGCGCCGGCCTGTGCGGCGAGTGGCAGGCAGAGAGCGAGCAAGGCAGGATACAGGATACGGGATACGGAGTTCAGGATACGGGGATGCGGCATCGCACAACGGAGCACATCGCCGCCGTATTCCGTATCCCGCATCCCGTATCCCGTTTTCATAATTTGGATTGTACGAGCTTGGCGACGTCTTGCAAGGGCACTGCCTGTGCCGCCGGGTCGCGCCGACCCTGATATTCCACGTTGCCTTCCTTCAGGCCGCGGTCGCCGATGACGATGCGGTGCGGGATGCCGATCAGTTCCAGGTCGGCGAACATCACTCCGGGGCGCTCGTCGCGGTCATCCAGCAGTACTTCGATGCCGGCCTTGGTGAGCTCGGCGTAGAGCTGTTCGGCGGCGTTGCGCACCGCTTCGCTCTTCTTGATGCCGATGGGCGCGATGGCGACCTGGAACGGTGCCATGCCGGCGGGCAGGGTGATGCCGCGCTCATCGAAGTTCTGCTCGATGGCGGCAGCCACGATGCGCGACACGCCGATGCCGTAGCAGCCCATCTCCATCACCTGTGTCTTGCCGTTCTCGTCCAGATAAGTGGCTTGCAGCGATTCGGAATACTTGGTGCGCAACTGGAAGATGTGGCCGACTTCGATGCCGCGGCACAGTTCCAGCGAACCCTTGCCGTCGGGCGAGGCATCCCCCTCGACCACGTTGCGCAGGTCATGCACATTGGCTTCATCCAGATGTACGTCGCGTCCGAAGTTCACGCCGCTGTAATGGAAACCATCTTCATTCGCGCCACAGATGAAATCGCTCATCGCGGCAGCGGCACGGTCTGCCAGCACACGTATCTTGGCGTTCACCGGCCCGATGTAGCCGCTGCGGCAATTCATGTTGCGGTGGATATCATCGTCGCTGGCGAAGCGGAACTCGCCCAGCACCTTGCTTGCCTTGATCTCATTGAGTTGATGGTCGCCGCGCAACAGCAGCAGCACGAACTCGCCTTCGTGAGTGATCACCGCGATGGCTTTCAGCACGCTCTGTGCAGATGTGTCGAAGAACGCGGCGACCTCTTCGATGGTCTTCTGGCCGGGGGTAATGACCTTTTGCATCTCTTGGGTAGCTGGAGCGCGCGGTGTGCTTGGTGCAACCGCTTCCGCCAGTTCCACGTTGGCCGCGTAGTCCGAATCCGGGCAGAATGCCAGCGCGTCTTCGCCGGAATCGGCCAGCACATGGAACTCGTGCGAGCCGCTGCCGCCGATGGCGCCGGTGTCCGCCGCCACGGCACGGAACTGCAGGCCAAGACGGGTGAAGATGCGGGTATAGGTGTCGTACATCACGCGATAGGTCTGTTCCAGGCTCGCGAAATCGGCGTGGAAGGAATAGGCGTCCTTCATCACGAACTCGCGCGCGCGCATCACGCCGAAACGCGGACGCACCTCGTCGCGGAACTTGGTCTGGATCTGATAGAAGTTGATCGGCAACTGGCGGTAGCTGCGGATCTCGCGCCGCGCGATGTCGGTGATGACCTCTTCGTGGGTGGGGCCGAAGCAGAACTGGTGATCGTGCCTGTCCCTGATCTTCAGCATCTGCGGGCCGAACACCTCCCAGCGTCCGGTCTCCTGCCACAGTTCGGCGGGTTGCACGGCCGGCATCAGCAGTTCCACGCCGCCGCTGCGATCCATCTCCTCGCGCACCACGTTCTCCACCTTGCGCAACACGCGCAGGCCGAGCGGCATCCAGGTATACAGGCCGCTGGCCAGTTTCTTGATGTAGCCCGCGCGCATCATCAGCTGATGGCTGGGCAGTTCGGCTTCGGACGGGGCTTCCTTGAGGGTGGAGATGAAGAATTGCGAAACGCGCATGATGTTACGGCCTGAGGTTATGGAAACGAGGGCGGGATTTTACAGGGAATAGGTGATATACGGTATGGCAGGGCGCATTTGCTTTCCATAACATGGGAAATGTGAAAGAATCCGCCCCATTGAAATTAACCGTATAGAGTGGCAAATGATAGACCGAGACGGCTACCGCCCGAATGTCGGCATCATTATCACGAATGACAGGAATCAGGTGTTCTGGGGCAAGCGGATACGTCAGCATGCGTGGCAGTTTCCGCAAGGCGGCATCCAGTATGGCGAGACCCCGGAGCAGGCAATGTACCGCGAGTTGCACGAAGAAGTCGGCTTGCTGCCGGAGCATGTGAAGATACTCGGGCGCACCCGTGACTGGATGCGTTACGAGGTTCCCCAGAGCTGGAGCAAGCGTGAATCGCGCGGGGGCTATCGCGGGCAGAAACAGATTTGGTTCTTGCTGCGCCTGATCGGACGTGATTGTGATGTGCATCTGCGCGCCAGCGAGCATCCGGAGTTCGATGCGTGGCGTTGGAACGATTACTGGCTGGACATCAATGCCGTGATCGAATTCAAGCGAGAAGTGTATACGATGGCGCTTAACGAGCTGGCCCGCTATCTTCCGGGGCACAGGCATGGGATGGCCCATCTGCAGGCGCATAAGTGATTTTCCGCAGGCTGTCATCAACTTAATTGAGGAGTGTCGCCATGATCAGAGAATACAACGCACTGCAATCGTCCCTGTTGAAGTCCGGTTCCTCTTTTGTGCGCCCAGTCCAGTCTTTTCCGGAGCGCGTCAAACTGAGCGATCCTGCGACAGACGTGATGACCGATTTGGGCAAGGTGTCGGTGGTGAACGTACGTTCCAAGACTTCCATGGACAAGGCCAATGCCAAGATGATCCGCTATGGCGTGCGGATGTTGCTGGTGCTGGACGACAACGATCAGGTGGCGGGCCTGTTGACAGCGACCGATGTGCTGGGGGAGAAGCCGATGCGTTTCCTGCAGAACATGGGCGGAACCCATGCCGACATCATGGTGCGTGACATCATGACCACTCAGCGCGAACTGGAAGTGCTGAAGATCGAGGATGTGCGCAATGCCACGGTCGGGGATATCGTCGCCACCCTGAAACAGCACAACCGGCAGCATGCGATGGTCGTTGACGAAGCGGCGGACGGCAGGCAGTCGGTGTGCGGCCTGTTCTCCATCACCCAGATCGCCCGCCAGTTGGGCGCGCAAGTGCAGAGCTTCGAGTTGGCGCGCACTTTTGACGAAATCGAGGCAGTGATTGCGCGCGGTTAATATATTTGAAATCCTGAGGTAAATTCCATGAATCCATTATCACGGCGCGTTGCGCTGGTCGTCCTGTTGTCTGCCGTTGCCGGATGCTCTACCGTCAAGGACGCCAAGGATTCGGTTGCAAGCTGGGTTAACGGCGGCGATGGCACGCTCAGCACCAAGGCCGAGAAAAAGGCTGCTGGCGAGAGTTCCGGTCCCGCACTCAAGTATGCGGCGACGTTGCGTGTCAGCAAGTACGTAGATCAGCGCAAGACGGGCAATCCGCGATTGCTTGGCATGGCGAAAAATCGTGTGCGTGGCGTGGACGGTGAGCAGATGCTGCTTGACCAGGAGATCGCGACCATCGTGACGACGGCGATCAAGAAGCGTTTCGATGCTGAGGGCTATCAGGTAATGGAAGGCGGCAGTGCCGGCAACGCGCTGTTTGAGGTATCGGGCGTCATCAAGGACCTGACCCTGAATGTGAAAAACCGCGACGAAATTTCCATTGCCATCGAAACCACACTGAAGGATTTGAGCAGCGGCGAAGTGGTGTGGTCCGGCCTGGTGACAGAAAAGAACGATCGTTTTGCCGGTATTTCCGGCAATAACAAGGACGATGTGGTTGCCTACCTCAACAAGGAGTTGAAAGTCGCCAGCAGCAAGACGGTCGAGGCGGTCAGCGCGTCGCTGATGGCGGCGAAGCCGGAACTGTTCAACCTGACGGCGGGCACCAAGGCGATTCCCGGTGTGACGGTGTACGTCGCTCCGGCTGCTGCTAAGCCCGCACCGGCTGCGATGCCGGCAACCACCATGCCCGCTTATGGCGTGCAGTCTGGCAGCGCGGTTCCGCCACCGGCGTATATGCCACGTGCCAGTGCCACTACCGGGCTGTTGCTGGTGAATACCAATCCGCAGCGCGCCAAGGTGTATCTGGATGGGGTGTACTATGGGCTGTCGCCGTTGCGTCTGGAAATGGAGCCGGGCGTGCATGCGATCAGTGTGAAACTGGAAGGCTACAAGATGGTCACCGAGAAGGTGTCGGTGCGCAAGGGGGACAACACCGAGATGGAGTTGAACCTCGAACGCTGACTCTCCGACAGTAGGAGGTAAAACAAAGCCCGCTTTGCGGGCTTTGTTTTTTAGTGTTTGCCTGTGCTGCCGAAGCCGCCGCTACCGCGCTCGCTCAGCGGGAATTCTTCGACAATATTGAATTGTGCCTGCATCACCGGCACGATGACCAGCTGTGCCATGCGTTCCATCGGCATCAGCGTAAAAGGCATCTGGCTGCGGTTCCACAGCGAAACGAAGATCTGTCCCTGGTAGTCGGAATCGATCAGGCCGACCAGATTGCCGAGCACGATGCCGTGCTTATGCCCCAAGCCGGAGCGCGGCAGGATCATCGCGGCATAGCCGGGGTTTTCGAGGTGGATAGCGATGCCGCTGGGGATGAGTTCGCACTGCTTGGGCTGGATCACCATGCTCTGGTCGATGCAGGCCCGCAGGTCGATGCCCGCAGAACCGGCGGTTGCATAGCCGGGCATGTTGTCATGCAAACGGCGGTCGAGAATCTTGACGTCTACGGCAATGTGTTTCATCGGTTTGCTCCTTTGTAACGCAGTGCGATCTGCTGCATCAATTGACGAGCCAGTGTGAGCTTGTCGGCGCGCGGCAGAGGATGGGTGCCCTGATCGTCGAACAGGACCAGTTCGTTGTCGTCGCTGCCGATGGCCTGTTGAGCGAGATTGCCCACCAGCAGGGGCAGCTTCTTCGCGCGGCGTTTCTGCTCGGCATATTCGGCGAGATTCTCGCTCTCGGCGGCAAAGCCCACGCAGAACGGCGGGTTCGCAAGGCCGGCGACATGTGCCAGGATGTCCGGGTTGGGCACCAGATTCAGCGTGAGTGCTTCCGCGCTCTTCTTGATTTTCTGCTCGCTGGGTTGCGCCACGCGGTAATCGGCGACCGCGGCCACGCTGATGAAGACGTCACACGCTGTTGCGCGCTGCATCACCGCGTCGAACATCTGTGAGGCACTCTCTACATCCACGCCATGCGAGCCATGCGGCTTGGCAAGAGCGGTGGGGCCGGAAATCAGCGTCACTTCCGCCCCCAACTCCAGCGCAGCTTGTGCGATGGCATAGCCCATCTTGCCGGAGCTGCGGTTGGTGATGCCGCGCACCGCATCGATGGCCTCATAGGTCGGTCCGGCGGTGATGAGCACCCTGGTGCCAATCAGAATCTTTGGCTGGAAGAACGCAGCGACATCGCGCGCCAGCTGTTCCGCCTCCAGCATCCGACCCATGCCTTCCTCGCCGCAGGCCTGCACGCCGCTGACCGGTCCCAGTACTTGCACGCCGTCCGTTTGCAGTTGCGCAAGGTTGCGCTGCGTCGCGGCATTGCCCCACATCTCGCAATTCATCGCAGGGGCGATGAGGAGCGGGCAGTTGCGCGCCAGGCACAGGGTAGAGAGCAGATCGCCGGCCAGACCATGCGCCAACTTGGCGATGAAGTCCGCCGTGGCCGGTGCAATCACGATGGCGTCGGCGGTTCGGCTCAGATTGATATGCGCCATGCCGTTTTCGGTGGCGTCCCATTGATCGACCAGCACAGGGCGGCCGGTGAGCGCCTGCATGGTGGCCGGCGTGATGAAATGGCCGGCCGCTTCGGTCATGGCGACCTGCACCTCCATCCCTTGCTTGATGAGCAGGCGCGCCAACTCCGCCGCCTTGTAGGCCGCGATACCGCCGGTGATGCCGAGCAGGATGCGTTTTGTATGTGCTTGTTCCATAATGCCGTGCATCTTACAAGAAATTTCGGTGAGGGCGTTATGGCGATCACTGGCGACACGCTGCGCAGCAGCTTGTTGCGGCGCAGGCTAACCTTCAGGTTATGCCGAAGCCACGGGCCCGAGAGAAGGAGATGTGAATGGCTATCACTGACTGGCCCGAGGGCGACCGTCCCAGAGAGAAGCTCCTTCAGCGAGGTGCCTCGTCGCTTTCCGATGCCGAGTTGCTCGCTATCTTCCTGCGTACCGGCGTGGTGGGCAAGAGCGCAGTGGACTTGGCGCGCGAACTGCTAAGCCGATTCGGCAGCCTCACCCGGATGTTTGCCGCCAGCGAAGCGGAGTTCTGCGAGACGCACGGCATGGGACAGGCCAAGTACGTACAGCTGCAGGCCGTGCTGGAGATGTCGCGCCGCGCGCTGAAAGAGGAATTGCAGCGCGGCGATGCGCTCAACTCACCCCGGGCGGTGCGCGACTATCTGCAGTTGCTGCTCGGCGGCCGGCAGCAGGAGGTTTTCCTGGCGATGTTCCTCGACACCCAGCATCGCGTGGTCGCCGCCGAGGAGCTGTTCCACGGCACCCTCGGCCAGACCAGTGTCTATCCTCGCGAAGTGGTGAAGCGCGCATTGGCGCACAACGCCGCTGCCGTGATCCTTGCGCACAACCATCCTTCCGGTGTCGCCGAGCCGAGCCAGTCCGACCGTTTGCTTACCGATGCGCTCAAACAAGCCCTGAGTCTGGTGGATGTGCGCGTCCTCGATCACTTCGTGGTCGGAACCGGTCAAACTTTGTCATTCGCCGAGAAAGGGCTGATGTAGCTAGGCCTTTCGGCATATTGTTCTAAGGGGGGGAGGGGTGTAGTATTTTGCCCATAAAACAAACAGGGGGACTTATGAAGTTAGCATGTGCAGCGGGTTGGGTGTTGTCCGGTCTGGTATTGGCTATGAGTGGCGCATATGCGCAAGAGCCGGCAGGTACTGCTGTCGGCGGCAAGGCCAAGGTTTCCAAGAAAGCCAGGGCCGCGGCGAAAAAGTCAGTCCAACCGGATGCCCGCACCCTCCGGGTCCAGCGTGAAGCGGAAGCCCGTGCCAAGGCTGTGCTGGAAGCGCGTCAGCGCGCCGAGGCAGAGGCCAAGAGGTTGGCCGAAATCGAGGCCCGCGAGAAGCCGCTACGCAATGCAGACGAACTGATCAAGGGCGGCAAACCTGCCGAGGCCTACTTACTGTTGGAGCCACTCGAATTCGAACGTTCCGGCGAGGTGCGCTTCGATTACCTGCTGGGTATCGCTGCCCTTGACAGCGGCAAGCCGGACAAGGCGACACTGGCTTTTGAACGCGTCCTGGCCGTGGATCCCAATTTTGCCGGTGCCCGCCTGGACATGGCTCGCGCCTATTACCAGCTTGGCGACCTGCCGCGCGCCAAGACCGAGTTCGAGACCGTGATGGGACAGAACCCACCGGAAGCGGCGAAAGCAACGATCCAGAAATATCTGGATGCGATCGCCGCGTATGAGGAAGCGAAGAAGACTCATATGTCCGCCTATCTCGAGGGAGTGGTGGGGAACGACAGCAACGTCAATACCGGGACGGGATCGACGATCTCGGTTTCCAGCTTGTCCCCGGGGCTGGCTGCGCTGATCACCGCCATAACCGGAAATCCTAACCCGCAAATTCCGCCGTCACAGCGAAGGGATAATTATCTCGGCGTAAATGCCGGCGGTGAGATCAGCCGCAGCATAGGTGCGAACTGGCTGGTATATGGCGGGGCCGATGTCCGTCAACATGGCAACATGGTTGCGACTCCCTATGACACGACGAGTACGGAGGGAAGGGCGGGCGTGATGTATGCCAAAGAACAGAATGCATACAAGCTGACTTTGGTTGGCGGGCAAGCCTACTCGGCCAATTCCATGCGCCGCGATTCGGTGGGGGCGAATGCCGAGTGGCAACACACCTTCAGTCCGGCCAACCAACTGAATACCTTTGCGCAATATGCGAGAAATCGTGCCGTAGGTTCGCCGCCCACGGCGCCCGGAACGGATGCGAGAACCACCGGGAATACCGATTTGGTTCTTGCCGGAGCCGGTTGGCTGCACATCATGGCGGATGGCAAAAAGGCTGTGTTTGCCAGCGCCTATACGGGCAAGGAGCTGGATGTAGTCCCGGTGAATGTAATCCAGCCGCCGGATGGGAAAAAACGTTTTGACGGGGTGCGAGTCGGCGGGCAGGTCGCTTTTACCGACCAGGTGGACGGGTTCTCCAGCTTGGGGTGGCAGCATGCGGTGTATTCCAAGCCGAACGCCTTCATCGTCAACAACGGCAACCGCGATGAATACCAATACGACTTGATCGTCGGGGCGAACTGGCGCCTGGATAAGCTGTGGTCAGTCAAGCCGCAGGCCTGGTTCTCGAGAAAAAGCTCCAACCTGGCAATCTACAGTTACGACCGTACAGACATCTCGCTGACTCTTCGTCGCGACTTCAAATAATCTTGATTGGAGAGGTGCGTCATGAAAAAATTCAGAATCCTCCTGTTGATGTCGGGTTTTGTTCTTTTGTCGGTGCAATCAGAAGGCGCTCTGGCGGCGGTGGCCGGACATGTTCAATTCGTGCACGGGGTGGTGCAGATCACCACCCCAGGCGGTCAAGTCCGAACAGCTCAAAAAGGGGATGCGGTCAACGAGGGCGATATCCTCACGTCCGCCGAGGATGCTTCGGCACAGGTCCGTATGCAAGACGGTGGATTCATTGCCGTTCGTCCAGAAACCAGGATGAAGTTTGATCAGTTCAGATTCAGCGGAAAAGAAGATGGCGAAGAAAGAGGCTTCTTTTCGCTGTTCAAAGGCGGATTCCGTGCGGTGACGGGGCTGATCGGGCGCATTAACAAACAGAATTACAAAATCACCACGCCGTCGGCAACCATCGGAATCCGCGGCACCGATCACGAATCCTACGAAGTCACCCCCGGCAGTGCGATGGCGCAGGTTGCTCCTGTCGGAGCATACAGCAAGGTGAATACGGGCGGGACTACCATGACCACCGACCAGGGGACGATCAATGTGCAGCCCAACCAGATGGGTTTCGCCGCCGGCATGAACCAGGCTCCAGTAGTGCAGCAGCTTAATACCAACATCTTCACGGTAGCGCCCGCTCCGGCAGAAGAAACCAAGCTGGAAAAGAAAGAAGAGAAGCCAGCGCAGCAGGCTGCGAGCGGTGGGGAGGCGACAGGGGCAGCCGGATCAGGAACGGAGCAGACTGAAAGCGCGCAGCAAGAGCCTGTTCGCGATACCGCTGTGGTCGATGCAACTCCGCCTGCAGCGGGAGTCCTGCCTGCGGCCACTACTCCGGTGGTGGCCGGTGGTGCGGCGGGAACCACAGTGTCGACACCAGTGGCGACGACCGTTGCGCCGCCGACAGTTTTGCCAGTTGACGGGCAGACCGTCAACCTGAACAACCAAACCATTACCACGACGGCGACTGGACAAACGACTACGGTCACCGGAAACATGCCGACCTATGCCGCATCGAACGGTTACGGCTATGAGGTGTTGGGAGTGGATCCCGCGACGGGCGCATGGGCCAATCCTTTTGCCACGAACCTGCCGGCTACCAGTTATCTGCTGGACGCCGGGAATAATCTGGTGGAGGTGGTCGGTCAGGGGAAAATTAGCGGAGGGGTGGCGAAGGATACTTATGTCAGTGCTGACGGCAGCGTCTATTTCGGTCGTTGGCAAGGGGGCGTCGTTGCCTTTACGGCGCCGGCGGGCAGCAATTTCGCATTGGGCAACACCAGCTTGCAATGGGTCTTCTCGGCCAACCCGCCGGTGGGGTATGTGCAGACATTGGCCGGCTTGACGAATTATTCCCTGACGGCTGCCACACATCCTACCGACCGGTTCGGCAACGTCGGCACCTTGACTGCGGCGACATTGTCGGCTGATTTTACTAACCAGATCGTCAATATTTCGCTGGCTCTCTCTTTCAGCACTGCCGATCCCAACTTCATCAGTACACAGAATAAGGCGTTTACGGTAACCACCCCCAATGGAATCCCGATTTCCGGGGATAACATCTGGATGGGAGGCATTAATGGCGTGACCTGTACCGGTGTCAATTGCGATGCGGCTGGATATACCGCAGACATCTGGGCGCGCTTTGCGGCAAATGCCGCCGACAAGGTGGCAATCCCTTACAACATCGTCGGCAATTCGACCGACGTGGTGCAGGGCGTGGCGATGGTTACCGCTGCGACGCCGCCCCTCGTCATCCCGCCAGTGGCCTCGGCGCCTTTTGTGCAAACCGACTTGGCTGTGGCAGTTGCGACAACCGAAACCACTTCGGTGCCCTCTCCTGCCTACACTACAGTCAATACCCTCATCGCGAAACCGGCGGATGTTAATAACACGCTGCCCAGTCCTTCTTTCACGGACCGTTTTGTTTCTAACGGCCCGGCTACCTATTCATTGAGCGGGGCTGTTGCTGCGCAGCCGGTAACCACGATAGCGGCAACTGGGATTCAATTTGGTCAATACAGCGCAACATCCGCGCAATACGTGCTGGGTGCGGGAAATCCCACTTCGTCGGGTAGGCCGGTTTACTCTCACTGGATTGGCGGTCCTGCGGTAACCCCGGTCTATCTTCCGGAAGTGTTGCTGACGACCAATGCCGCTTATACCTTTGCGGGCGGCACCACGCCCACGTCGACAATAGCAGGGGCAGCGGCAACCTTGAACTCAGCATCACTGAGCGTGAATTTTAGCCTGCAAGTGGTGAACTTCAATCTGGCGCTGTCGGTGGGGGGCACCCCCTGGAGTGCAGTCACCACGGGAGCGGGGGTGCCCTTGGAGATCATGTACTTCAACAGTGCCAAGGTCGGGTTCAGGGCTACGACCATGGCGCGTCCGGGTTGGTCATCGGCGCTGTCGGTAATGGTCGGTACTAGTCCTGCCAGTGGGGAAGTCGCCGGCCAACTGACCGGTAACGCGCTGAACGGGGCGATATTGTCCTATGCATTGTCCAATTTTAATATGGCAAACAGTACCGTCGACCAGGTCGCCGGGGTGGCGGCCTTCACCGGCACGGCGCAGAACACCGCGACCCCTTACCGAATCGCGGCGCTCTCCACCATCGATACGGTAATCCCCGCAACCGGTCCAAGCCAGCTGGCTCCGGTGACAATGGGTGGCTATAACAATTCAGGGAGGGTGCTGTTCGATGCGGCGGGTAACGCCACGCAGTTTGACACCGACAAGTCCTTCACAAACGGCGTGGGCACCGTTACGGTCAGTCCGGCGGCGGGTACCACCGTGGCCGGGTTGGGTACGGACCCCATCTCCGGCATCAGCTGGGGGCGTTGGGTGGGAACGGTGCTGATGACCGATCGTGTTACGAATACGACGACCAGCCTCAACGCTAACGGCACTTCACATTGGATCACCGGACCGGTGATGACCGGGCCGGTGGCTTTGCCGGTGTCCGGCACATACAACTATGTGCTGGCAGGAGGAACCGCCCCCACTGATTCGCTGGGCGGCGTGGGGACGCTGAACAGCGCCACGCTGAGCGCCAATTTCACAACCCAGACCGTGAACCTTGGGGTTAACGTGACTACGCCCAATGCGGGCAATCTGGTGGCGAGCGGGACTAATATCCCCATCGAACAGAAGAGCTTCTTCGGCGCCGCCACCGCGAACTCGCCTAGCGGCGGTCCGAATGTGGGCGCTCTGACCGTGACCTGTCCGGCGGGCTGTGCGGGGGCGCTATCCGGCCATGTGGGCGGCGTGTTCACTGGTGCCGGCGGTCTCGGGGCCGGAATGCTGTACGGCTTGCAGAATGGTTCTGTCAGCGTGAACGGTGTGACTGCCTTCCACCGCTGATTTTTGCCGCCCCCCAAATACAAAGCCCGCACAAGCGGGCTTTGTTATTTCTGGGAGCGTGGCTATTGTTAGATGCGCTTCGCCAGTTCCGCAGCCTTGCCGGTATAGGTGGCGGGCGACAGTTTCAGCAGGCGCTGTTTTTCGGCTTCCGGGATGTTCAGCGTTGCGATGAAGGCGGCAAGGCTTTCCTTATTGATGCCGCCCTTGCCGCGAGTCAGTTCCTTCAGCTTGTCGTAGGCGTTCTCCACGCCATAGCGGCGCATCACGGTCTGAATTGGCTCGGCCAGCACTTCCCAGCTGTTGTCCAGGTCTTCGGCCACGCGTTGTGGGTTGGCTTCCAGCTTGTTCAGGCCTTTCAACAGCGACTCGTATCCGAGCAGGGTGTAGCCCAGCGCCACGCCCATGTTGCGCAGCACCGTGGAGTCGGTCAGGTCGCGCTGCCAGCGCGAGATCGGCAGCTTCTCGGACAGGTGCTTCAGCAGGGCGTTGGCCAGGCCGAAGTTGCCTTCCGAGTTCTCGAAGTCGATCGGGTTGACCTTGTGCGGCATGGTCGAGGAGCCGACTTCGCCCGCCACCACCTTCTGCTTGAAGTAGCCCAGCGAGATGTAGCCCCAGATGTCGCGATCCAAATCGATAAGAATGGTGTTGATGCGTGCGAACGCGTCGTACAGCTCGGCCATGTAGTCGTGCGGCTCGATCTGGATGGTGTAGGGATTGAAGGTCAGGCCGCGCGCCTCGACGAAACGCTTCGCGAACGACTCCCAGTCCACTTCCGGGTAGGCCGACAGGTGCGCGTTGTAGTTGCCAACCGCGCCGTTGATCTTGCCGAGGATCTCCACGCCTGCGAGACGCTGCTCGGCACGCTGCAGACGGTACACCACGTTAGCCATCTCCTTGCCCAGCGTGCTCGGTGTGGCGGTCTGGCCGTGGGTGCGGCACAGCATCGGCAGCTCGGCGAGCTGGTGTGCGAGCTCCTTCAAGCGTGTAGTCACACTGTGCAGCGCAGGCAGCATCACCGCCTCGCGAGCGCCCTTGAGCATCAGCGCGTGGGAGAGGTTGTTGATGTCCTCCGACGTGCAGGCGAAGTGGATGAACTCCAGTACCTTCGCGGTCTCGGGATTGCCCGACAGTTTGTCGCGCAGCCAGTATTCGATGGCCTTAACGTCGTGATTGGTGCGCTTCTCGATACCTTTGATCGCCTCGGCATCCGCCTCGCAGAAGTTCGCGTTGAGGGCGTCCAGTTGCGCGACGGTCGCGGCGGAGAAGGGTGCGATCTCGGGAATGTCGGACTGAGCGCTGAGCGCCTTGAGCCATTCGATCTCGACCAGCACGCGGAAGCGGATCAGGCCGAATTCGCTGAAGTAGCCGCGCAAGGCGTCAACCTTGCCTGCGTAGCGTCCGTCGAGAGGGGAGAGGGCGGTAAGTGTGTTCATGATCGTGCCTTGAATCGGAAAGCGCGCATTTTACGCGAATCGGGATGGTGATTGTTTGCGAAGTCTTGCGGAATCGTTGGGAGCCGTTCGAGAACAATGGCTCGCGACGCGGCAGATCGCTAGAGGTTCCCCTCGATGATCCCGCCGCCCAGGCAGACTTCGCCGTCGTACACGACGACAGACTGGCCGGGCGTGACCGCCCATTGCGGCTCGTCGAATTCGAAGGCATAGCGTTCGCCCTGCAACGCCGCGATGCGGCAAGGGGCATCGGCCTGGCGGTACCGTGTCTTGGCGGCATAGGGGCGTGTCATGTCGGGTGCACGGCCGGAGATCCAGTGCATCTCCATGGCATCCAGATGCGGGTTCTGCAGCATGGGATGGTCGTGTCCCTGCACCACGATCAGACGGTTGTTTGCCATGTCCTTGCCCGCAACGAACCAGGGTTCGCCGGTGGAGTCCTTGCCGCCGCCGATGCCCAGGCCCTGGCGCTGGCCGATGGTGTAGAACGACAGCCCCATGTGCTTGCCCACCACCTTGCCTTCAGGCGTGCGCATCTCGCCCGGCTGGGTGGGCAGGTAGCGGTTGAGGAATTCGCGGAACGGGCGCTCGCCGATGAAGCAGATGCCGGTGCTGTCCTTCTTCGCATAGTTCGACAGACCATGCTGCTCGGCGATGGCGCGCACCTGCGACTTCAGCAGCTTGCCGAGCGGGAACATCGCCTTGGACAATTGCGCCTGGTTCAGGCGGTGCAGGAAATAGCTCTGGTCCTTGCTGTCGTCCTCGGCCTTGAGCAACTGGAACAGGCCGTCCACCTCCCGCACCTGCGCATAGTGCCCGGTGGCGATGCAGTCCGCGCCGAGCTGGATCGCGTGGTCGAGGAAGGCCTTGAACTTGATCTCGGAGTTGCACAGGATGTCCGGGTTGGGCGTGCGTCCGGCTTCGTATTCGCGCAGGAAATAGCTGAACACGCGATCCTTGTATTCCTTGGCGAAGTTCACCGCCTCGATGGGGATGCCGATGGTGTCGGCCACCGAGACCGCGTCCAGCAGGTCCTGGCGCGAGGAGCAGTACTCGCTGTCGTCGTCGTCTTCCCAGTTCTTCATGAACAGGCCGACCACGTCATAGCCCTGCTGCTTGAGCAACAGGGCGGTGACGGAGGAATCGACGCCGCCGGACATGCCGACGACCACGCGGGTTTTATGGATGCTTTTCACGTTCGTCCCCTCGCCCGCTTGCGGGAGAGGGTTGGGGAGAGGGGAACGAGCTTGCTCGTTACTCATAGTGGGTGATCAACTCCAGAGGGTAACGCTTGCCAGCGAGGTAATCCTCGACGCAGCGCAGGATCAGCGGGCTGCGATGGCGTTCCTGCGTGGCGCGGATTTCGTCCGGCGTCATCCATACCGCGCGCACGATGCCTTTGTCCAGCGCGCGCTCCGGCTCGTGGCAGGTGACGATGCCGGTGTAGGCGAAGCGCAGATAGGTGATGTCCGCCGAATCCGAATGCCAGCGGTAGATGCCAAGCAGATGCTGCGGGGTGAAATGGTAGGCGGTTTCTTCCAGCGCCTCGCGCGCTGCACCTTGTTCCAAAGTCTCGTTTGGTTCCCAGTGGCCTGCGGGCTGGTTGAACCGCAGACCCTGTGCGGTCTCTTCTTCCACCAGCAGGAACTTGCCCTCGCGTTCGATGACGGCGGCGACGGTGACGTTTGGTTTCCAGATCATGTCGGATGAAAAATACAAATAAAAAAGGCAGGGATAACTCCCTGCCTTCGTTCGTCCTCTTAGAGATTACTTGGCTGCGGGAGCGGCTTCAGCTTTTGGTGCGGCCTTCTTGTGCTTCTTGGATTTCTTGGCCTTCTTTGCCGGTTCCATCTTTTCAGCCTTGGCAGGAGCGGCTGCTTCGGCCTTAGCCGGTTCGGCGGCCGGCTTGGCAGCCTCAGCGGCGACGGCGGAGAAGGAAACAGCGGTAAAAACAGCAGCGATCAATGCAGTCATCAATTTGCTCATTCTGTAGCTCCTATAGGTTGTTTGCGAACGTTCGCGACACTATGCGTGTCGGTTACAGTAACGCAACAGCAACCCGACTGGTTGACGACTGATGCTGTCTATTGCAATTTGGTGCCGGGGGAGGGACTCGAACCCTCACGCCATCTCTGGCACCGGATTTTGAGTCCGGCACGTCTACCAGTTCCATCACCCCGGCGGTAAAGAGCCGCGAATTATCCATGAAACGATGGGCTTCATCAACTACAATCGCGCCCTCATAAAGTTTTGCTTTGTATTCATGCGTACCGAAGAATTCGATTTTGACCTGCCCGAGCGGCTGATTGCGCAACATCCGCCCGAGCGGCGCGGCACCAGCCGCTTGCTGTATGCGCACGACGGCGCGCTCGAGGATTGCCGATTTGCCGACCTGCTGCGGTTTATCCGTCCGAACGACGTGCTGGTGTTGAACGACACGCGCGTCATCAAGGCGCGGCTGTTCGGTGAGAAAGAGACGGGCGGCAAGGTCGAGGTGCTGGTCGAGCGCGTGCTGAACGAGCATGAGGTACTGGTGCAGATGCGCGCCAGCAAGTCGCCCAAGGCGGGCGCAAGGCTGATGCTTGTTGATGTGCTGCCGGTCGAGGTGCTGGGGCGCGAGGGCGAGTTCTTCCATCTGCGCTTCCTGAGTGAAGAGCCGGTGCTGGACCTGCTGGACCGCTACGGACGCCTGCCCCTGCCGCCCTATATCACGCATGCGGCGGGCGACGAGGACGAGCAGCGTTACCAGACCGTGTTCGCACGCGAGGCGGGCGCGGTGGCGGCGCCCACGGCGGGGCTGCATTTCGACGACGCCATGCTGCAAGCCCTGCGCGACAAGGGGGCGAAGCTCGCCTATGTCACGCTGCATGTCGGCGCCGGCACGTTCCAGCCGGTGCGTACCGAGAACATCCGCGAACACGCGATGCACAGCGAGCGCTATGAGATTCCGCAGGAGACCGTGGACGCCATCGCCGCCGCGCGCGCTGCGGGCGGTCGCGTGGTGTCGGTGGGCACGACCAGTCTGCGCGCGCTGGAGAGTGCAGCGCAGTCCGGTGAGCTGAAGGCCGGATCGGGTGAGACGCGCATCTTCATCACGCCGGGCTACCGTTTTCGCGTGGTGGACGTGCTACTGACCAACTTCCACCTGCCGAAGTCCACGCTGCTGATGCTGGTGTCCGCCTTCGGCGGGATGGAACGGATGCGGGCGGCCTACCGCCACGCCGTGGACAACGAATATCGCTTCTTCAGTTACGGGGATGCGATGCTGATTGAAAGAAATGAAGGGCAGTAATGGAATTTACCTTATATAAAACATCCGGCATGGCGCGGCGCGGCCAGTTGACCCTGGCGCACGGCACGGTGCAGACTCCGGCCTTTATGCCCGTTGGAACATACGGCACGGTGAAGGCGATGTCGCCTGCCGAATTGCACGATATCGACGCGCACATCGTGCTGGGCAACACCTTTCACCTGTGGCTGCGCCCGGGCCTCGAAGTCATCGAGGCGCACGGCGGGCTGCACCGCTTCATGGGCTGGGACGGTCCGATACTGACCGACTCCGGTGGCTTCCAGGTGTTCAGCCTCGGCGCGCTGCGCAAGATCACCGGCGGCGGCGTGGAGTTCAAGTCGCCGGTGAACGGCGACAAATGCTTCCTTTCGCCGGAAGAGTCGATGCGCATCCAGAAGGTATTGAACTCCGACATCGTGATGATCTTCGACGAATGCACTCCCTATCCCGCGGACGAGCGGGTCGCTGGCGAATCCATGCGCCTGTCTCTGAGCTGGGCGGAGCGCAGCAAGCGCGCCCACGAGGGCAATCCGAATGCGCTGTTCGGCATCGTGCAGGGCGGCATGCATGAACACCTGCGCGACGAATCGCTGGCGGGGCTGACCAATATCGGCTTCGACGGCTATGCCATCGGCGGCCTGTCGGTGGGGGAGCCCAAGGACGACATGCTGCGTATTCTCAAGCACACTGCGCCGCAGCTGCCGACCGACAAGCCGCGCTACCTGATGGGCGTGGGCACGCCGGAAGACATCGTGGCGGCGGTGTCGCAGGGCATCGACATGTTCGACTGCGTGATGCCGACGCGCAACGCGCGCAACGGCCACCTGTTCACGCGCCACGGCGACGTGCGCATCAAGAACGCGCAATACCGCATGGACACGCGCCCGCTGGACGAGGAGTGCGGCTGCTACACCTGCCGCAACTTCAGTCGCGCCTATCTGCACCATTTGCACAGGCTTGGCGAGATCCTCGGCGCGCGCCTGAATACCATCCACAACCTGCATTACTACCAGGACCTGATGCGCGACATCCGCAGGGCGATAGAAACGGGACGGTTTGACGCCTTCGTGGCGGATTTCCGGCGTGCGCGGGCAGGCTTCCCCCTTGAACTTTCGGGCCGCGAGAGTAGGGGATAAGCATGGAAGAAAGTACACGTGATTTCATTCATAACCTGTGGGACCAGTTGGCTGACTTCGACGCGGCCCACTCCGACGAGGCACTCACCCTCCTGATGGAAGGGCTATGCACCTTGGCGGGGGCGTGGAATGTCTCATGGATGGGGGTGGTGCGCCTGGATACCTCGTTCCCCGGCGATCCGGTAAAAGGCTGGCGCCCGCGCCTCGCCCATTTCCTGCACCCTTCGCCGCCGCTGAACGATGCCGTGCGGGAACAGATGGATGAGCTGGAACAAGGTATCGTGGATGTAACCACCATCCGAGGTGCCGAAGGCGCGGGCGCCTTCCGCGCCATGCGGCTGTGCGACGTGGCTGGCCCGGAGTGGTTCGAGTCGCTTTACTATCGTGTTTATTATCAGGGTTTCGGCAGGGCGGATGCTACCTGGGTGGCTTTCCCGGTGTCCGAGGACGCCGAATCCTGGTTTGGCATCTTCCGCGCTTCCGATCTCCCGCCTTTTACGGAAGCCGAACGGGATACCGTTGCCTACGCCCTGCGCGGCATCAAATGGTTCCACCGGCAGCTCATGCTCTCCCATGGCCTGCTGATCGCAGCGGCTTCACTGACGCCGGCGGAGCGGCGGGTGCTGCACCTGCTGTTGGCCGGCCTGCCGGAAAAACTGATTGCGGAAGAACTGGGACGCAGCTATCACACCACCCACGAACACGTTACCTCCATCTACCGCAAGTTCGGAGTCAGTAACCGGGCGGCGCTGATGGCCATCTGGCTGGGCAAGGCTTCCTGATTCCCACTTCCCCCTGATTAGGGGGTTAGTCATCTTCATGGCAATGGCATAGTTCGCCGCCATGATTTTCGTCCTTCCCGCCCCCGCAATCCGTGAACGCATCCATACCCTCCGGGACACGCTGGCCGACTTCGATGCCGCCCAAGGCCAGAGCTGCCACGCCATCCACGAATACGTCACCAACATCAACCGCAAGTTCGGCGTCAGCAACCGGTCGGCGCTGATGGCCATCTGGCTGCAAGGCTTCCTGATTCCCCATACCCCCGGATTAGGGGGAGGAGCAAGGTCGGCGCCGTGAGTACAATCCCCAACTTTTGACGCGGTTAAAAGGCGCGTGTCGTTGGGTGGTTCGTGCACGCGACATGCTACAGGTTTGCGGAAGCCGCTGGATGAACTTGCCCCGATGATTATCGAGGCCGAACGTGGTGCTTCAACAACCGGGAGCTGGGCCGAAAAATCAAATACTCTGGGGGAAATATGCAGCGCCATGCATCGATGAATCATATCTACCGGCTCGTGTGGAGCCATGTGCTCAACTCGTGGGTTGCCGTGGCGGAAACCGCTCGCGGATGCGGCAAACGTACCTGCCGCAGGCTCGTCGCCGCGGCGTTCGTGCTTTGCGCAGGCCAGGCGTTGGCTGCACCGACGGGCGGACTGGTCACCGCGGGCAGCGGCACGATCACCCGATCCGGTACCACCACCACCATCAAACAGACCAGCCCGAACCTGTCGCTCTCCTGGCAGAGCTTCGATACCGCGCCGACGGAGACGGTGAATTTCGTGCAGCCCTCGGCTGCTGCCGTCGCGGTCAACCGCATCTACGACACCAACGGCACCCAATTCCTCGGTCACCTCAATGCCAACGGCCAGGTCTACCTCATCAATCCCAATGGCATCCTGTTCGGTGCGGGTTCGCAGGTCAACGTCGGCGGCCTGGTGGCCTCCACGCTGGATATCAATGACGCCAGCCTGAACAGCGCGACGCGCAGCTTCAGTGGCCACGGCACCGGCAGCATCGTCAACCGGGGCACGATCAACGGCGGCTATGTCGCATTCATCGGCAACACCGTCAGCAACCAGGGCACCATTGTTGCGAATGGCGGGACTGCGGCGCTGGGCGCGGGCGATGCCGTCACGCTGACCTTCGCCGGCAACAGCCTGGTCAAGTTGCAGGTGGACCGGAGCACGCTGGACAACCTGGCCGAGAATGGCGGGCTGATCCGCGCCGACGGCGGCATGGTGCTGATGTCGGCGGGCGCGAAGAATGCGCTGCTTGCCAGCGCGGTGAACAATACCGGCGTCATCGAGGCGCGCACTGTGCAGAACGTCAACGGCACCATCATCCTGATGGGCGGGATGGCTGCGGGCACGGTCAACGTCGGCGGCACGCTGGATGCTTCCGCACCCGCGGCGGCAAATCCGGGCGCGATAAATCGCGCCCCTACGGGCGGTTTTATCGAAACTTCCGCCGCCCACGTCAAGATCGCCAACGGTGCGGTCGTCACCACCAAGTCCGAAAACGGCTTGAGCGGCACATGGCTCATCGATCCGGTGGACTTCACCATCGCGGCTTCCGGCGGCGACATGACCGGCGCGACGCTCTCGACCAACCTCGCCGGCGGCAACGTCATCATCCAATCCACCAGCGGCGCCGCCGGCACGGCGGGGGATGTGAACGTCAACGACAGCGTCACCTGGTCCGCTAATACGCTGACGCTGAACGCTCAGAGGAACATCAACATCAACGCCGCCATGAACGGCAGCGGTACCGCCGGCCTCGCGCTGGAATACGGCCAAGGCGCCGTGAACGCTGGCAACACCGCTGCGTACAACGTCAACGCTCCGGTCAACCTGGCCTCGACGGGCAGCTTCAGCACCAAGCTGGGCAGCGACGGCGCGACCACCCCCTACACCATCATCACCACCCTGGGTACGCGGAGCAGCAACGCCGGCACCGACCTGCAAGGCGTGGCCGGCAACCTCGCCGGCCACTACGTGCTGGGCGCAAACATCGATGCCACCGAGACGGTGGGCTGGGAAGGCGGCGCCGGCTTCATGCCGGCGGGTAACATATTTTTCAATTTCACCGGCGTCTTCGACGGCCTCGGCCATACCATCGACGGGCTGACCATCAATCGTCCCGGCGACTACGCGGGGCTGTTCGGCGCGGTGAGCGGCACGCTGCGCAACGTCGGACTCACCAACGTCAATATCAACGGGGGCAGCATAGCCGGCACGCTGACGGCAACTCTCAATGGCGGCTCGATTGCCAACAGCTACGCCACCGGCACGGTTGCCGGGGCAAACTATCAGACGACTGTCGGCGGTCTGGTGGGGGAGATGTCGGGGGGCACAATCACCAACAGCTATGCCACCGCCGACGTCCACGGCACTGCGGCATCCGCCGTATATGGCGGCGGTCTGGTGGGGGGGTATCGGGGGGCACGATCACGAACAGCTATGCCACGGGCGCAGTCAGCGCCACTGGAGGTGTATGGTTCATCGGCGGTCTGGTGGGGGCGATATCGGGGAGCACGGTCACCAACAGCTACTGGGACACCGTCACATCCGGCCAGGCGACCTCTGCGGCCGGCACCGGCCTCACCACCGCGCAGATGCAGTCCATGGCCAGCTTCGGCGGCTGGAGCATCGCCAACAGCGGCGGCAGTACGGCGGTTTGGCGCATCTACGAGGGAGCCACCTATCCGCTGCTGCGTACCTTCCTGACGCCCGTCACCCTCACGCCGGTTTATGACGGCACGGCGCAGACGCTGACCAACATCGGCGATTACACCGCCAGCATCGCCAACCCGGTCGGCGCCAACATTCTCGGCACGGTAACGGGACTGACCCTGAGCAGCAGCGCGACGCCGGGCAGCTACACGGCGTCGCTGACGAACACCCTGTACAGCAACCAGCAGGGCTATGACATCAGCACGATCACCCGCACCATCACCGGCACGGGCAGCGCGGCCAACGACCTCGCCATCGCCAACGGAGTGAGCTGGAGCGCGGGCCAGCTTACGCTCAGCGCGCAGAACAATATCCACCTCAATGCGGCCCTGAACGCCTCCGGCATGGGCAGCCTGGCGCTGCGATACGGTCAGGGCGCGGTGGCAGCGGGCAACACCGGCACCTACACCGGCAACGGCGCGCAAATCAACCTGCCCGCGGGCAATAACTTCAGCACCAAGCTGGGTTCGGATGGCACAATCACTACCTACACCGTCATTACCGCATTGGGGGCGGCGGGGAGTGTTACCGGCACCGACCTGCAGGGCATGGGCGGCAACCTTGCGGGCAACTACGTGCTGGGCGCCGACATCGACGCCACCGCCACTTCGGGCTGGAATGCCGGCGCCGGCTTCGCGCCGGTGGGCAACAACATTACGCCGTTCACCGGCAACTTTTCCGGCCTCGGCCACACCGTCACCGGGCTGACCATCAACCGTGGGGGGGGACAGTTTCGTCGGCCTGTTCGGTTATATCGACGCCGGCTCCACGCTGCGCTACGTCGGCCTGCTGAACAGCAGCATGAACGGAGCGAACGACGTAGGCGCGCTGGCGGGATACAATGCCGGAGCCATCAGTTACAGCTATGCCGACGGCGGCACGGTGAACGGCAGCAACAATTCCGTCGGCGGCTTGGTGGGCAGCAGCCCCGGCACCATCGATTACAGCTACGCCAACGTCCGCGTGACCGGCGGCAACACCGGCGCCGGCGGGTTGAAGGGTACCGGCTCCGGCAACGTCAGCAACAGCTACGCCACCGGCAGTGTGATGGGGTTTTTCAACGTTGGCGGCCTGGTGGGACAGCAAGGCGCCCCCGGCACCATCAGCAACTGCTATTCGACGGGCGCCGTCGACGGGCTCCCCACGGGCGGCTTGGTGGGCGGCCTGACCGGCGGGGCGGGTGGGGCGGGTGGGGGGGCTGTCAACGCGAACGTCGTCAACAGCTACTGGGACACCCAGACTTCCAGAGTGGCGTCCAGCTTGGGTGGCACCGGGCTCACCACCGCCCAGATGCAGTCCATGGCCAGCTTCAGCGGCTGGAGCATCGCCAACAGCGGCGGCAGCACGGCGGTTTGGCGCATCTACGAGGGGGCTACCTATCCATTGTTGAAATCCTTCCTCACGCCGCTTACCGTCACCGCCAACAGCACCGGCAAGACCTATGACGGTCTGGCCTACAGCGGCAGCAACGGCGCGAGCTATTCCGTGGCAGGAGCGGGAACCAGCCCCAACCTGCTGGGTTCCCTGAGCTATGGCGGCACGTCGCAAGGGGCGGTCAACGCGGGCAGCTACACGATCACCGCAAGCGGTTACTGGTCGAATCAGCGGGGCTACGACATCAGCTATGTGGACGGCGCGCTGACGGTGAACCCGGCGTCGCTCACCGTCACTGCCAACAATGCCGGCAAGACCTATGACGGCCTGGCCTGGAGCGGCAGTAACGGGGTTGCATACACCGGTTTCGTCAACGGCGAGACCTCCTCGGTGCTGGGCGGGACGCTGGCTTATGGCGGCACATCGCAGGGCGCGGTCAATGCGGGCACTTACGCCATCACTCCTTCCGGACTGACCAGCGGCAATTACACCATTACCTACGCGGGCGGCATCTTGAACATCGACAATGCCACTCCGTCGCAAACTGTCCAGAATGCGGTGAGCCAGGCACAGGCAACCGTGCTGCCGCCCCAAGCGAGCACGCCGCACGAGGCGAGTGCGCAGCCGCACACCATGGACCCGTCGCCGACGATCACCGATGTCTCTGCCGGAGGCGTCGTCATGGCCAATACCATGTGGAACGTTGCCGGGACCGGGCCGACGCTGCAAGTCGTGAACGGCGGCATGAAGCTGCCGGCAAACACCACCATTGGAAACGATTCGAAAGGGCCGCTATGAAATTCGATATCCGTCGAGGCCACCACATGAAACCGCTACTGGCAGCGCTGCTGTCCTTGCCTCTCGCCGCGCAGGCTGCGGGGGCCGTCGTTCCCGATGCCGGGTCGCTGCTGCAGCAGATCAAGCCTTCCGCGCCGCCCGAGCCCTCTCCCAGCGAGACCGGGCTCAAGATCGAACCCCGGAGCGGGGTGAAGCTGCCGCCCTCCGCGCCGTTCGAAGTCAAGGCCATCCGGATCTCGGGCAACACCCTGTTCGATACGGCAACCCTGCACGCGCTGGTGGCGGAAGGCGAAGGCAAAAAGCTTGACCTTTCCCAGCTGGACGAATTGGCTGCGCGCATCACCGACTACTACCAAAGCCATGGCTATCCGCTGGCGCGCGCGATCATTCCGGCGCAGACGATACGCGACGGCATGCTGGATTTCGAGGTCATCGAGGCGCGTTACGGCAGGATCAAGCTCGACAACCGCAGCCGAGTGGATGACGCCTTGCTGCAGGGCACGCTTTCCCCGTTGCAAGGCGGACAGGTGGTCGGCCAGCGGGAAATGGATCGTGCGCTCCTCCTGCTCTCGGACATCCCGGGTGTCGCGGTCAACGCGACTCTGAAGTCGGGCGAAGCCGTGGGGACTTCCGACCTGCAGGTGGAGGCAACGGCCGCTCCGGCCTTTGCTGCCCAGGTGTCCGTGGATAACTATGGCAACCGCTACACCGGCAAGACGCGCGCCGGAGCGACGGTCAACTTCACCAATCCGTTGCATCACGGCGACGTGCTGGGCGCGACGCTGCTGGGTTCGGGCAGCGGGCTGGATTACGGACGCATCAGTTACGAATCGCTGCTGAACGGGCTGGGTACCCGCATCGGCGGCGCGTATTCGGCGGTGCACTACGTCCTCGGCGACACCCTGGCACCGCTCAACGCGCACGGCACCGCTCAGGTGGGGAGCCTGTGGGTCCGGCAGCCGTTCATGCGCAGCCGCGACCTGAATCTCTACGGCCAGCTACAGTACGACCGGAAAATGCTGCGCGACCGCATCGACACGAGCGCGATCCGTACCGACCGCCATCTCGGCAACTGGGTGCTGAGCCTGAACGGCGACCTGCGCGATGCGCTCCTGTCCGGCGGCGTCAACACCTGGAGCCTGGCCTGGACATCGGGGCGCGTCTCTTTCGACGATGCCACGGCGCAGGCCGTCGATGCGGCCACCGCAGGAACCCAAGGCAGCTTCTCGAAATGGGACGCGAACTTTGCTCGGCATCAGGCGCTGACGCCGGAAAACGAGCTCTACATCGAGGTGGCCGCGCAGTGGGCGAATGCCAACCTGGATTCCGCGGAAAAGATGACGGTGGGCGGCCCCTATACAGTGCGAGCCTACGACGTGGGTGCCGCATCGGGCGACACAGGTTACGCGGGAAGCGTCGAGTGGCGCCACGACCTGCGCGCCGGAGGCGGCCAATGGCAGGCGGTGGCCTTCGTCGACAGCGCGCATGTGACGGTCAACAAGAGTCCCTGGGTGGGGGGAGCCAACGGCGCGACGCTGAGCGGCGCAGGCGTGGGGCTCAACTGGGCCGGCGGCGACCAGTGGCATGCCAAGGCCTATATCGCCTCGCGTCTCGGCTCGACTCCGGCGCTGGTGGCCAACTCATCGTCCACGCGGGCGTGGGTCGAGATCGGCAAGGGATTCTGACCGATCAGAGCCGGGCAGGGCGTGTCGAGCGCCCATGCGCCTGCACGCCATCAGGCGGGCGCATTATTCATGCGGGCTTTCTGAAATGCGGCCGTGCAGTCCCGAAATTCCCCATACCCGCACCGAATCCGTTGCCGGGCAGGATAAAAAATTCGGGATGTGCAGGGAGGGGGCACGCCCGGTTATACCCAAGGAACTCCTGAAGGCGCTTCATGATAAGATGCGCGCCTTTCGATCCTTTACTTTCGGAGACTTAAAAGATGTTCATCAGTAACGCCTACGCTCAAACCGCTGCTGCTCCCCAAGGCGGCGGAATCATGGACTTCCTGCCGCTGATCGCGCTGATCGCGGTGTTCTATTTCCTGGTGCTGCGTCCGCAGAGCAAGCGCGCCAAGGAACACAAGGCCATGGTCGAGGCGCTGCAGCGCGGCGACGAGATCATCACGGTGGGCGGTCAAGTCGGCACCGTCAGCAAGGTCTTCGAGGAATACGTGGGCATGCAGATCGCCGAGAACGTCGAAGTGACGGTGCAGAAGTCCGCGATCCAGAACGTGCTGCCCAAGGGCACGATCAAGTCCATCAAGTAATCGAATTGCGCCGCTCCCGCACTCGCCGGGGCGGCGCAAGCCATGCCTGTCCGGGCATGCGAGCAGTCATCACGAGGTTGTTATGAACCGTTACCCGCTGTGGAAATACCTGCTGATCCTGGCCGTGTTGCTGGCCGGGCTGATCTACACCTTGCCTAACTTCTACGGCGAGTCGCCTGCGGTTCAGGTGTCTCCGCTGCGCTCCAGCATGAAGGCGGATGCGGCGTTGCTGGAACGCGTCGCGGGCATCCTGAAGGCTGGCGGCCTGAATCCGGAAGTGGTCGCGCTGGACGGCAACAGCATCAAGGCGCGCTTCGCCGATACCGATCACCAGCTCAAGGCCAAGGACGTGTTGACCGCCCAACTGGGCGAGGATTACATGGTTGCGCTCAACCTGTTGTCGCGCTCGCCGCAATGGCTGACCAGTCTCCATGCCTTGCCGATGTACCTCGGCCTGGACTTGCGCGGCGGCGTGCATTTCCTGTTGCAGGTGGATATGAAGGCCGCGCTGGACAAGGCGCTGGAAGCGGCGACCGGTGACATCCGCAGCGCGCTGCGTGAACAGAACGTCGCTTACTCCGGCGTCAATCGCGACGGCAACGTGCTGGTGGTGAAATTCCGCGACGCCGATGCGCGCAGCAAGGGCGAGGCCGAGATCAAGCAGCGTTTCTCCGATTACAACCTGGCCGATAAGGACGAGGGCGGCGAGTTTCTGTTGCGCGCCACGCTGAAGCCCGAGGCCGAGCGCCGCCTCCAGGATTCCGCGGTGCAGCAGAATCTGCTGACCCTGCGCAATCGCGTGAACGAACTGGGCGTGGCCGAGCCGGTGATCCAGCAGCAGGGCGCGGACCGCGTGGTGGTGCAGCTGCCGGGCGTGCAGGACACGGCGCGCGCGAAAGACATCCTTGGCCGCACCGCGACACTGGAAGTGCGCATGGTGGACGAAGAGCATCAGGCCGTTCCGGGTGCCGTGGCACCGTTCGGCACCGAGATGTTCAAGGACCGCGAAGGCGGTTACCTGCTGGTGAAGAAGCAGGTGATCCTCACCGGCGAGCGCATCAACGGTGCACAGCCCGGCTTCGACAGCCGCACCAACGAGGCTGCAGTGCACATCAATCTCGACGGCGTAGGCGCACGCAAGTTCAAGGAAGCGACGCGCGAGAACGTCGGCAAGCGCATGGCCATCATCCTGTTCGAGAAGGGCAAGGGCGAGGTCGTCACCGCGCCGGTGATCCGCGAAGAGATCGGCGGCGGCCGCGTGCAGATCAGCGGCAAAATGAACACCATGGAAGCGCAGGATACCGCGCTGCTGCTGCGCGCAGGTGCGCTGGCTGCGCCGATGGAGATCATTGAAGAGCGTACCGTAGGCCCCAGCCTCGGCGCGGAAAACATCCAGCGCGGCTTCGATTCCACCAAGATCGGCTTCATCATGGTCGCGGTGTTCATGATCGCCTACTACCTGATGTTCGGCACGATCTCGATGCTGTCGCTGGGAGCGAACCTGCTGTTGCTGGTGGCGCTGCTGTCCACGCTGCAAGCCACGCTGACACTGCCGGGCATGGCGGGTATCGCGCTGACGCTGGGCATGGCGATCGACTCCAACGTGTTGATCAACGAACGCATTCGCGACGAGTTGCGCAACGGCCTGTCGCCTCAGGCGGCGATCCATGCGGGCTACGACCGTGCCTTCGGCACCATCCTCGACTCCAATATCACCACGCTGATCGTCGGCATCACGCTGTTCATGTTCGGCTCCGGTCCGATCAAGGGCTTCGCCGTGGTGCTGTGCCTGGGCATCCTGACTTCGATGTTCAGCGCGGTGCTGGTGTCTCGCTCGCTGGTGAACCTGATCTACGGGCGCAAGGCTCGCCTGTCCAGCGTGGCAATCGGTTAAAGGAACTGACGACATGGAATTCTTCAAGATCAAACGCGACATCCCGTTCATGAGCTACGGGAAGTACACCACTACCATCTCGCTGGTGACCTTCATCTTTGCGGTGTTCTTCCTCTCGACCAAGGGGCTGAACTTCGGCGTGGATTTCACCGGCGGTACGGTGATGGAAGTGCATTACGCCCAGTCTGCGGACATTGCCAAGGTGCGCGAGCGTCTGGCCGCTAGCGGTCTGCCGGACGCACAGGTGCAGAACTTCGGTTCCAGCCAGGATGTGCTGATCCAGGTGCCGCTGAAGCAGAACCATGCCGGCGCCAAGCTCTCCGAACAGGTGATGGAATCGCTGCGCGTGCAGGACGCTACTGTCGAGATGCGTCGCGTCGAATTCGTCGGTCCGCAGGTGGGCCAGGACCTGGTGGATAACGGCGCTTTGGCGCTGTTGCTGGTGTCCCTGGGTATCGTCGGCTACCTGTGGTTGCGCTTCGAGTGGAAGTTCGGCCTCGCGGCGATCATCGCCAACCTGCACGACGTGGTCATCATCCTGGGCTTCTTCGCCTTCTTCCAGTGGGAGTTCTCGCTGTCTGTGCTGGCGGCGGTGCTCGCGGTGCTGGGCTACTCGGTGAACGAATCGGTGGTGGTGTTCGACCGTATCCGCGAGAACTTCCGGTCGATGCGCAAGGCGGAGGTGGCCGAGATCATCGACAATGCCATCACCCGCACCATGTCCCGCACCATCATCACCCACGGCTGTACGCAGATGATGGTCGGCGCGATGCTGTTCCTCGGCGGCGAGACGCTGCACTACTTCGCCATGGCGCTGACCATCGGCATCCTGTTCAGTATCTATTCCTCGGTGCTGGTTGCCAGCCCGCTGCTGATGCTGCTCGGTGTGTCGCGCGAGGACTTTATCAAGCCGGAGAAGACAGAAGAGGCCGAAGAGGTCCTGCCGTAATTAAATACTGTCATTCCCGCTTAAGCGGGAATGACAGTTTCTGAGGTTCCAATACCGTGGATTTACTCGCAACATTCATCGACATCGTCCTGCACCTGGATACCCATCTGCTCGCCCTGACGCAGGAATACGGGATATGGGTGTACGCCATCCTGTTCCTCATTATCTTTTGCGAGACCGGCCTGGTGGTCGCGCCTTTTCTGCCAGGAGATTCGCTGCTGTTCGTGGCGGGTGCGCTGTGCGGCATGGGCGCGCTGCAGCTCGAATGGCTAGTTCCTGTGCTGATGCTGGCGGCCTTCGGCGGCGACAACACCAACTACTGGATTGGGCGCCTGATCGGCATGCGCCTGCTACGGCGCAGCAACAGGGTCATCAGGCAAGAGCACATCGACAAGACCCACGCCTTCTACGAGAAGCACGGCGGCAAGACCATCCTGTTCGCACGTTTCCTGCCCATCGTTCGCACCTTTGCGCCGTTCATCGCGGGCATCGGGCTGATGCGCTACCGCTTGTTCGTGATGTACAGTGCGCTGGGCAGCCTGGCGTGGATCGGCAGCCTGACCGTGGCGGGCTACCTGTTCGGCAACATCCCGTTCATCAAGAACAACCTCACCGTGATGATCCTCGGCATCATCGTGGTCTCGTTCCTGCCTGCCATCCGCGAATTCATCCGCCATCGCAGGCAGCGCGCCTGATGTTGTTCCCTACAATTTGATACAGTTGTTACGGAACGAGCAGACGGATAGCCGGTCACAGCCATGCCCCGCGTTTAGCGGGTATTTTTTGAAGAGGAGCGAATAAATGAAGAAAAGTTTGTTGGCGTTGAGCATTGTTTCCCTGTTCGGCAGCGCATACGCGGCAGATTTCACCGACACCGCGCGCGTGGTCTCCAGCACCCCGATCTACGAACGCGTTTCCGAGCCGAAGCGCGAGTGCTGGACTGAATCCGTGCAGGTCGCACCCAAAGAACGCTCCATCGGTGGCGCCGTGGTCGGCGGTCTCGCCGGCGGTCTGCTGGGCAGCCAGGTCGGCGGCGGCAACGGCAGTACCGTAGCAACCGGTGCGGGGGCTGTGGCCGGTGCCGTGGTCGGCGACCGTGTGGCCAATCCGGACAGCAACCGCTCCGCTACCGGTGCTGTGGTTGGCGGCGTGGCCGGCGCCCTGCTGGGTAGCCAGGTCGGCGGCGGCTCGGGCAACAAGGCCGCGACCGCAGTAGGCGGTATCGCCGGTGCCGTGATCGGCGACCGCGTCGCCAACCCGGACCAGCCGCGTACCGAACAGGTCGAGCGTTGCCGCGAGGTGCAATCCAGCCGCGAAGTCATCAAGGGCTACACTGTGGTTTATCGCTATAACGGCCAGGACGTCACCACCACCTTGCCTTACCGTCCCGGTTCGACCATCCGCGTCGGCGTCAGCGTGATCGATGAGGGCGGCCGAGCAGATGCGCCCAGCTATCGCCGTAACGAGCGCGGCGATGAACCAAACTACCGCCGTACCGACAGCGAATCGAGCTATTACCGCTGATCGCTTGCGCTAATGAAAAAGCCCGGCTCAGGCCGGGCTTTTTCATTTGGGTGTCCGTTGTCCAATTCGGGAGGGCAGGGGAGCTCTCAGCGAATCATTCATTCCGAATGCCCATTCCGCAGCATTCGTCCATGACTTCCTGGTGATGCACCCGCCATATTCCCGCACAGTGTAGCCGCACAATACTTGGAAGCAGGTATTGAAAACCCAGCCCGGCGGTCGCACGCTTTATCACTCATCAAGAAGGCTTTTCGGGAGCGCATCATGAGCAAAGGTAAGGCATTGCTGTTGGCGGTCGCGATTTTGTTCGGGGTGACGAACGCACTGGCACAGTCGCAGCCGGCCATGAGGATACGGGGCGCCATCACCGGTTTCGACGGCCACGAACTTCAGGTGGAAACGCGCAGCGGCACAGCGTTGAAGATGAGCGTCACCGACGAGACCAAAATAAGCGTCTTGTCCCCGCTCAAGATGAGCGCTATCAAACAGGGCAGCTTCGTCGGAGTGACTGCGGTCCGGCAGGGACCTGGAACTTCGCTGCTGGCGCGCGAAGTGCACCTGTTTCCGGAAGAGCTTCGGGGGACGGGGGAAGGTCATCGCGACTGGGATCTCGAGCCCGGCTCCACCATGACCAATGCCAACGTCGATGCGATCGTAGACACTAACAACGGCAAGGAACTGACGCTGGTCTACAAGGGCGGCAGCCAGAAGATCATCGTGACTAAGGGCGTGCCCATCATCACCTTCAAACCCGCCGACCAGTCGCTGCTCAAGGCTGGTGCGCAGGTCTTCATCATCACGCAGCAAGCGGCCGACGGCAGCCTGACGGCGCAGCGCATCCAGGTCGGCAAGGACAACATGAAGCCGCCGATGTAAACCGGTCTCGATAATTCTCAATCACAGGAGGTCTACCATGACAAAAGTACTCGTTCTCTATTACAGCATGTACGGGCATATCGAAAGAATGGCCGAGGCCGTGGCCGAGGGTGTTCGCACGGTGGAGGGCGTGGAAGTGGCGGTCAAACGCGTGCCGGAAATCATCCCGGAAGACCGGGCACGCGCCATGGGCGTCAAGCTGGACCAGCCGGCCCCCATCGCAACCGTCGACGAACTGAGGGGATACGACGCGATCATCTTCGGCACACCGACCCGGTTCGGCAACATGGCTGCACAGATGCGCAATTTTCTGGATCAGACCGGGAAGTTGTGGGTGGAAGGGGCGCTGATCGGCAAGGTCGCCAGCGTATTCACCAGCACCGGCACGCAGCACGGCGGGCAGGAAACGACGATCACATCCTTTCACTCGACGCTGCTGCACCAGGGCATGATCATCGTAGGCGTACCGTATTCCTGCAAGGGGCTCACGGTGATGACGGAGATCACCGGCGGTTCGCCCTATGGGGCTTCGACCATGGCTGGCGGTGACGGCAAGCGGATGCCCACCGATAACGAACTGGAGATCGCACGTTTCCAGGGGCAGCATGTGGCCCAGATCGCCAAGCGGCAGGCGGCGCACTGACAGTTTGCAGGCTTTGGGGAAGGACTCGACATGGACGGAAAAGACTATATCGCCTACTTCACAATGGAGATCGGCCTGAGTGAAGACATCAAGACTTATTCCGGTGGCCTCGGTATCCTCGCCGGAGACACCGTGCGCTCCGCCGCCGACCTCGGCATCCGCATGGTCGTGGTGACGCTGCTCCACCGCAAGGGCTATTTCCGCCAGAGACTCGATGCGTCCGGCTGGCAAACCGAAGAAGATGCCATCTGGCCGATAGCGGATCAGCTCGAGGAAATGGAACCGCGCTGCACGATGGAGATCGAGGGGCGGCGGCTCCAGTTGCGCGCCTGGAAGTACGAGGTCAAGGGCGTGAGCGGTTATAGCGTGCCGGTCATATTTCTGGATACCGACCTCGAGCAGAATGCCGAACAGGACCGGGCCATCACGGACCACCTCTACGGTGGCGATGTGCGTTACCGCATTTGCCAGGAGGCCGTGCTGGGAGTCGGCGGCGTCAGGATGCTCAGCGCCTTGGGGTACAACGACATCAAGCGCTATCACATGAACGAAGGGCATGCCGCCCTGTTGATCCTTGAGCTTGCCCACGAGTTTGCCAGACAGGCATGGGACCTTGCCTACGAGCCGGTCAGTCATACCGTTACGATGGAACATCTGCAGCTGGTCAAACCCAAGTGCATCTTCACCACCCACACTCCGGTGCCTGCCGGACACGACAAGTTCTCCGTGGAGCAGGTTCGCCAGGTCGTCACCGGGTATGGAGAGGCGTTCGCCGAACTCGAGCATGAATTCTGCCCCAAAAACGTGTTGAACATGACCTATCTCGCGCTCGAGAACAGCTACTACGTTAACGGAGTGGCGAAACGTCATGGCGAAGTGACGCAGCAGCTATTTTCCAAGTACGACATCCATTCCATCACCAACGGCGTGCATACCGCGACCTGGGCCGCGCCGCCGATCGCACGGCTGTTCGACGAGCGCATTCCGGGCTGGCGCGAGGACAATCAGAGCTTGCGCTATGCGCTCAACATCTCCAAACGGGACATCTGGGCGGTTCACCGTCAGGCGAAGGACATACTCATCGGCAAGGTGAAGGAGCTTACCGGCGTCAGCCTGGCACCCGACGTATTCACCATCGGCTTCGCAAGGCGCGCGGCCGAATACAAGCGCGCCGATCTGCTGTTCCAGGACATCGACAGGCTGGTCGAGATCGCAGGCAAGGGAGGCGCGTTGCAACTTGTCTATGCGGGCAAGGCCCATCCGCAGGATATGCCCGGCAAGGAACTGATACGCCGCATCCATGAGATCAAGGAGATACTCAAGGGGAAGATCAAGCTGGTCTATCTCGAGGATTACGGCATCGAGATGGCAAAACTGATCACCGCTGGCGTGGACCTTTGGCTCAACACTCCGCAGCCGCCGCTCGAAGCGTCCGGCACCAGCGGCATGAAGGCCGCCGTCAACGGCGTGCCCTCGTTCAGCATCCTGGACGGCTGGTGGGCGGAGGGCTGCATCGAGGGCGTGACCGGCTGGTCGATAGGCGCGGACAAGAATGCCGTCCTGGGAAGCGGCGAAACCAGGGAAGAGGATGCACAGGCGCTGTATAACAAGCTGGAGATGGTCATCCTTCCCATGTTCAACAACGAGCCGGATCGCTACTCTGATGTGATGCGCCACTCGATCGCCCTCAACGCGTCGTTCTTCAACACCGAGCGGATGCTTACCCAATACATTTCCAAGGCCTATTACAGGTGACCTTTTTGACAGGAGGCTTTCATGAAAGCAGTCAGGATTCATGCCTACGGCAATGCGGATGTGCTGAAGTATGAAGACGCGCCCCTGCCCGACGTCGCGCCCAACGACGTGCTGGTCCAGGTGGTGGCCGCCTCGGTGAACCCGGTCGACTGGAAGATCCGGGAGGGCTACCTGCAGCAGATGATCTCCTATCAGTTCCCGCTCACCCTGGGCTGGGATGTTTCAGGCGTGGTGGATGCGGTGGGCAGTAAGGTGACGCGCTTCAAGGTGGGCGACGCCGTGTTTTCCCGGCCCGACATCAGGCGCAACGGCACCTATGCCGAATACGTGGCGATACGGGAGGACGAGCTCGCGCTCAAGCCCGGGACGATCTCCCATGTCGAGGCTGCGACGCTTCCGCTGGCGGGCATCGCCGCGTGGGAGGCCATCGTCACCACGGCCAAGGTTACGGCAGGTCAGCGTGTGCTGATCCACGCCGCTTCCGGCGGCGTGGGCTCCATCGCGGTGCAGCTGGCCAAGTCGCGCGGGGCTTATGTCATCGCCACCACTTCCGAGAAGAACCGGGCCTTGGTGAGGTCCATTGGTGCCGATGAGGTGATCGATTACCGGGTGCTGAAGTTCGAGGAAGTGGCGCGCGAGATGGATGTCGTGCTCGACACCATGGGCGGTCAGGTGCAGGAAGCCTCATTGTCGGTGCTCAAACCCGGCGGCATCCTCGTCTCGATCATCAGCCCCCCTCCCGAGGAGAGGGCAAAAGCGCTCGGTGTGCGCAGCGCCTTCCTGTTCATCCAGCCGAGCGCTGCGATCCTGTCGCAACTTGCAGCGCTGGTCGAGAGCGGCAAGCTCCGTCCCATCGTCGGCGCGGAATTCGCCCTCAAGGATATCGCCAAGGCGCACGCGCTCAGTCAGTCGGGGCACGCGGTAGGCAAGATCGCCCTCTATGTGGGGCAACCCTGACACGCGCCCCCAGACTTTCCGGGTGACCGTTCCTCAGAACTGAGCCGGCCCCGGTTCCATAGCAGAGGCAGTTGGATGCAGATCGACACTTTCTGCCTGCCGGATCAACAGAAAAAAGCGCGGTATAGGAGGCAGACGTGTTCGGCGTCATTCTCATCTTCGCTGTCACACTCATGCAAGGCTATGTATTCTGGCGTGCCGCTTCGGTGCCGTTTGTCAGGCGCCGCATTTCGCGCAAAGGTCTGGCCGGACTTGGGTTCGTCCTGTGGGTGCTCTTTATGCTGGGCCGCGTTTCTGCTCACGAGGATTCCGGGAGCCTGGCGGCGATGCTGGAATTGCTGGGCATGACCTGGATGGCCGTATTGTTCCTGATGTCCGTGTCCCTGCTCGCGGTGGAGGCCGCCACCGGCTTCGGCATCTTTCTGGCTCGATTCGCTCCGACCTTGCGCGGCGCAGCGCTTGTCGTCGGAGGTGCGCTCTCTGCGGTGGCGCTCATTCAGGGGCTGCGGCCGCCGGTGGTGCAGTCCTATGACGTTTACCTCGATGGGCTGCCCGGAGAACTCGATGGCACGGTGATCGTTGCCTTGTCCGATCTGCATCTTGGACCCGTGCTCGGCGAAGGATGGCTCGCGGCTCGTATCGCGCAGGTCCGGGAAGAGCGGCCCGACATCGTCGTGCTGCTCGGCGATGTGTTCGAAGGGCACGGTGCCCCCGGAAAGGAATTGCTTGCGGTTCTGCGGCGCTTGTCTGCCCCGATGGGTATCTGGGCCGTTCTCGGCAACCATGAGTTTCACGGCAACCGGAGCAACACGGCCTGGTTCGAAGCAGCCGGTATCCACGTGCTGCGCGATACCTGGGTCGAACTGCGTCCGGGCCTCGTTCTGGCGGGCGTGGATGATCTCACCAACAACAATGCCGCTGATTCCCTTGCGAAGGCGCTCGCGGGACGGCCAACGGGTGTCACGGTCCTTCTGTCCCATGCGCCCTTGCCGGAGGACGTTGTCGCCGGCAAGGGCGTGAACCTGCTACTGAGCGGTCATACTCACGGCGGGCAAGTATGGCCCTTCGGCTATCTGGTCGAGCAACGATTCCCGCTGCTGGAAGGGCGCTATGAGTTTGAGGGGATGACGGCCATCGTTTCCCGCGGAATGGGAACCTGGGGCCCCCCCATGCGCCTTTGGCGTCCCGCGGAGATACTCCGCGTGACCTTGCATGGGGGAACAAGGACGCCGCATGGCATGTGAGTGCCAATAGCGGACCGTTCCTATTTCATGGCGTGAGCCGCTGTTTCATTCATCCGCTCATAGCACTCGGCTCACCTTCATCGGTAGGTGTTTACCCCATAGGTAACCGTCCGGGAGTTTGCTAAGTTGTCCCCGCATTCATGCAACTGAATGGCACTTCGGTATGCCCCGCCTTTGCATTTCTGGCTGACCCACCGCAGAGCGTAACAGCGAGTCCGGATGGCTTGTTCAGGTGCGGCTCAATGTTGAATTGATATGGGCGCTGCATAAGACATGGATAACGTCGATCTTTCGGTACATGGAGCGCAGTGATCGACTTGCTTGCTGCGCATGACTGCAATTTTCTTCGAGGTGAAGAGGCGACATGAAATCTGATTACGATTACGTGATTGTGGGCGGCGGGCTGGCGGGTGCTTCGGCAGTGGAGGGCATACGCGAGCGCGATGCGGCAGGAAGCATCCTGCTGATCGGCGAGGAGGTCCACTTGCCCTACGACCGGCCGCCGTTGTCCAAGAAACTGTGGTTCGGCAAGAAGAACGTGGAGGATATCTTTCTCCATGACCGCGCTTTTTACGATACGCATGGTGTGGCCCTGGCGCTGGGTGCTGCAGCGTCGCGGCTCGATCCCGCCGCAAAGAGGATCACCCTCGCAGGCGGCGCGACCTACGGCTACGGCAAGCTGCTGCTGGCAACGGGCTGCAAGCCGCGGCACTTGGATATTCCCGGCGGCGATCTCGATGGCATCTGTTACTTCCGCGACCTGGACGATTACCTGCACACCAGGGGCAAAGCCGCGGAGGGAAAGTCCGCGGTGGTGGTCGGCGGAGGATTCATCGGTTCCGAGCTGGCCGCCGCGCTCAACATCAACAAGCTCGACGTCACCATGATCTTTCCGGGTGAACTTCTGTGCGACCGGGTGCTGCCTGACTATCTCGGGCGGGCCGTGCAGCAGCGCTATCAGGAGAAGGGCGTGAGGATACTGGCGTCGGATAAGCCCGTGTCGTTCGGCAACAACGGCAACCAGTTCGTCACCCGCACATGGAAGGGCGAGACGATCGCGTCGGACATCGTCATCGTCGGCGTGGGCGTCGTCCCTGATCTGGAGCTCGCCAGGAGCGGCGGGCTGGAGGTGGGCAACGGCATCGTGGTGAACGAGTACCTCGAGACTTCCAGTCCGGATATCTATGCCGCCGGGGACAATGCCTTCTTTCCATACCGGGTGTTGGGGCAAGCTATGCGCATCGAGCATTGGGACCATGCCCTCATTCAGGGCAGGTGGGCTGGGCGCAACATGGCTGGCGCACATGAGCCCTACACCCATCTGCCGTATTTCTTCTCGGACCTGTTCGAATTCGGCTATGAGGCGACCGGCGAGGTCGATTCGCGGCTGGAGACCTTCGCCGACTGGCAGAAGGAGAACGAGACCGGCGTCATCTACTATCTTCGCGATGGCAAGGTCAGGGGTGTGATGATGTGCAACGTGTGGGACAAGGTCGAGACGGCGCGCGAACTGATCCGCAAGGACGAAACGGTGTCGCCAGAGAAGTTGCGCGGCCTCATCCGCTAGTTAACGGTATCGCAGGAAGAACACAGGGAGAACATATGGACCGTATCAGGATTAGTGACCTGCTCGTGCGCTGCATTCTTGGCATCAACGAGGATGAGCGCCGCGAAAAGCAGGATGTGGTGATCAACCTCGTCCTTCATGCCGACATCCACCAGGCCGGCAAGAGCGACAACATGAGGGACACTGTCGATTACCGCGCGCTCAAGAAACGCGTACTGGCCATGGCGGAAAGATCGCAATATTTCCTGGTGGAGGCGCTGGCCGAGGCCATCGCGGAACTGTGCCTTGAGCATCAGGCGGTGCGGCAGGTCGATGTGTGTGTGGAGAAGCCGAACGCGCTTCGTTTCGCGAGGAGCGTGGCGGTGGAAATCACCCGCAAGCGGTGAGCAGGCCTTGGCCCGCGCTTTCATCGGCATCGGCTCCAACATCGAACCCGCGAAGAACGTGCGGGCCGCGATCCATAGCCTCGCCCGGCAGACTCGGCTCATCGGCGTCTCCACGGTCTATTGCACCGACGCACTCGAGCGCCTGGAGCAGCCGCCCTATTTCAACTGCGTGGCGGAGATCGAAACGGAGTTGAGTCCCGTGCAGGTGAAGCATGCCATGCTGCGGCCCATCGAAAATGAACTGTGGCGCATCCGGACGCAGGACAAATACGCACCGCGCACCATAGACCTCGACCTCATCGTGTATGGCGAGCTGGCGATGGATGATGGAGACCTCAGGTTGCCCGATCCGGATATTTTCGAACGTCCCTTCCTCGCCATCCCGCTCTCTGAGCTCGCGCCCGATCTGGTGCTGGCCGGCTATGGCCTGCGCATCGGCGACATTGCCGCGAAGCTGTCGCTTGATGGAATGAGACCGCTACGGGATTATTCCTGGTTGCTGAAAGAGGATGTGAGCCGTCGCGTTAAATAAACCGGCGCGACGACGTCCTGACACGCGCTCCAACTTGCGGATGTCCGAGGTGGAAGGCCGGCTGTGACGGTTTTAACGCACTGTGAAATGCCGGTAAAAGTATTGCTTCACAAACTCCACCGTTACGAGATAACAGAGCACCATGGCCAGCAGGATCAGGAAGAACAGTGGCGGAGGCGCAACGAAGCCCAGGTGCGCCGCGAATGGTGTGAACGGCAGCGCCATTGCTATCAATACGACCGCCAAGGAAGTGACGGTCAGCGCAAGGTTCGGTCGACTCTTGAAAGGGTTTCCCCGGGTACGGATGACAAAGATCACCATGACCTGGGTGGCGAAGGATTCGATGAACCAGCCGGTGTGGAACAGCTCTTCACCGGCCCCGAAAACCTTCAGCAGGATGTAGAACGTCAGGAAATCGAATATCGAGCTGACCGGCCCGACGACCCACATGAAGTTGCGTATGAAGGTCGTGTCCCATTGCCTGGGTTGCGACAGATAGGCGTTGTCTACGTTATCCATGGGAATCGGAAGTTCCGAGATATCGTAGAGCAGGTTGTTGAGCAATATCTGCGACGGCAGCATGGGCAGGAACGGCAGGAATAGCGTCGCGGCGGCCATGCTGAACATGTTCCCGAAATTCGAACTCGTCCCCATCATGATGTATTTCATGATGTTGGCGAAGGTGCGCCGCCCCTCCCGCACGCCCGAGTGCAGCACGTTCAGGTCGTGCCGCAGCATGATCATGTCGGCCGCCGCCTTTGCGACATCCACCGCGCTGTCGACCGAAATGCCGACATCCGCAGTACGCAGCGAAGGGGCATCGTTGATGCCGTCACCGAGGTATCCGACTGTGCGCCCCTGCGCTTTCAGCGACAGGATCAAGCGGTTCTTCTGCATCGGGGTGACACGACAGAACAGGTTGGCCTCCCTCACCCGAACAGCAAGAGTCGGATCATCCATCTGCTGTATTTCGCTCCCGGTCAGCACGCCGGTGACCGGCATGTTCAGTTGTGCGCACACATAGCGGGTGACCAGCTCGCTGTCGCCGGTGACGATCTTGACGCTCACCCCGTCCGCAGCGAGCGCCTTGAGTGCATGTGCCGCGCTCTCTTTGGGCGAGTCCAGGAATGCAGCGAAGCCGGCGAAGATCAATTCGGTCTCGTCATCCACGATGGCATGCGGATGGTCCTGAGCCACCGGTCGCCACGCGATACCGAGCACCTTGAATCCTTCACGGCCGAGGCTGTCGTGCAAGGCATGGAGGGATGCCAATGCCTGGTCATCCAGCGGTTTAAAGCCCTGCGATTCCCCGACCGCATATTGTGTGGATAGCCTGAGGATATCCTCGGGCGAGCCTTTGACCACGAGTAGCCGTTTCTTGTCCTGTCCGGGTTTCTCCTGCTCGACCAGTACCGAAACGCGCCGACGTTCGAAGTCGAATGGGACCTCGTCGATCTTGCGCCAGCCGCTGGCATCGATCTCCTTGTGCTCGAGGATCGCGTCATCGAGCGGGCTTTTCAGCCCGGTTTCGAAATAACTGTTGAGGTAGGCCAGTTGCAACACCTGTTCACTCTCTTTCCCTTGAGCGTCTAGGTGCCGTTCCAGCCGGATGCGTCCTTCGGTGAGCGTACCGGTCTTGTCGGTGCATATCACGTCCATGCTGCCCAGATTGTGAATCGAGGCGAGCTGTTTCACGATCACCTGCTTTTTTGCCATGCGCAAGGCGCCCCGCGACAGCGTCACCGTGACCACCATCGGCAACAGTTCCGGTGTCAGCCCGACGGCCAGTGCGATCGCGAACAGGAATGATTCGAGAAAGGGGCGGTGAAAGAACGCGTTGTTCAGGAACACGAACAACACCAGCAGGAAAGTCAGGCGCATGATCAGCATGCCAAAGCTCTGTGTGCCCAGCTCGAATGCGGTGGGCGGCGGCTTGACCTGCAACGAATCCGCGATATCGCCCACGGCGGTGTCGGCGCCGGTGCGGCATACGAGGGCTTTGGCCATCCCGCTGATGACCGAAGTGCCCATGAACACGGAATTCACGGCTTGGCTGAGGTCTGCCGCCGGCTCGGACAATTCACGGGCGAATTTTTCTACCGGATAGGATTCCCCGGTCAGCAATGCCTGGTTGATGAAGAAGTCTTTCGCATCGAGCAAGCGGCAGTCGGCCGGGATCAGATCGCCTGCAGTCAGCAGTACCACATCTCCCGGTACCAGGCCTTCTATCTGAATCTCCTGTGGCTGGGCATCGCGCAGCACCGTGGTGCGTACCGCCACCGCCTTCTTCAACTGGTCTGCCGCGCGACCGGCACGGTATTCCTGAACGAAATCCAGCGTTACGCTCATCAGCACGATGACCCAGATGATCACGAAGCTGGTTATTTCATCGGTCAGCGCGGATACAGCGCTGGCGGCCAGAAGGACGATCACCAGCGGATTCTTGAAGTGACTCAGGTACTGGATGAGGATCGGCCGTTCGGCATGGTCACGCAGCGTGTTTGGGCCGAACCGTGCATGCCGTAGGAGCGCTTCATCTTGGCTCAGACCGGCCTGTGTCGCCTCCAAGCGCGATTGAAGGGATTCTGTCGGCAGATTCCAGAACGTGGCGTCGAGGCGATCCATCATGCTCACCTTTTTGGGGCAGACTGGGATGTCAATCGCATCGTACGCCTGAATGGAGCAGGCCGCGAATGACGGCTTTGGGGCGACAGCCGACGAAGAGTACCTTACAGAAACGCCCCCGCATCATGCATGAACGTCCCGAAGGCCGCGGCCACGGCCTGGTGGGTGATCTTGCCGTCCACGATGTTCAGTCCCTTTTGCAGCGCGCCGTTATCGCGCAATGCCTGCTTCCATCCCTTGTTCGCCAGTTGCAGCACGTAGGGCAGCGTGGCGTTGGTGAGGGCGAGGGTGGAGGTGCGCGGCACGCCGCCGGGCATGTTGGCGACGGCGTAGTGGATGATGCCGTCCACGATGTAGGTAGGATTTTCGTGGGTGGTGGGGTGCGTGGTCTCGGCGCAGCCGCCCTGGTCGACGGCAACGTCCACGATCACCGCGCCGGGATGCATGCTCTTGAGGTCTTCGCGTCGGATGAGCTTGGGCGTGAGCGCGCCTGGAATCAGCACGCCGCCGACGACGAGGTCGGCCTCGGCGAGTTGTTCCTGCACTGCGTGCCGGTTCGAGAACAGCAGTTGCACATTGGGCGGCATCACGTCGCTGAGGTAGCGCAGCCGTTCCAGCGAGGTGTCGAGGATGGTGACGTGCGCGCCCAGCCCTGCCGCCATCTTCGCGGCGTTGTGTCCCACCGTGCCGCCGCCGAGGATGGATACTCTCGCAGGCGCCACGCCGGGCACGCCGCCGAGCAGGATGCCGCGCCCGCCGTAGATATTCTCGAGGTACTTGGCGCCTTGTTGCACCGCCATGCGTCCCGCCACTTCCGACATCGGCGTGAGCAGGGGCAGTTCGCGCGAGGGCAGCTCGACCGTCTCGTAGGCGATGCAGGTCGCGCCGGAGGCGAGGTGCGCTTCGGTCAGTTTTCTGTCGGCGGCGAAGTGGAAGTAGGTGAACAGCACCTGTCCCGGCCTGATGCGCTTCCACTCCGGTTCGATCGGTTCCTTCACCTTGACGATGAGCTCGGCCTCGGCCCATACCGCACCGGCTTCTGGCGCGATGCGCGCCCCTGCCGCGGCGTATTGCTCGTCGTTAAATCCGCTTCCCAGCCCGGCGCCCTGTTCCACCAGCACTTCGTGTCCGGCGGCGATCAGCGCCTCGACGCCGGAAGGGACGACCGCAACGCGGTTCTCGTTGGTCTTGATCTCCTTGGGGATGCCGATCTTCATCTGCTGACCTCGTGGTTGCTCGTGGATGAGAGTCACACGATAGCAAATATTGATGCGGCAAAGTTAAGATCGAAGCTCATTGCGAGAAGAGCTGCAAATACTCGGCCCCCCGAAAATGAATACGGGTTTGTGCGTATTCAACAACTACTGGCGGACGGATACAGTCTCCCCCGAAAAATCGATTGCCGTGCGCGAATGATTCGCGGTATTTTTGGGCGTCGCGCCACGCAATCCTTACAAGGAACAGCCATGAAAATCTCATCGCGTAACAACCCGATTGTCCGCGCGGCCTGTTTGACGCTGCTGCTCGGCGCGTTGCCGTCGCTGGCCTACGCGCATCCGGGCGGGTCGGGTGGATTAGCACATGGGCTGGTGCATCCCTTCAGCGGCCTGGATCACTTGTGCGCCATGGTCGCAGTCGGCCTGTGGGCTGCGCAGATGGGCGGGCGCGCGGCCTGGCTGGTGCCGCTCTCTTTCGTGGCTGTCATGGCGCTGGGAGGGTTGCTGGGCATGGCGGAGATCGCAGTTCCTTTCGTCGAGACAGGGATCATCATGTCGCTGCTGGCGCTGGGCTTGCTGATCGCCGCTGCAGTCCGTTTGCCGCTGGCGTTGAGTGCTGCCATCGTCGGGATGTTTGCGCTCTTCCACGGCTACGCGCACGGTGCCGAGATGTCGCCGTGCACTTCCGCGCTTGCATATGCGCTGGGCTTCATGGCGGCGAGCGCCTTGCTGCACCTGTCCGGTTTCACCTTCGGCATGCTGGCGCGGGCACAGCTGCTGCGCTTTGTGGGCGCAGCTGTGGCGATGGCCGGAGGCTATCTCTGGTTCGCGGCCTGATCCTTCACTTTATGAAGAGGAAATGTCACATGCATGAAATGTCGCTGGCTGAGAGTGTAGTGGACTTGGTTGATTACCGCGCGCGCAGAGATGGATATCAGCGGGTCAAGACCGTGCGGCTGGAGATCGGCAAGCTGTCCGGCGTCGAGCCCGAGGCGATACGCTTCTGCTTCGACGAGGTAGCCAGCGGCACCTTGGCCGAAGGCGCTGCGCTGGATATCCTTGAACAGGACGGGCAGGCATGGTGCTTCGATTGCGGGCAGCTGGTGCCGCTTGCGGCGCGCAGCGATCCCTGTCCGGAATGCGGCGGTTTTCGCTTGCGGATGGACGAAGGCGTGGCGATGCGCGTCAAGGAATTGGAAATCGAATAGGGGAAATCATGTGTACGGTATGCGGCTGCAGCGGTGAGGAAGCGAAAATCGAAGGTACGGGGAATCACATGCGTTTCCACGTCCATGCCGACGGCACGGCGCATTCACATAGCGGTGGTGCTCATCATCACCGCCACGATATTCACTATGGCCTGGGGCCTGCCCATGCGCATGCGCCCGGCATGAGCCAGGCACGCATGGTCAAGGTCGAGCAGGACATTCTCGCCAAGAACGATGCCTATGCCGCGGCGAATCGCAACTATTTCCGCGCGCATGGCATTTTTGCACTCAATCTGGTTTCGAGTCCGGGTTCCGGAAAGACCACGTTGCTGGTGCGCACCGTCGGGGCCTTGCAAGAGCGCTATCCGGTCTGCGTGATCGAGGGCGACCAGCAGACTTCGCTGGATGCCGACCGCATCCGCGCCACAGGCGTTCCCGCGCTGCAGATCAACACCGGGCGCGGCTGCCATCTGGATGCGCACATGGTGGGCCATGCGCTGGAGCAGCTGCGGCCCAGGGACAACAGTCTGCTGCTGATCGAGAACGTGGGCAACCTGGTGTGCCCGGCTTCCTTCGATCTCGGCGAGGCGCACAAGGTCGCGATCCTGTCGGTGACAGAGGGCGAGGACAAGCCGCTGAAGTATCCCGACATGTTCGCCGCTGCGGATCTGATGCTGCTCAACAAGTCCGATCTGCTGCCCCACCTCGATTTCGACGTCTCTCTCGCCATCGAATATGCGCGCCGGGTCAATCCCGGCATCCGCGCCATCGTCCTTTCTGCACGCACCGGCGAGGGCATGGACGAATGGCTGGACTGGCTCGAGATGCAGATGGACATTGCCGCCTTTCCTGGCGCGGAGGCCGGCGAGTCGCGCATCGGCGAGCTCGAGGTGCGCGACTGAAAGGCTGGCGATGGATGCGACGCTTGCCGCCGAATCGTTGATGCGCTGCCGCGTGCAGGTGCGCGGCCAGGTGCAGGGTGTCGGCTTCCGTCCCTTCGTCTTCCGGCTCGCGCAGGAACTCGGACTGTCCGGCTGGGTGCGCAACTGCGGCGCGGGCGTGGAGCTCGAAGTGCAGGGGCACGGCAAACAAGTGGATTCGCTGCTGCGCAAGCTGCGCCATGAGCCACCGCCGCTCGCGCGCATCGCCGGGGTGTCGGTGGAGATCGCCGAGGTCGAGCCGGAACGCGGCTTCGCCATCCTGGAAAGCCGCGGCGGCGAGACATTGACCCGCATCGCACCGGACACCTCGATCTGCCCCGATTGCCTCGCAGAACTGTTCACACCAGGCGACCGCCGCTACCGTTATCCCTTCATCAATTGCACGCATTGCGGGCCGCGCTACACCCTCGCCGCGAGGGTGCCCTACGACCGTGCACACACTGCAATGGCGAAGTTTCCGTTGTGCCCGGCATGCCAAACCGAATACCACGCACCCGACAATCGCCGCTTCCACGCCGAGGCCACTGCTTGTCCGGTGTGCGGGCCGCAGCTTGCGTTGCTCAACGCGGACGGTTCTGCCGTGCGGACGGAAAACGCCATCGCGAGCGCCGTCGCCCAACTGAAGGACGGCAAGATACTCGCGGTGAAGGGACTGGGAGGTTTCCATCTGATGTGCGATGCGAACAATCCAGTGGCGGTCGCGCGCTTGCGCGAGCGCAAGGCGCGCGAGGAAAAGCCGTTTGCGGTGATGGCGCTGAACGCAGCCTCGCTCGAGGGTTATGCGAAATACACCGAGGCAGAACTCGCCCTGCTCGAAAGTCCGGCGCGGCCCGTAGTCATCCTCGAGCGCACAGGTGAATTGCAGGGTATCGCCGACGGCATGCCGGGCTTCGGGGCGATGCTGCCCTACACGCCGCTGCATTACCTGTTGTTCCATGAGGCGGCGGGGAGTCCGGCAGGGCGGTCATGGCTGTCCGAATCGCTGCCTTTCCTGATGGTGTGCACATCCGCGAACCCCGGCGGCGAGCCGCTGGTGTACCGCAACGACGAGGCCGTGCAGCGGTTGAATGGCATCGCCGACGGATTCCTGATTCACGACCGCGACATCCTCGTGCGCGCCGATGACTGCGTGATGCGCGTGTCCGGCAAGGCGCCAGGCTTCGTCCGCCGCAGCCGCGGCTATACGCCTTCGCCGATCGCATTGCCGCTTTCCGGCCCGCCCGTACTCGCCGTCGGGGGCTTCTACAAGAACGCCGTGTGCGTGACGCGCGGCAGCGAAGCATTCCTGTCACAGCACATCGGCGAACTCGACAATGCCGCGACCTGCGAGGCGCTGGAGCAGGCGGTCTGGCACCTGCTGGATGTCCTCGAGATCCGCCCCGAGCTGGTCGTCCACGATCTGCATCCCGATTTTTTCAGTTCCCGTTTCGCCGCGAGATTCGCCGCCGAGCGTGGCATCCCCGCGCTCGCGGTGCAGCACCATCATGCCCACATCGGCGCAGTCGCCGCCGAGCACGGGGTAAGCGGACCGCTGCTGGGACTGGCGCTGGACGGCGTGGGGCTGGGGACGGACGGCTCGGCGTGGGGGGGCGAACTGCTGCGGGTCGATGGTGCGAGGAAACAGCGGTTGGGCAGCCTCGATCCCCTGGCACTGCCCGGCGGCGATGCCGCGGCGCGCGAGCCTTGGCGCATGGCTGCCGCCGCATTGCACGCGCTGGGACGCGGCGAGGAAATCACGCAACGCTTTGCGGAACCGGCGGCACAAACCGTGGCCGCGATGCTCGAGCACGGCGCGAACGTGCCATACACCTCGAGCTGCGGCAGGCTGTTCGATGCGGCTGCGGCGCTTCTGCGCGTGAAGAACAGAAACGGCTTCGAGGGGCAGGCCGCGATGCTGCTCGAGGGCCTGGCCGCACATCACGGCAGGACTGGGCCGCTACAGCACGGTTTTGTGCTGGACGATGGGACGCTGAGCTTCCTGCCTTTGCTCGACCATCTTGCCGACATGCGCGACGCCGACGCAGGCGCGGCGCTGTTCCATGCCACACTGGCGGAGGGGCTGGCTGCCTGGGTAGTGCAGGCAGCGCGGCAGCAAGGCTTGCGCAAAGTCGCGCTGGGCGGCGGCTGTTTCCTCAACGCGGAGCTGAGTTCCTCTCTGGAAGAGGCTTTGCGCGAGGAAGGGATAACGGTGTTGAGGGCGGAGCAGGCGCCGCCCAACGATGGCGGGCTTGCGCTGGGGCAGGCGTGGATCGGACTGAATTTTTTGAAGGACTGAGCGATGTGTCTTGCGATTCCGGCCAGGGTGGTACAGATATTCGACGGCGAACGGGCCGTGGTGGACATGGGCGGCGTGCAGAAGGAGGTTTCGCTGGCGCTGCTGGAGGACGTGAGTGAGGGCGACTATGTGATCGTGCACGTCGGGTTCGCGCTGAACAGGCTAGACCCCGAAGAGGCGGAGAGGACGCTGGCGCTGTTCGCCGAGATGGACGAGCCGGATCCGGCCGCCGCATGAAATACGTCGACGAGTTTCGCGACGGCGCGCTGGCGAAGAACCTGGCCGCATCCATCGCGCGCGAGGTATGCGAGCGCAGCTACAGTTTCATGGAATTCTGCGGCGGCCACACCCACGCCATTTCGCGTTACGGCGTCACCGACCTGCTTCCACCCAATGTGCGCATGATCCACGGCCCCGGCTGCCCGGTGTGCGTGCTACCCATAGGTCGCGTGGACATGGCTATCGAGCTGGCGCTCGAGCATGGCGCGACGCTGTGCACCTATGCCGATACGGTGCGAGTCCCGGCCTCCGACAACCTGTCGCTGCAGAAGGCGAAGGCGCGCGGCGGTGACATCCGCATGGTCTATTCCGCCATCGATGCGCTGGCTCTCGCGCAGCAGCATCCGGAAAAACAGGTGGTGTTCTTCGCCATCGGTTTCGAGACCACGACGCCGCCCACGGCCGTGGTCATCAAACAGGCCAAGGCGTTAGGCCTGAAGAATTTTTCGGTACTGTGCTGTCATGTGCTCACGCCATCAGCTATCTCCAGCATCCTCGAATCGCCCGAGGTGCGCCAGTACGGCACCGTGCCGCTGGACGGCTTCATCGGCCCGGCCCATGTCTCCACCGTGATCGGCAGCCGTCCCTACGAGTTCTTCGCCGAGGAATACCGCAAGCCGGTGGTGATCGCTGGCTTCGAGCCGCTGGACGTGATGCAGGCGATCCTGATGCTGGTACGGCAAGTGAATGAGAACCGCGCCGAAGTGGAGAACGAATTCACCCGCGCGGTCACGCGCGACGGCAACCTCAAGGCGCAGAACCTGGTGGCCGAGGTGTTCGAGCTGCGCAGGGAGTTCGAATGGCGCGGACTGGGGCTGGTGCCGTATTCGGCGCTGAAGATACGCCGCGAGTTTGCCGACTTCGATGCGGAGCTGCGTTTCCCGCTGACCTACCGCGCGGTGGCGGACAACAAGGGCTGCGAGTGCGGCGCCGTCCTGCGCGGCGTGAGGCGTCCATGGGACTGCAAACTGTTCGGCACAGTGTGCACACCGGAAAACCCGGTTGGCTCCTGCATGGTGAGTTCCGAAGGCGCGTGTGCCGCACACTACACCTATGGCCGATTCAAGGATATCGAAGTGGTGAGCCTATGAATGACGCATTGAATGGCGGCAAAGTGCGCAAAGGCTATGTTCGCGCGCTGGACATCAAGAACGGGCGCGTGGACATGAGCCACGGTAGCGGCGGACGCGCGATGGCGCAGCTCATCGAGGAGCTGTTCACCGACGCGTTCGACAACGACTACCTGCGCCAGGGCAATGACGGCGCGCTGCTGCCGCAGGCTTCCGGCAGGCTGGTGATGGCGACCGATTCGCACGTGGTGTCGCCGCTGTTCTTCCCCGGGGGCGACATCGGCTGCCTCTCGGTGCACGGCACCATCAACGACGTCGCGGTGATGGGCGCGAGACCGCTTTATCTCTCTGCGAGTTTCATCCTCGAGGAGGGTTTCCCGCTGGCGGACCTTGAGCGCATCGTGATGTCCATGGCACTGTCAGCGAAGAACGCCGGCGTGCATATCGTCACCGGTGACACCAAGGTGGTGGAGCAGGGCAAGGGCGATGGCGTGTTCATCACTACAACCGGTGTGGGCGTGGTGCCCGACGGTGTACATCTTTCCGGCGACCGCGCGCGTGCGGGCGACCGAATTCTCGTTTCCGGCACGCTGGGGGATCACGGCATGGCCATCATGGCCCAGCGCGAGAGCCTGGGGTTCTCTTCAGCCATCGTCTCCGACACCGCGGCGCTGCACGGATTGGTCGCAGCGCTGCTGGACAGCGGGGCGGACATCCATGTGCTGCGCGACCCCACGCGCGGCGGACTCGCGACCACGCTCAACGAGATCGCCGCGCAGTCCGGCGTCGGCATGATGCTGGATGAGCGGGCCATTCCCATCAATCCCGAAGTGGCGAGTGCCTGCGAATTCCTCGGCCTCGACCCGTTGTATGTGGCCAACGAGGGCAAGCTGGTGGCCATCGTTGCGGCGGCAGACGCGGAGCGGGCGCTGGCCGCGATGCGCGAGCATCCGCTGGGCGCACAGGCCGCCATCGTCGGCACGGTGCAGGAGGATGCGCATCACTTCGTGCAGATGACCACCGGATTCGGCGGGAGGCGCATCGTCGACTGGCTCTCCGGCGAACAGTTACCAAGAATCTGCTGACCATGCGCATCCTGCTCCTCGCCCACAGTTTCAACAGCCTCACGCAGCGGATTTATGCCGAGCTGGCGGCGCGTGGGCACGACTTGTCAGTCGAGTTCGATATCGCGGATGAGGTGGCAGAAGAGGCGGTGCTGCTGTTCCGCCCTGAGCTCATCGTTTCGCCTTACCTGCGCCGCGAGATTCCCGAGTCCATCTGGAGCAAGCATGTCTGCCTGGTGGTGCATCCGGGCATCGTCGGCGACCGAGGGCCTTCCGCGCTGGACTGGGCGATACAGGAAGGCGAATCGGAGTGGGGTGTCACGGTGCTGCAGGCAGACGCCGAAATGGATGCGGGGCCTGTGTGGGCCAGCGAAACTTTTTCGATGCGCAGCGCCAGCAAGGCCAGCCTTTACCGAAATGAAGTCACGACAGCGGCCTGCCGCGCGGTGCTGGATGCCGTCGAGCGCTTTGCTTCCGGCCATTTCATGCCGGTGCCGCTCACCGAGTCCGCGCTGGGGCGGTTGCGCCCGCTGCTGCAGCAGGACGGACGGCGCATCGACTGGAGCAGTGACGACACCGCGACGGTGCTGCGCAAACTCGCGGCGGGAGACGGTTTCCCCGGCGTCGCCGACCGGATGTTCGGCGAGCCTTGCTTCCTGTATGACGGTCATGCCGAATCTTCGATACGCGGCGATGCTCCCGGTGAGGTCATCGGACGGCGCGAGACTGCGCTGCTGCGCACCACCGTGGATGGCGCGGTTTGGATCGGCCATGTGCGGCGCTACGAGAGCGACAACGCAATCAAGCTGCCTGCGGCTGTGGCCTTCGCCGATGAGGCTGTCTCGGTGCCGGAACTGCCGCTGACCGAGTGGTGGGCGGCGCAGACCGACACTTGGCAGGACATCGCCTACCGCGAGGCGGATGGCGTCGGCTACCTGCACTTCGAGTTCTACAACGGTGCGATGGGCACGGCACAATGCCGCCGCCTGCTGCGAGCCTACCGCTGGGCGCTGACGCGGCCGACGCGCGTGGTGGTGCTGATGGGCGGCACGGACTTCTGGAGCAACGGCATCCACCTCAACCTGATCGAGGCCGCTGAGTCGCCCGCCGACGAATCCTGGGCCAACATCAATGCAATGAACGACCTGGCCGAGGCCGTCATCCGCAGCGAGACGCACCTCACCGTTGCCGCGCTGCAGGGCAATGCCGGTGCGGGCGGCTGCTTCCTCGCGCGCGCGGCGGACCAGCTCTGGCTGCGCGACGGCGTGCTGCTCAACCCGCACTACAAGAACATGGGCAACCTCTACGGTTCCGAATTCTGGACTTACCTGCTGCCGCCCAGAGTGGGCGAGGAAGGCGTGAACGCCATCATGCGCAACCGTTTGCCGCTGACGGCGCAGGCGGCGGTGGATTGCGGCTTTGCCGATGCCAGCCTGTATTCCAATCCCGCCGCATTCCGCGCCGAAGTGACGCGGCGTGCACGCGAACTTGCTCTATCCCGGGATTTTCCCCAACAGCTTACCGCCAAGCGGATGAAGCGCATCGCGGACGAGGCGGCCAAGCCGCTGAGCCAGTACCGCGAAGAGGAACTGGAACAGATGCGGCGCAACTTCTACGGCTTCGATCCCAGCTACCACGTGGCCCGCTACCACTTCGTGCGCAAGTCTCCATGTTCCTGGACGCCGCGCCATCTCGCACGGCACCGCAACCCTGGATGGCAGGTCCCTGCCTGACGGTCGTCTCACAAGAAGGTTGCAGCGCGTAGGCCATCGATTGGAGCTACACAAATAGCGGTATTCAAATACTGCTTATGCCGTATGGAGTCGGCTATTCCCTGTACTTAGCATGTGATCATCCACGCATCCCGCGATGATGCTTACGTCAGGAGATTGACATGCCAGTCGAGAATAGTGGGTCCACATTTACAGGAAATGATACGCAACCGCATTCCGTTTTCTGGATGAGCCAATCCAACACGGTGTTGACTGTCGACAAGGAATCGGGTGCTTTGGCACGAGCCGTCCTGTCGGACATCGAAGAATGCGCGTCGCGTTTCGCCGCCGTCGGCGAAGAAGCCTCGATTAGCCTGCGCTGCCTGAAGGCGATGCCGGAGGAACGCGAGATCCTGGCAACCCTGCTGGGGCACGGAGAGGTGTCGGCCATCGTGGAGGCGGTCGACCGCAGCGAGATACATGAAACTTCCATTCCCTGCGTCTGGTGGGTGAGTCACCGGAATGCCGAAGGGGAAACCATCCGCGAGTCGATCGAGATCACCGGCGTTCCGGACGTCATCATCGGTGACCGGAGGGCTATCCCTTATGGACTGGAGACCCTGCGCATCGCGTGGCCGTTCCGTATGCACAGGCTGTCGACCGCTACTGCAAATGCAGACAAAGGGTGACCGCGATGAACCATCTAAATCACTGTGTCAGCCGTTACAGAGCCAAGGCATATCGCTCCTAAAATTGGCCTGCCAATTGGCCGTTAAGCAATCCACCTACTTGTAACTTGGTGACCTCATTAGCACTATCCATCGCTGATTCTGTCGAGGATTTAAGCCCATGCCACGCGATCTTCCCATTGGAAACGGTACGTTGCTTGCCGCTTTCGATTTCGATTTCCAGCTGCGCGATTTTTACTATCCTCGCGTCGGCAAGGAGAACCATGCGCTGGGTTATCCATGGCGGTTCGGCGTGTGGCTGGACGGCGAATTTTCCTGGCTCAACCGCCAGAACTGGCGACTGCATCTGGATTATGTCCCGGATGCGCTGGTTACGGACGTCAGCGCCACGCACACGCGCCTGCCGCTGCGCCTGCGTTTTCACGATGCCATCGATCATGAGAAGAACATCCTGATCCGGCAGGTCAGGGTGCAGAACCTGTCCCCCAGGCCGCTGGCGCCGCGGCTGTTCTTCCATGCCGACATCAATGCGCTGGAGAACGAGATCGGCGACACGGTATTCTTCGACCCCAAGAACGCCAGCCTGATCCACTACAAGGGGCCGCGCTATTTCCTGATGAGCTGCGCCACGTCGACCTCTCTCGGCGTCACCCATTTTTCCACCGGCTCCAAACGTCACCACGGGCTGGAGGGAACCTGGCGCGACGCGGAGAACGGAGAGCTGGGCGGCAATCCCATTTCGCAGGGTTCGGTGGATTCGGTCATCGGCATGCACCTGACCATCGAACCGAAACAGGAGGAAGTCTGCCACTACTGGATGGCGGTGGGAACGAATTATAGCGAGGTCGAGGAACTGCACCGGCAGGTGGCGCAGATCGGGCCGGAGCGGCTGATCGAGCGCAACATCGATTATTGGCGGCACTGGGTTGCCGCTTCCGAGCGGGATTTCACCGGGCTGCCCCCCGAGCTGGTGGCGATGTACAAGCGCAGCCTGCTGGTGCTGCGCACCCAGATCGACAACGGCGGCGCGGTGATCGCCGCCAACGACACCGACATTCGCCAGTTCAACCAGGACACCTACAGCTACATGTGGCCGCGCGACGGCGCGATAGTGTCGCAGGCTATTGACCGTGCCGGCTACGGCAGCGTGAGCCAGCGTTTCCTGCAGTTCTGCACCGTCAAGGCGCGCAGCTTCAATTATTCGGCCAGCATCCTGGACGAGACCGGCTTCCTTATGCACAAGTACAACCCGGACGGTTCGGTGGGCAGCTCATGGCAGCCGTGGCTGGATGGCGAGGAGATGCTGTTTCCAATCCAGGAAGACGAGACTGCGCTGGTGATCTGGGCGATCTGGAACCATTACCTGATCCACCGCGACATCGAGGTCATTCGCCCGTTCTACAGGCCGTTCGTGGAGCAGGCGGCGGATTTTCTGCTGTCCTTCCGCGACGACAAGACCGGCCTGCCGCTGCCTTCCTTCGACCTTTGGGAAGAGCGGCGCGGCATCTTCACCTATACCACCGCCACCGTCATCGGGGGGCTGAAAGCGGCCGCGGGGCTGGCTGCGCTGTTCCATGAAGAGGAGCGCGCACGCGTCTATGCACAGGCCGCCCAGGAGATCGCGGAGGCCATGAACGAGCATCTGTATTGTCCGCACGAAGGCCGTTATGCGCGCGGCATCCTGATCAAGGACGGTGAGCAGGTCCGCGACACCACCGTGGATGCGAGCCTGCTCGGGCTGGTGCTATTCGGGGATTACGACCCACTTGACGCGCGCGTGGTCCGAACGGTCCAGGCGGTGGAGGAGCGGCTGTGGGTGAAGATGGGGCACGGTGGCCTGGCGCGTTACGAAGGGGATGATTACCAGCGGGCGATATCGAGCTCGGCCGTGGCGGGAAATCCCTGGGTGGTCTGCACCCTGTGGCTGGCCCAGTACCGCATCGCCGCCGCGCGCGACATGGAATCTCTGGAACAGGCGCTGCCTTTACTGATGTGGGCGGTCGAACGGGCGCTGCCGTCCGGTGTGCTGCCGGAGCAGGTCCATCCACAGACGGGGGAGTGCCTGTCGATCTCCCCGTTGACCTGGAGCCACGGCACGCTGGTGGCGGCAGTGCTGGATTATGTCGAGAAGGCGCAGTCGCTGGACGGAAGGAACGCTCAGCCGCTCCCGGCACTGGCCGGATATGAGATGGGGTGAAGCGATGACCGAGCAGCCTTATGGCGAGGTGATCTCGCCGGTATTCGACGAGGCCGCGCGCAAGCAGCGGCTGGAATTCCTCAAGTTCAGCGAACGGGATGCCGAGTTGCTGCATGACCTGCAAGAGTTGTTCCGTGCGCGACTGGACGAGATATCCGAGCAGTTCTACACGCACCTGCTTGCCTTCGAGGAGACCCGCAAGGTGTTCAGGGACGAGGCCATGATCCGCCGCCTGGGCGAGGCGCAGAAAGCCTATTTGATGCAGGCGGTGCAGGGCCCTTACGATGCCGGCTATTTCGAGCGCCGCTGGCGCATCGGCTACATCCACAATGCCATCCATGTGGAGCCGGAATGGTTCATCGGAGCCTTCCAGCTCTACCACCGCATCCTCTATCCGATGATTCTGGAACACTACCGGAGCGATGCAAAGGCAGTGGTCGAGCACATCCTGGCGCTGGACAAGGTCATGAACCTCGACATGCAGATCGGCATCCAGAGCTATTACACCCACTACGCGGAGACCCTGGAGAAGTTGCGCGAGCTGAACCTCAAGATCGAGGCGGCAAGTGCCGCCAAGAGCCAGTTCCTCGCCAACATGTCGCACGAGTTCCGCACTCCGCTGAATGCCATCATCGGTTTCACAGAGGTGCTGCAGGACCAGATACCCGGCCCAATCAACGCCGACCAGATGGAGTATCTCGGCGACATCCACGAAGGCGGCCAGCTGCTGCTGCGGCTGATCAACGACGTGCTCGACTTGTCGAAGGTCGAAGCAGGGCGGTTGGAACTGTTCTACGAGACCTTCCCCATCGCGCAGACGGTGCGCGAGACCATCACCACCTTGCGCGGCATGGCCGAGAAGAAGGGGCTCAGTTTGCAAGCGGAGCTGCCGCCCGACCTTGGTCTGATCACGGCGGACCAGATCCGCTTCAAGCAGGTGTTGTACAACTTGTTGTCCAACGCCGTGAAGTTCACCGACAAAGGCACGGTGACGGTGTCTGCCGCGATAGAAGACCAGCAATTGCACCTGAAGGTCATCGACACCGGCATCGGCATCCGCTCGGAGGACATGGACCGCATCTTCGTCGAGTTCAGCCAGGTGGACGCTTCGCATGCGCGTCGCCACGAGGGAACCGGCTTGGGGCTGGTGCTTTCCAAGCGTTTGTTGGAAGCTCACCACGGGCGCATCTGGGTGGAGAGTAACTTCGGCGAGGGCAGCACTTTCCATGCCGTACTGCCGTTGCGGCCCGTCGAAAACGGGAAAAATTAGAGGATAGGCCATGGCCTCGAATGACGATATGGGAACCGGAAACAGTAACACCATCCTGGTGGTGGAGGACAACCCGCAGGCGGCGAAACTGATGTCCCTTTATCTCGTCAAGGCGGGCTATCAGGTGTTGATCGCGCAAAGCGGCGCCGAGGCCCTGTTGCTCGCTGCGCAATACCAGCCCATGGCTATCACGCTGGACCTGTTGCTGCCCGACATGGACGGCTGGCAGGTACTGAGCGAACTGAAGGCCATGCCGCGCACACGCAGTATTCCCGTGGTGATCGTTTCGGTGCTGGACCGCCAGGTACTGGGCTTCCGCCTCGGCGCGTCGGATTACCTGGTCAAGCCGGTGGACCGCACGGAACTGCTGCATGCCCTGCGGCGCAGCATTCCTCGTGGCGTTTCCCACAAGGTGATGGTGGTGCACACCGACCCGGATGAACTGAGCCTGCTGGCGATGATACTGGCACAAGAGAACTATGAAGTGATCCAGGCGCTGGGCCCAGAGGAAGCCGCCAACCTGGCGAAATGCGCGCAACCCGATCTGGTGGTGATCAACCTGATGGCAGGCGGGATGGACTTCTTCGGTTTGCTGGAAGTGCTAAAGGCGGCACCCGAGACCGCCCATATCCCCGTGCTGGCCTTGACCACCAGGGTATTCGCCGCCACCGAGGAACAGGCGCCCGGGGAAGGGAGGATCGAATTCGTGCTGTTGCGCGAGAACGAAATGATCGAAGAACGCCTGCTGGCAGCGATCACGATGCTGTTGAAAAGGGCGGGAATTTCATCCGATGAATAAGGGCGCGACAATGGAACAACCGGTAAAAACCATCCTGCTGGTCGAGGACGATGCCGCCAACCGCAAGCTGGTGCGTGTGGTGCTGGGCGATAAGTGCCACTACCGCATCCTCGAAGCGGCCAGCGCCGCCGAGGCGATGGAGCAACTCCGGCGCGAGAAACCGGACCTGCTGCTGCTCGACATCCGGCTCGGCGAGGGCAGCGGGCTGGACGTGATCGATGCGGTGAGGGCCGACAGCACCTACGACGACGTGCCGGCGGTGGCGATCACCGCGCAGGCGATGAAAGATGACGAACAGCGCTTCCTCGCTGCGGGCTTCGACGGATATTTGAGCAAGCCCGTGGATACCCGGCACCTGCCGGAAGTGGTCAAGCGTTTCATCAACGAAGGCAGGAAAGTGACACATGCCTGACAAGGATTTTCCCGCAGGCGCGGCCATCCTGGTGGTGGACGATGCGGCACCCAACGTGAAGCTGCTGCGACTCATCCTGGGCGCTGCCGGCTACCGTGTGCTCGAGGCATTCAGCGGTCCCGAGGCATTGGAAGTGTTGCGCCGCGAAAGGCCCGATGCCATGCTGCTGGACGTGCGCATGCCCGGCATGACGGGCTACGATGTATGCCGAAGAGTCCGCGAAGACCTGGAATTCGCTACGTTGCCGGTGATCATGGTGACCGCGCTGTCGCAGTCCGAGGAACGCATCATGGGCATCGAGGCCGGCGCCACCGATTTCATCAGCAAGCCGTTCAACAAGAGGGAGCTGCTGGCAAGGGTGAGGTCCAGCCTGATGATGGTGAAATACGGCAGAAGCGGCATCGTCCCGCAATTGCCCGGTGCAGTGGTGATCACCGATCCCGACTGGCGCATCCTCGCCTCGTCGCCCCAGGCCCTCACGTTATTGGATATCCCCTCGATGGGCGCGATGCAGTTCGATCTGACACAGCTGCTTGGACAGACGGAGAGGGAATTGCTCACGGCGGGAAAGGAGCTGGATGGCTTTCAACTGCACGTCCACCCTTCACTGGCGGCCAGACAGACCGCCATCAGGGACCCTGATGGCAATATCATCTTGCGGCTGGTTACGCTGAGCGAAACGATACCAGCCTAGCGCCATATCGATCCAACGCCGCTGGTCAGGTGCTTTGGTCATCAAAAGAGACTCTATTGCGTCCGGACGCTTTTGCCCGGTACATCGCAATATCCGCCTGCTTGAGTATCTCTTCCCGGCTTGCGTGGTAGTTGAACAGCACCACACCGATGCTGGCAGTGCAATGATATTCGACCGTGCTCCCCGCACTGCCGTTTTGCCGGACCGTCAGCAGGTATGGTTCTGCCAGAGAGGCACGGATCTTCTCGGCGACGATGTCCGCGTTTCTTGTGGACTCGACTTTGTCGATATCCAGTTCACTGAGCACCACGACATACTCATCGCCGCCGAAACGCGCTACCGTGTCGGTTTCGCGTATGCAGCCGCTGATGCGGCGTGCGACCTCGATCAGGAGCAGATCGCCCACATCGTGGCCAAAGGTGTCATTGAGCGGCTTGAAATTGTCCAGATCCAGCAGCATCAGCGCGCCATAGCGTCCGCTGCGCTTGCTGGCCGCAAGCGCCTGACCCATGCGGTCATTCAGCAGGCGGCGATTGGGGAGTTGCGTCAATGTGTCATAGAAGGCGAGGTTGCGTATCTGGGCTTCGGCCAGGTTGCGCTCGGTGAGGTCGAGGAAGGTGGCGATCGCCCCCTGCACAATGCCATCCACGATGATGGGCCGTGACCAGTACTCTATGGGTATGGCGCTGCCGTTTTTGTGCCAGAACACCTCGCTCAGGACATGGATTTCCCTGCTGCGATATGCGTTGTGCATCTTGCATTCCGAGGCCGGATAAGGACTGCCGTCGGGATGCGCATGATGAATGAGTGCATGTATATGCTTGCCGATGACTTCGTCCTCATGTTCATACCCCAGAATGCGCATGAACGACCGGTTCACGAACGTGCAATTGCCGTTCAAATCGAGGCCATAAGCCCCCTCCGCCATCGAGTTGAGAAGCGAATACATTTTTTGGTGCGATTCGTGCAGCGCCGTTTCGGCGTGTTTGCGCTCGGTGACATCCTGGAGGATGGCCACGCCTCCGGCGATCTGCCCTGCGGCATCGCGTGAGGTGGCGCAGGTCATGGCAAACCATCCATCGGTATCGCTGAGCGTGGCCGTGTAATGGCCCTCGTAGTAGCCTATTTCCCCTTCCAGCGCTTTTTTCAAGGCAGGCATGACCGACTGGTCCCTGAGTGACTTCATGTCCAGTCCGATCAGGCGCTCAGCCGAGTTGTGCATGATACTGGCGAAGCGATCGTTGCAATAAGTGATGACGAGGTTGGTGTCGTAATGGATGATGCCCACGGGCGAATGTTTCAGCAACAGCCGGTAGCGTTCCTCGCTGATGCGCACCGTTTCCTCGCGCTCGGAAGCCTCGAGGTGCAATACGATGTTCTCTCGAATGTTCCTGTTGATGTGCCGGATGCTCATGAGCATGAAACCGAGGTACAACGTTCCCGCCATGCCCATCGCAATAGACAGATTTTCTTCAGCAATAAACAGGCGGACTACGGCTGGCGTGAGGGCGGCTACGGCAAAGCAGATGCCGCTGAAAAGATCGGCCGAATATGAAACCACGCCACCAGCAGTCAAGCCCGCCAGCATAAAAATCAGAAACATCTGGTGCGGCGGATCATGGGGCGGGAACATCACAATCCCCGCCGAACCCCACATCACACCAATGGCAAGAACGCCGATACGGAACGTGGTCAGTCGGGCCCGTAACGATGATTGCTCGGTTGGCGGGGAACGCAGATAAGCATCGGCAAGGGCCGCGCGGAGGATCGCGACCAACACGATCAGGATCAGCCAGACAAGGACCGCTGTCGAAGCGATCACTTCGTGTTGTATATAGGCAAGGATCGCAGCGAGCAGCGTGCTGGTGATGATCGTAATCTTGCTTGAAGCCAACATCTGCCGGAGCAGGGCGGCTTGTATGGCTATGTGTTTATCCATGTTGTTATCACATTTATTTTGGCAGCCTACTGTTCCATATGACGGGTGGGTGCGAGTGATGAAGATTCCAGTCGCCCGGATTATGCCTTATGTCTCCTGATGTTTTTTGAGGCCGCGCCACGGCTGGTTACACTGAGCGAAACGACTACAGCCTAGCGTTACATATCCCACTCGTAGGCTATGGTGCCGAAGTTGAATATCGGCGCCGGTCCGGCGGGCGACCTGAATTCCGAGCCGCGGCGATGGAACAATATGCTCACACGCCTGCCTTCGCCTTCCCCCTTGCCCTGCCATTCCAGCACCATCCCGAAGGTGAGTTGGGGCACGATCTGTTTGCTGCTCACGTAGGAAACGTGGGGCGCTGTGCGCAGCATACTGCCGTCGATGAAGGTGTTGTGAACGATGCCTTTCATGTCCAGTCGCGCCAGCAGGTAGGCGGCACTGTCGATCTTGCTGAACTGGCCTATCGCCGGATTCTCGATGGTGCCCGGCGTGATATCCGTCAATTTGGTGCCGAGCCGCGCGGTCAGTCCGCCGTTGACGTAATCGAACAACGTGCCCCCCACTGCGCCGTAGTGCCAGGCAAAATCGACGGATAGCGGCGAGCCGGAGATCCGGTGCTGTGGCGTGTGGACCGTGCGCGAGTAAGTGATCTGGATAGCCGGTTCGGTCCTGATCTGGTTGTTCCAGCCTTGGGGCGAGGTAGATTTGCTCAGTGAGTGGATCAGCTTCTGCAACTGTTCCGCACCGGACAAGGGGCCGGTCACGCCGTAATCGACTTCCAGCGTTTCCAGTTCATCCCGGTGACCTTTGGGTTGCCGTTGCACCAGCATGCCGGTGTACAGCAAGCCGCCCCAGAAGCGGTCCATGGGCTGCGGCAGGGGCGTGGTCAGGTTTTTCGGTGTGAACATCAGCTGTCCGACGGCGAACCCGAACACGAGGTCATATTCCTGGTCGTTCATCACGGACGACAACGTGTCGTGCAACTGGTCCGGCACCCAGCCCGGGATGCAGTTCGGCTTGTAGCTGGAGGCCAGCTTGATACCGTTCGTATACCACTTGTCCGAGCGGCCCAGCAGTTTGGACGTGAATAGGTCGTTTTCCCACAGGATGTGTGTACCGTTCTCCTTCTCGCCGCATCCGGAAGGGATACCTTCCTTCCCGGCATGTGCGCCGGACGCGCTAAGCAGCAACACAGCCGCGACGACGGCTGAACAACATATCGTTTGAACCGGTTTCATGCGCCTCTCCTCCCTGTTTTATGTTCGGCGCAGGTCGTGCGGTTATGTCCCCGTCAGCCGCACGCTCCTATTGCCCCGCAACTGGTACAGAACTCGCAGCCGTCCTTCCTGATCAGCGTGGCGTTGCCGCACTCCTTGCACACCTTGCCGGTCAACGGCTTGATGCCCGTGGGTTTGATCTGCCCCTCGGGGATCTCCAGCACGCCCATCTGCTGCACCGGATAGCCGTGTTCGTCGAGGATGCCGAGCATCGCGTAGCGGTGGATGATGAGCTTCGCGACGTAGGAGACGGTGGAGGGGTAGCTCTCCATCTTGCTGCCGCCCGGCACGCGTGCCATGAAGTCGCCCAGCGGTTCGCCGAAGTTGAGCAGCTTGCGCAGCTTCATGCCGATCCACGCCGGGTCGATCACGCGCATGTCCAGGCTCAACACCTTGCACAGCCCGTCGAGGGCGCGCGGGTACACGCCGGAGAGCCACATCGAGTAGGGGCGGCGCTGGCCGTCGGGCAGCACCAGTTCCTTGAGGCCCAGCACGAAGTCGTCGCCGGTGCCGGCGTTGGCGATGTCCACCGTCCAGCTCATGGTGCCGTCGGTGCCGGTCTTCGGTTCCTTCTTCGCGAACAGCGCATCCATCACCGGCGTGGTCGCGCCATCAGTGATCTCCAGCGCGCCGAGCTGTTCGATGCGGTATTTCAGCAGGTGCGCGAACGCGGCGACCAGGCTGGGCATGCGCTTCACCTCGCCGTCCGGCGGCATCGGCATGTCGAAGGCGTCGTCGCCTGCGGTCTTCATCAGCATCTCCAGCTTCATGCGCAGCCACACGGGGTCGCGCGCGCGCATGTCCATCGACAGCGACTTCGCCAGCGCGCCGAGGCCGCGCGGCTGCTCCGAGCCGTTCACCCACACTTCGAACGGATGGTTGTGGCCGTTGGTGGTGTGGGAGATGAACACCACGAAGCGTCCGAGCGGATGCTTGACCACCTGCGACACCCAGCCCTCGCTGCCGCCGGTCAGGTCGGGACGGCCCGGCCAGCGCAGCGAGGCGAGGGCGGGCTTGGGCGCGGCTTCGAGTACGATGCGCCGGTCCTGGTCGAACATCAGGTCCTGCGGCTGTTCCTCCTTAGCGGCGGGCGAGACCGACAGCACTGCGCCCAGCACGGCGTTAGGGCGGTAGGTCGCGAGGCCCTTCAATCCGGCCTTCCACGCCTCGGTGTAAAGGTCCTTGAAATCCTCGTAGGGATAGTCGGCGGGCACGTTGACCGTCTTGCTGATCGAGGTGTCGATGAAGGGCGCGACGGCGGCGACCATCCTCATGTGGTCGATGGCGGAGATCTCCAGTGCCGTGACGAAGGCGGGTGGCAGCAGGTTCACGTCGCCCCCTGTCTCTTTGTACAAGCGCCAGGCATGATCCTCGACCTGGTAGTCCTTGGTGCTGCCGTCCAGCATGCGCTTCTTGCGCGTGTAGAACCACGAGAACGGCGGCTCGATGCCGTTCGAGGCATTGTCGGCGAAGGCGAGCGAGATGGTGCCCGTGGGCGCGATGGACAGCAGGTGGCTGTTGCGTATGCCATGCTTTCGTATCGATGCCTTGATCTCATCCGGCAGGCGCGAGGCGAAGCGCGGCGCGGCGAGATATTGCTCCGCATCCAGCAGTGGGAATGCGCCGCGTTCTTTCGCCAGTTCTATCGAGGCGAGATAAGCCTCGTCGCGCATGATGCGCGTGATATCGGCGGCGAAGGCGCGTGCCTCGTCGGTGTCGTAGCGTAGGCCCAGCATCGCCAGCGCATCGCCCAGCCCGGTAAAGCCCAGCCCGATGCGCCGCTTGTCCTGCGCTTCCTGCTGCTGTTCCGGCAGCGGCCAGGCGCTGACTTCCAGCACGTTGTCGAGCATGCGCACGCAGATGCGCACCAGTTGCTTGAACGGCTCGTAATCGAAGCCCGCATGGTTCGTGAACGGATTCTTCACCATGCGAGTCAGGTCGATGGAGCCGAGGCAGCAGCAGCCGTAGGCGGGCAGCGGTTGTTCCGCGCAGGGGTTGGTTGCCTCGATCGCCTCACAATACGACAGGTTGTTGTCGCTGTTCATCAGGTCGATGAACAGCACCCCCGGCTCGGCGTGATCGTAGGTGCTCTCCATGATCTGCTTCCACAGGTCGGCGGCGCGCATGCTGCGGTATACCCAATTGCCGTCGGCGCGCTGCACAGCACCCTGTTCGATGAGCGCGAGGGAAGGCGTCGCGCTGTGCACCAGTTCGAACGGCAGGTCGTTTTCCACTGCGTGCATGAGCGCGTCGGTGACGCCGACGGAGATGTTGAAGTTTCGCAGGTCGCCCTGGTCCTTGGCGTGGATGAATTTTTCGATGTCGGGATGGTCGCAGCGCAGCACGCCCATCTGGGCGCCGCGCCGCGCGCCGGCCGATTCCACCGTTTCGCAGGAGCGGTCGAACACGCGCATGTAGGAGATCGGGCCGCTGGCGCGCGAGTTGGTGCCTTTCACCTGTGCGCCCTCGGGGCGGATCGCGGAGAAGTCGTAACCCACGCCGCCGCCGCGCCGCATGGTCTCGGCGGCCTGCTGCAAGGCGTCGTAGATGCCGGGCTTGCCGTCGATGGTGCCGGAGATGGCATCGCCCACCGGCTGCACGAAGCAGTTGATCAGCGTCGCCTGGCTGTCCAGCCCCGCGGCGGAGTTGATGCGCCCGGCGGGCACGAAGCCGTTCTGCTGCGCGAGGAAGAACTCTTCCTCCCACTTCGCGCGCTGCTCCGGTTTCTCGGCTTGAGCCAGCCCGCGCGCCACGCGGCGGCGCACGTCCTCGACCGAGGTCTCGCCCGGCTCGGCATATTTTTCCAGCAATACTTCGGTACTGATTTCCTGTGTCATGGGTGTTCCTTTATTTCGGGCCGTGAGGCCGCTGCGGCTTTTTCTTTGGCGAGTTCGGCGCGGAACGCTTCCAGTTTGCCGTGGAAGTCATCCGCCTCGCCGTATTCGAGGAAACGGTCATAGCGATTATGCGCGGCGAGCACCTTGCGCGCATGTTTGATCGGGCAGAAATACTGCTCGGTGCGCGCGATGATCTCTCCCGCATAGGCCAGCAGGCCGACCGCATACGAGCAATACAGGCAATGCGCCTTCTCGATGGCGTTCAGGTAGGCCAGGTGCTGGTGGTCGTACACGATGTAGTCGACGCGCTTCACCCTGGCGATGCGGTAGACGGGAAAGCAGATCAGTTGATACAGGCTGATGCACAAGTCGAACAGCGCCAGTGGGACGGCGGCGCCGTAGATCACGGGCATGGTGAGGTAGTTCTGCGGACGGACGGTGAGGAACCAGCGGAACAGGCCCAGCTTCACACGCTGGTGCGCTTCCCGGACGGCCTGCTCAAACACCACGCGCTTTCCCTCCAGCTGGTAGCGCAGGCGCTGCTCGTGTTCCTCGACGGCGGCGTTCAGCTCATCCTCCAGCGCGGCGATCTGCTGGACGATCTGGCGTATCCGGTTGTTCATGCTGCTACCCCTTATGTAGGACGCAAACGGCCCGGCTCGATTCTGTACTGAATTGCGCTTTCGCGCTATCGGCAGGATTGCAGATTCGGAAATTCATCAGATTGCTGAAAAACGTCGCGAGGATGGTCAGCTGCAAGGCGCCCGGAGCGGAGCGACGAGAAAACGAGCTTGCGAGTTTCGGCGAAGACTAACCTTCAGGTTATGTCGAAGCCACATACCTTATGGGTAGGCGAGGAAGCGAGTACCGCGCAACGCCGCAGATGACCACCGCAGTAGTTTTTCAGCAATCTGTTAGTGCGACAGCAGGTTCACCAGCCCATCCAGTCCCACGAAATTCAGCGCGTAGCTCGCCTGTACCCGCACCACAGGCTTGGCATGGTAGGCGATGCTGATGCCGGCCTGCGCCATCATCTTCAGGTCGTTCGCACCGTCGCCCATGGCGATGACCTCGTCCGGTTTGAGTTCCAGTTCGTCACGGACATGCGCCAGCCAGTCGGCCTTGCCCTGCGCGTCCAGTATCTTGCCCAGCACCTTGCCGGTGAGCTTGCCGTCGACGATCTCCAGCGTGTTTGCGTGGGCGAAGTCGAGGCCGAGGCGGGCTTTCAGCCGCTCGGTGAAGAACACGAAGCCGCCGGACACCAGCAGCGTCTTGATGCCATGCTTCTTCAGTTCCGCCAGCATGGTCTCTGCGCCGGGATTGAGCTGAAGGCGCTCGTCGTACACGCGCTGCAATGCGCCTTCATCCAGGCCTTCCAGCAGCGCCACGCGGCGGCGCAGGCTCTCGGCGAAATCGATCTCGCCGCGCATCGCCGATTCGGTGATCTCCGCCACCTGTGGCTTCAGCCCTTGCATGTCGGCGATCTCGTCGATGCACTCGATGGAGATCAGCGTGGAATCCATGTCCATCACCAGCAGGCCGAAGTCGGAAAGATGCTTGCCCTGCGGCACAAAGCCGTAATCGAGCTGGTGCTCGAGGCAATAGGGCGCGATGCCGTCATGCGGCACGGCGTCGCGCAGGCGGTAGAGGTGCGCGCCGACCTGCTCGACGCGTGCGGCGGCGGAAAGCTGCGCGAGGTGGTCGATGTGGACGGCGGGGATGTCGTGTGCGGCTTGGATGATGAGGTTCATGCTATCGAGAGATGGTTCGTTGTTTGCCCGGGGCGGTAATTTCGAATCCGGCCCCCGGCTCAGATTACGGGCGCGTATTTTAGCGGAATATCACGGGCCGCGTTTGTCGCGGCGGGGCAGTATGCGGCTGTTACAATCGCCGAATATAAATGTTATGAACAGTGTCATGAGTCAAGCCGCAACAAAAGATAATTTGCATCCGCGCAATCTGCATCGGGGGCGCTACGACTTCGCTCAACTCGTCGCGGGCAGCCCGGAGCTGGCAGAGTTTGTGAAGGTGAATGAGCATGGGAATGAGACGATCGATTTCGCTGATCCGTCTGCCGTCAAAGCGCTCAATCGCGCATTGTTGAAACACCATTACGGCATCAAGGACTGGGACATCCCCGCACAATATCTGTGTCCGCCCATCCCCGGTCGCGCAGACTACCTGCACTATCTCGCCGACCTGCTGAGCGAGAGCAACGGCGGCAATATTCCGTGCGGAAAGTCGGTGCGCGTGCTCGACATCGGCGTGGGCGCGAACTGCATCTACCCGCTCATCGGCCATGCCACGTATGGCTGGCAGTTCGTCGGCACGGACGTCGATGCGGCAGCGCTGAAGAACGCGCAACGTATCCTGGATGCGAATCAGTTGAGCGATGCCGTCGAGCTGCGCCTGCAGGAATCCCCCACGGCGATTTTTGCAGGCGTGACCTATCCGGATGAATTCTTCGATCTCACGCTATGCAACCCGCCATTCCATGCTTCCCTGGCCGAAGCCAGACACGGCTCGCAGCGCAAATGGAAGAATCTCGGCAAGGAAAGCAACAAGCACAAGAATCCCGTGCTGAACTTCGGCGGGCAGAACCTGGAGCTGTGCTGCGAAGGCGGCGAAGAGGCATTCGTCTCGCGCATGATCGAAGAGAGCGTACCGGGTCACAGCAACTGCCTCTGGTTCACCACTCTGATCTCAAAGTCGTCCACTTTGCCGCACGTGTATCGCGCTTTGAAGTACGCCGGTGCGACAGACAATCGAACCATAGAGATGTCGCAAGGCCAGAAGAAGAGCCGCATCCTTGCCTGGACGTTCATGGATAAGCAACAGCAGCGGGATTGGTGGAAGCGGTGAGCGAAAAATACAAATGCGATGCTGAGCAGACCCGTTTAATTCGCCCCGCGCCCCCGGAAAGTTGGCTTACTCCAGGATAGCCCGCTCGACTGACACTACCGTTGCTGTTCTGTCCGCCAGCTCCGCCAGGCTGGCCGCCTGCACCACCACGGCCGGGATCGTATTGCCCTTGGCGTCGGGTAGATTGCGAGTGGCCGTCGCCGCGGCCACGATGGTCGGCGCATAGCCGAGGTCGCGCGCCGTCCGAGCGGTCGAACTGACGCAGTTGTGTGTCATGAAGCCGACGATGATGAGGTTCTTCCTGCCTGTGCGCTGAATCGCCTCTTCCAGCCTGGTATCGGCGAATGCACTTACCCGAGTCTTCTCGATGACCTGCTCGCCATCTTGCGGATGCAAGGCCGGAACAATCTCGAAATACTTGCCCTCGGGGTTGAACAGGCCACCGGCTCTACCCTTGTGCACGATGTGGATGACGGGCGTTCCCGATTTGCGAGCGCGTTTCAGCAACTGCGCCGTTTCGGCAATGGCCTCGTTCACCCCACTCAGAGGCAGTGCACCATCGACATATTCGCGCTGCGCATCGATGATGACGAGCACGCTGTTCGACAGTTTCGCCGCCTCCAATTCGACTCCCGCCATCTCGAACAGCGTTTTCGGCGCATCAGCCGCCAGCGCGGTCTGCATGCAAAACAACAAACCTGCCAGTGCGATTGCTGCAAATTTCATTTCATTCTCCTTGTGTGCGTTCAACCTGCAAGCTCAACCCTGCATGGGCTGCGTGATCGACCAGTGCGTCTGCACGATGCGCCAACCATCCTTGTCGTGCTGGTACACTTCGGTGCAGTTCCAGCGCATCACCGTCGCGCCGCTGTGCGATACGAGATTGAAGGTCAACACCGCCACTTCGCCATACACCTGCACCTTGGGGGCGAGCATTTCGTAACGATCGACATGGATCGTGCCGCGCAGCGGCGCATACCAGGCGGATAGCGCCTCCAGCCCGTCGATACGGCGCTCGATGAATGGATCGAAGTAGGTTACCTCTGGCGCGGAGATATCCAGATAGCCGGACGGGGCGCCCGCGCCCCAGCGATCCAGGGCGGTGCGTTCCAGTACGATGATCCCGGCAGCGATTTGCTCTGTGTTTGTCATGCTCGACTCCTGTACTGTTGAACTGTGCGCATCTTGTCATCGGCCACGGCAAAGCAGCAGTGGCATAATTGCCCAAATCCATGCCGAATCTGCCAACATGAAAATCGCCCTATTGTTAGAAGACGGCTCCACCGCCTCCAGCGTCGCCATCACACTGGATATGTTCCGCCTCGCCGCGCGTTTCCAGCCCGAAGCCGGCTGGCGACCGCATCTTTACTCCCCGCACGGAGGCTTGGTGCGCCTGACCGATGCGATGGCGGTGGAAACGCAACGCCTGCCCGCCGACCTCGGCGGCTACGACGCCATCATTCTGCCCGGATTCTTCGCCGAGTCGGTCGAGTGCATCACCGAGCGGCTGCAGACCAGTTGGCGCGGAGTCATTGCCCATCTGCAAAAGCTCCCCGACAGCACGCTGGTCGCGGCGAGCTGCTACGGCACGTTCGTGTTGGCGGAAGCCGGCTTACTGAACGGCGTTCCGGCGACGACCACCTGGTGGTTGTCCGATGCCTTCCGTCAACGCTACCCGCAAGTGAAGCTTGATGCGGACAAGGCGCTGGTCGATAGCGGACGCGCCATCACCGCCGGGGCGATGACCGCGCATGCCGACCTTGCTCTGCATGTGTTGCGGCGTTTGGGCGGCGTGGCGCTGGCGCGCAGCGTGGGCGGTATCATGCTGGTGGACGGCGCGCGCACTTCGCAGCGGCCGTTCATGTCGGTGCAGAAAGACTATGCAGAGCCGCTGATTCAGCACGCTATCGCGTGGATGGAAAAACATCTCACCCATCCCGCCAGCATCGACGAACTCGCGGATGCCATGCACGTCAGTTACCGCACTTTGAACCGGCGATTCACCGAAGTGGTCGGCATGGCTCCGCTCGCCTACATGCAGGCGTTGAAGATTGAACGGGCGAAGGAATTGCTGGAAATCTCCAATGCGGATTTCGAAACGATCACAGAGAAAGTCGGCTATGGCGATGCCTCGTCGTTCCGGCGCTTGTTCAAACGCAGCACCGGGTTGTCACCGGCGCAGTACCGGCGGCAGTTCAAGGGCAACATGAAGTAGCCGCGTATCGAGAGCGACTTGAGAAGTCTTCTAGACCCTCAGGCAAGCCGCTTCTGCTGTGCCTTCATGATCTTCGGCAGGTTGATTTCGATCCAGTCGGTCAGCGCCTCGACCTGCCTGCCGATACCCTCGCCCAGCGGCGTCAGGGAATACTCGACATGCGGCGGCACCACCGGGTACGAGACGCGGTCGATGAAACCGTCCTGCTCCAGTTGTTGCAGCGTCTGCGCCAGCATCTTCTCGCTCACCCCACCTACCTTGCGGCGCAGCTCGCTGAAACGATGCGTTCCTTCCATTAGCGCCACCAGAACCAATACGCCCCACTGACTGGTCACATGCTTGAGGATTTCGCGCGAAGGGCATTCCGTGGCCAAGACTTCTCCGCGACGCATTATCTCTGCGAGCTTGCCGGTATTTTTTTTAGGCATATCACTTACCTTTTTGTGCGTACTTACGAAAAGTAATTGTAACGGATACTCTGCGCATCCCGAATTTAACAACCAACGAAGAAAGGAAACACCATGATCGTCGTTACCGGAGCCACCGGCCAGCTGGGACATCTGGCTATCAAGGCCTTGCTGAAAAAAGTCCCCGCCGCCGACATCGTCGCCGCCGTACGCAACGTGGATAAGGCTGCTGATCTCGCGGCTCTTGGCGTGCAGGTTCGCCAGGCAGATTACAGCCAGCCCGCCAGTTGGGATGCAGCACTGCAAGGCGCGGACAAGGTATTGCTGATCTCCTCCAGCGAGATCGGTCAGCGTGCGAAACAGCACCAGGCCGTGATTGATGCCGCCAAGCGTGCAGGCGTGAAGCTGCTGGCCTACACCAGCGTGCTGCATGCCGACACCTCGCCGCTTGGCCTGGCCGCCGAACATAAAGAGACCGAAGCGGCACTGCGAGCTTCCGGAGTCCCATTCGTCTTGCTGCGCCACGGCTGGTACACCGAGAACTACACGATGGGCATCCCCGGTGCACTGGCTCATGGCGCGGTGTACGGCTGCGCAGGCGATGGCCGCATCTCATCGGCCACCCGCGCCGACTACGCCGAAGCGGACGTTGCCGTGCTGACTGCCGATAATCAGGCAGGGAAAATCTATGAGCTGGCAGGCGATACGGCTTACACCTTAAGCGAATTGGCGGCAGAGATATCGCGCCAATCCGGCAAGTGCATCGGTTACGTGAACCTGCCCGAAGCCGAATACAAGAACGTGCTGATCAAGGCGGGGTTGCCGGAGCCTGTCGCTGCGTTGCTCTCAGATTCCGACACGGGCGTATCCAAAGGCGGGCTGTTCGACGACAGCTATCAATTGAGCAAGCTCATCGGCAGGCCGACGATGCCATTGGCGACAGCGGTAAAGGCCGCGTTGTAAAGATAAGCAAGGCAGGCTGCGGCCTGCCTACTTCAACTCCCCAAAGAAATTCTTGATTGCCAGCACGCGCTGGTGCAGGTCGCCGTATTTCAGTTCGATCCTCAGCTTGTCCTGTCCCGCCATCTTGATGTGGCGCTTGCTCTGGATCAGGGTGATGATCTTCATCGGGTCGATGGGCGGGTTGGGCACGAACTGGATCACGATGGCTTCCGAGGAGGCATCCACCTTCATGATGCCGAGCGGCTTGGCGAGGATGCGCAGGCGGTGGCTGTCGAGCAGGGTCTGGGCGGGATCGGGCAGCAGGCCGAAGCGGTCGATGAGTTCCTGCTGCATGTCGTCCAGATCTTGCTGCGTGTCGCAGTTCGCCAGCCGCTTGTAGATCACCAGGCGCTGGTGGATGTCGCCGCAATAGTCGTTGGGCAGCAGGGCGGGGGTGTGCAGGTTGATTTCGGTGGTCACACCCAGCGGGTGCGCCATGTCAGGCTCGTGCCCGGCCTTGAGCGACTTGATCGCGGCGTTGAGCATGTCGTTGTAGAGCGAAAAGCCGATTTCCTGCATCTCGCCGCTCTGCGATTCGCCCAGCACTTCGCCCGCGCCGCGGATCTCGAGGTCGTGCATGGCAAGGTAGAAGCCGGAGCCGAGTTGTTCCATCGCCTGGATGGCTTCTAACCGTTTCTTCGCCTGTGCGGTGAGGCCGTCCATGCTGTCCACCAGCAGGTAGGCATAGGCCTGGTGGTGCGAGCGCCCGACGCGGCCGCGCAGCTGGTGCAGCTGTGCGAGGCCGAAGCGGTCGGCGCGGTTCATGATGATGGTGTTGGCGGTGGGCACGTCGATGCCGGTCTCGATGATGGTGGTGCACAGCAGCACGTTGAAACGCTGGTGGTGGAAGTCGCGCATCACCGCTTCCAGGTCGCGCTCGCCCATCTGGCCGTGTGCCACGCGGATGCGCGCTTCCGGCAGCAGCGTCTCTAGCTTCTCCAGCATGTTGTTGATGGTGTCTACCTCGTTGTGCAGGAAGTACACCTGGCCGCCGCGCTTGAGTTCGCGCAGCACGGCCTCGCGGATCACGCCCTGGCTGTATTGGCTGACGAAGGTCTTGATCGAGAGGCGGCGCTGCGGCGCGGTGGCGATCACCGAGAAGTCGCGCAAGCCTTCGAGCGACATCGCCAGCGTGCGCGGGATGGGCGTCGCGGTGAGCGTGAGCACGTCCACTTCGGCGCGCAATGCCTTCAGGCGCTCTTTCTGCTGCACGCCGAAGCGGTGCTCCTCGTCGAGGATCACCAGGCCGAGGTTGTGGAACTTCACGTCCTTCTGGATCAGCTTGTGGGTGCCGATGATGATATCCAGCTTGCCGTCGGCCAGATCCTTCAAAGCCTGCGTCGTCTCCTTGGCGGAGCGGAAGCGAGACAGTTCGGCGATCTTCACCGGAAAGTCGGCGAACCTGTTCGAGAAGTTCTGGAAGTGCTGCTCGGCGAGCAGCGTGGTCGGCACCAGCACCGCGACCTGCTTGCCGTCCATCACGGCGACGAAGGCGGCGCGCAACGCGACCTCGGTCTTGCCGAAGCCCACGTCGCCGCAGATTAGGCGGTCCATCGGCTTGCCGCACTTGAGGTCGATCAGTACGGCCTCGATGGCCGCGGCCTGGTCGGCGGTTTCCTCGAAACCGAAACCGGCGGCGAACGCCTCGTAGTCGTGGTAGTTCAGGTTGAATGCATGGCCCTTGCGCGTGGCGCGCTGCGCATAGAGGTTGAGCAGTTCGGCGGCGGTGTCGCGCACCTGCTGCATGGCGCGGCGTTTCGCCTTGTCCCACGCGCCGCTGCCCAGCTTGTGCAAGGGGGCGGATTCCGCCGCGCCGCCGCTGTAGCGGCTGATGACGTGCAGTTGCGAGACCGGCACGTAGAGCTTGTCCTCGCCCGCATATTCCAGCAGCAGGAACTCGTTCTCGCCCTCGCCGAGGTCGAGGTTCACCAGTCCCTGATAGCGCGCGATGCCGTGCTGCTCGTGCACCACCGGGTCGCCCGGCTTGAGCTCGGACAGGTCACGCAGCATGCCCTCGACGTTGCTCTTCTTCGCGGCGCGCGCGGCGCGGTTCCTGGGCTGCGAGGCATAGAGCTCGGTTTCGGTGACGATGGCGAGGTTGTCGTCGGGCAGGACGAAGCCGTTCTGCAGCGGTGCGACGCACAGCATGAACTTGTCCTGTGCGGCGATGAACGATGCATAGTCCTCGCAGGTGGCGGGCGCGAGGCCGTATTCCTGCAGGTAGTCTGCCATGATTTCGCGCCGCCCCAGGCTGTCGGCGAGCAGCAGCACGCGGCCCTGATAGCTCTTCAGGAAGTCCTCGAATTTTTGCGTGGGGACTTCGGCGCGGCGGTCCACGGCGATGTTGGGCAACTTTGCGGTTGCGCAGGGAGTGAGCGTCTTTGGCGCATCATGAAGCCGTTCGTGCTGAGCTTGTCGAAGCATGGACGGCTCGTCCTCTTGCCCTTCGACAGGCTTAGGGCGAACGGTTGATTGAACTATGTCGATGCGCGCGAACTCCTTCGCGCGGACGAAGAACTGCTTCGAATCCAGGAACAGCTCCTTCGGTTCCAGCAGCGGGCGCTGCGGGTCGCCGCGCAGCAGGTTGTAGCGCGAGGCGGCGTCCTTGCCGAAGCTGGCAATGGCCTCGTCCACGTCGTGATGCAGGCACAGCGTCGCATTCTTCGGCAGGTAGTCGAACAGCGTGGCGGTCTTGTCGAAGAACAGCGGCAGGTAATACTCGATGCCCGCCGGGGCGATGCCCTTGCTCACGTCCTTGTAGATGCGCGACTTCGACGGGTCCCCCTCGAAGCGCTCGCGGAAGCGCTGGCGGAAGGTCGCCTGTCCCTTCTCGTCCATCGGGAATTCGCGCGCGGGCAGCATGCGGATCTCCGGCACGGGATACAGGGTGCGCTGGCTGTCCACATCGAAGGTGGCGATGGTCTCGATCTCGTCGTCGAACAGGTCGATGCGGTAGGGCAGCACGCTGCCCATGGCGAACAGGTCGATGATGCCGCCGCGCACGCAGTATTCGCCGGGGGTCAGCACCTGTTGCACATGGTTGTATCCGGCGAAGGTCAGCTGTTCGCGCAGTTTGGCGACGTCCAGCCGCTCGCCGCGCTTGAGGAAGAAGGTGTAGGCGGCGAGATGCTCCACCGGCGGCAGCGGATACAGCACGGTGGTGAGCGGCACGATCACCACGTCGCAGGCGTTGCTGCGGATATGGTGCAGCGTCGCGAGCCGCTCGGAGATCAGGTCCTGGTGCGGAGAGAAGTGGTCGTAGGGCAGCGTCTCCCAGTCCGGCAGCAGGTGCACGCGCAGCTTTGGATCGAAGAACGGGATCTCCTCCACCAGCCGCTGCGCTTCAAGCGCGTTCGCGGCGACTACGACCAGCGGCGAGGCCTTCGTGGCGTACTGGGCCAGCGCCAGCGCGTCGGACGAGCCTTGTAACTGGGTGTAGCGGGGGCGGGAGTGTCGGGAGGTGAACAGCATGGGGAACAGCCTGAAACAAAGGCGCCCATTATAAAGGAGAGAAATCATGGATATGCGATAAAATCCGTGCATCGCATGTGGTTCGGGTGAATATCGTGGTTGAACGGTATGGTCGGTTACTGCTGTGTCTGATGCTGCTCTGCGGCAGTGCCTCGGCGCGTCCGCTACAGCCCGCAAAGGTGTTGTTCTATTACCCGATTGCGGTGGGCGGCGAGATCGCAAGCGTCATCGATCAGCGAGTCGCCGAGTTCGAGGCGATGCATCCTGCAATCGACATCGAGCCGATTTATTCCGGCACCTACAAAGAATCGTTAGCCAAGGTGCTGGCGGCCAACAGGGCCGGTACGCCGCCAACTTTGGCCGTGCTACACGCGGTGGATCTGCATACCCTGATTGATGCCGATGCGATTGTGCCTTTCGATGAGTTCGCTACAACCGTGGATCGAGATTGGCTGGAAGATTTCGAGCCGGCCTTCATGGTCAATAGCCGGGCTGGCGGCAAGACCTGGGGTATACCCTTCCAGCGTTCGACTATTCTGCTCTACTGGAACAAACGTGCGTTCAGTGCCGCTGGCTTGAATCCGGAGCGTCCGCCACAAAGCTGGGATGAGATGCGCAGCATGGCACGCCGGCTGACCTTGCGCGATAAGTCCGGAAATGTGACGCGCTGGGGCGTGCAGATACCTTCCTCGGGTTTCCCCTATTGGCTGTTCCAGGGGTGGGTGACGACCAACGGGGGAGAGTTGATGAATGCGGCGGGAACAGAAACATACTTTGACCAGCCTGCCGTGATCGAAGCGCTGGATTACTGGAATGACCTGTCGCGGGGGGATCAAGTGCACCCGCCCGGTATCATCGAGTGGGGAAGCACTCCGGATGATTTCCTTGATGAGCGCGTTTCCATGATCTGGACGACCAGCGGCAATCTGGCAAACATCGCACGCCGTGCACAATTCGAATTCGGCGTGACCTCACTGCCCGCACACAAGCGCTCCGGTTCGCCCACAGGCGGGGGGAATTTCTATGTGTTCAAACGCAGCACACCAGCCCAGCGCGAGGCCGCGCTGGAGTTCATTCAATGGATGACTTCGCCGCAGCAAGCAGCGCAATGGAGCATGGATACCGGCTATATCCCCGTGCGCAAGAGTGCCTGGGATGTGCCGTTGTACAGGCAGTATGCACGACGCTTTCCGGTAGCGACTGTCGCGCATGCGGCGCTGGAACACAGCGTGCCTGAGCTTTCGACCCACGAGAACCAACGCGTGACCAAGGTGCTCGACGAAGCTTTGTACGCAGCTTTGAAAGGGGAGAAGACACCTGGGCAAGCCTTGCGTGAGGCGCAGTCCAGGGCGATGCGCATTTTGCGGCCTTATCAAAGGTGAAAGAATGAACAGCATCGTCAATATATTCAGGAGGTTCGTCCCGGGCACCGCAGGACGCTCGTCCAGCGCGCTGTTGGATAAATGGCGCGCCGGTTCGGCGCTGGCCGCATTGGCTGTGCTGCTCATCTGTTTGGGGGTCACCTATTACCTTTGGCAGAAAGAGCAACGCGACATACAAAACGAGGTACGTTCGACTTTTCAAAACAGGACGGATCAGGCTGTCGTGCGCTTCAGGCAGCATTTCGAGATGTACGAACAGATGTTGCATGCAACCGAGGGATTGTTCATGGCTTCCAATCGCGTTGAGCCCGAGGAGTTCCGGCGCTTCATCGCGAGTCTGCACTTGCATGAAAAGATTCCTGAGATTCGCTCGGTGGGTTTCATTGCCGCAAGGCCAGACGCACAAAGTCTGGGCGGCATGCACGCGGTGACTACGCTGATCGAACCGGCGACGGCCGGGAACCGGGCCGCACTGGGGCGTGATATCTATCTCGATCGGCTGCGACGCGAGTCGCTGGATCTCGCCGCACATTCTGGCGGACTCGCGATCTCCAACAAGATCCGGTTGCTCGGGGAATCCGAAGCGGAAGCACAAACCGGCTTGCGGCTGTATTGGCCAGTTTATCGGCATGGTCGGTGGGATGGAGGCACCTTTTCGAATCGCGAAAACGGGCGCCGAGAGTTGGATGGCTGGGTGTTTGCCTCACTCGATATGGAACCGGTGCTCGGCGAATTCGCGCACGGCGAGAACCAGGTCACCATCGATATCTATGATGGCGACGACATGCTTGATGCCGAGCGACAGCAGGACAGCGAGGTGGATAGGGTGGGGGGGGATTCGGGTGTCGCGATGATGACGGCGGCGCGCCGTGTGGACATCGGCGGTTATACCTGGACACTTGTCGCCCATGCATTACCAGACACGATGGCGATATCGAAGCGTGACCAGTCTGCGCTGGTCCTGCGCATCGGGATCGCCGCCAGCGTTTTGTTGGCGTTGTTCACTGGGTTGTTGCTGCGCAGTGCGTTGCGTGCGCTGGTGCAACAGCATGAATTGGCGCAGCAGGAGGAAGCCTTACGTTTGAGCGAGAGCAAGCTGCAAGCTGTGCTGGATAATGCACCTGTCGGCATTTGGTTGTTGGATGTGGGCGGGCGCTACCGCTTCGTCAACAAGGTGTTTTGCGAATCGTTGGGTATACCGGAAGAGCGTTTCTTGAGTGCGAACAGCCTCTTCGAAGTGCTCGAGCCGACCATGGCGGAGCAATGCCTGCGTTCCGACCGTGAGTGCCTGCAAGGTGATGGCATCCACCACTCGCGTGAGGTGCTCACCCTCTTCGATGGTAAGCAGCACCAGATGGCGGTGACCAAGGTTAAGTTGCACGATAGTGCCGGAAAAGTGGTTGGGATGATCGGTGTGTCGGCGGATATCTCCGAACAGCAGGCGCGTGAAGAGGCATTGCAAGCCTTGCTGAGCGCCAAGAGCGCTTTCATGGCCAATATGAGCCATGAGATACGAACCCCCATGAACAGCGTGCTCGGCATGTCCCGCTTGGCACTGGATATCGCGCCGGAAGGAAGATTGCGCGGATACCTTGAAAAGATCGAAGAGTCGGGAGAGCTGCTGTTGCGCATCATCGACGACATCCTGGATTTCTCCAAAATCGAGGCAGGCAAACTGGAGATCGAAAACACCGACTTCGACCTGGGCGTGCTGATTGCCAGCGTGGCGAACTTGCATAGTGAACGTGCTCGAGCCAAGGGCATTGCGTTACGAATTGAGCACGTGCCGCAACTATCCCGTTTGCGCGGCGATGCTTTGCGTATTCGCCAAGTGCTGATCAATCTCATCGATAACGCCGTCAAATTTACCACGCGTGGCGAAGTGACAGTGCGCGTACAGGAAATCATCCACGGCGATGGCGTTGAGTTGCGCTTCGAAGTCGAAGACAGCGGCATCGGTATGAGCGAAGCTGTGATGCTGCGATTGTTTCAGCCTTTTCAGCAGGCCGATATGTCCACCACGCGGCAGTTCGGCGGCAGCGGCCTCGGGCTGAGTATATGCAAGCGGCTGGTCGAGCTGATGGGAGGGAAGATTGGCGTGCGCAGCAAGGAAGGGCTGGGCAGCGCATTCTGGTTCACCTTGCATTTGCTACGGGCGCCGCAAATCGAACTGCAAAAGGATATCTTGTCCAGGGACGCAACTGTGCAGATGCACAAGCTTCATGATGCCAAAGTGCTGCTGGTCGAGAACAATCCGTTCAATCAGGAGGTGGCAACCGAATTTCTTGTTAAGGCGGGTATGTCCGTACAGATTGCCAACACCGGGCTGGAAGCGCTTGAGTTGTTGCGCAAAGACACCTTCGACTGTGTGCTGATGGATGTGCAAATGCCGGAAATGGATGGACTGGAAGCGACACGCCAGATTCGCAGCAATTCCGCATGGGCGGAACTGCCAGTCATTGCGATGACTGCCAGCGCGTTCAGGGAAGACCGGGAGCAATGCATGGCGGCAGGCATGAGCGACTTCATCAGCAAGCCGGTGCATCCGGCGCAATTGTACGCAGTGATCGCACGCTGGCTGGTGGGGAGTTCCTCGTCGGATGAAATTCCGCCGGTCGAGCCGCTGCAGCCCTCCGAAACGGCAGAACTGGAACTGTCTGATCTGTATGAGCGCCTGGGGCAGGATCGCCACAAGGTCGGTGAGTTCGTGCACAAATTCCTCGGGATGGCGCGTGGCGATATGGTGAATATTGAAGAAGCCCTGCGCTTGCGCGACGGCGAGGCGCTGAAGCAGTGGGGGCATCATTTGCGTTCCCCGGCCTTTATGGTCGGGGCTTACCGCTTCTCCGCACTGTGCGAGCAGATGGAAAAATTGAAAGAAGAAAACTGGGCGGCGGTGCAGCATCTTGTGGCAGAAATGCATGCCGTTCTGGATTGTGTCGAAGATAAACTGGATCATGCCCTGGAGGCATTGGCATGAAAAGCTGGTTTGGCTGGACGCAGAAGCGGCGGCTGTTCTGCTGTACGGGGCGGCAGCTGCACCTTGGCATTGAGGGGCGGAAAGAGCCGGGTCTGCTCGCGCAGCGCACACGGGCAACGCAGATTGCCGGCTCGCTGTCGCTGGGCGAGCGCGGAATTTCCACAATCCAAAATGCCACGCTGGTTGCAAATTACTGGGGACAACGCGACACATGAGCCACGAACAGCAGATACTGCCCATACTTTATGAGATGGCCATGTCCATCGGCGGCGAGGTGAGCTTGAAACCGCTGCTGGTGAAGACGCTGCAACGACTGCTTTACCATACCTCGTTTCCGGCCGGCCTGGTGTTTCTCGATATGCCGCCCGACACCGGCGCGGCGACGGTTGAGGCCAGGCTGGAGGCCGTCATCGGCGATTTTGAACTCGGTGGAAGCGTCGGACATACTTTGACACTGCCTGCCACTCTTCTGCGCGGAGGTCCCGAACTGCGCGAAGACCCTGCATTGCTCGCATCGCTTTCCGGCCAAGGGAGTGCCTATTCCATGTTCCTGCGCCTGCCTATTGATCGCCATGGAGTGATCCTGCTGCTCGCGCCCAGGCTCCCGCAAACCGAACTGCCGCTCACCCGGATTTTCCAGCCGGTGATGGCGAACCTGGCCAAGGCCATTCTGCTCTGCCGTCATTACGATGCATACACCGCCGGGCTGGTCAGCGAACGCGACGTGGCCTGGGAGAGTCTGCGCAAGGTCAACCGCGCACTAAAGACGCTGAGTTCCGGCAATGAAGCTCTGGTTCGCGCCTCAGAAGAGGCTACGTTGCTTCAGGAAATGTGCCGCGTGGTGGTCGAGGTCGGCGGCTATCACGTGGCTTGGGTCGGCTATGCGCAGAATGACGAGAAGAAGTCGGTGCAGCCGATGGCTCAGTACGGAATCGAGGCGGACTATCTCGGCAAACTGCGCTTCTCATGGGCAGACGACGAGTTCGGGCGAGGGCCGACGGGAACCGCGATCCGCAGCGGCGAACTGCAGGTCATCTCAGATGCATATACCGCCCCTTCCTTTACACCTTGGCGCGCCGCGGCCATCGAGAGCGGCTGCGCTTCCATCCTCGCATTGCCACTCATGGACAGCGAGGGGCATGCCTTCGGCGCGCTCACCATCGACACCGCGGAAGCGAACGCATTCCACGAGGAAGAGGTCCGACTGTTGCGCGAGCTTGCCAACGACCTTTCGTATGGCATCGTCAATCTGCGCAGCCGTGCGGAACGCCGGCGCAATGCGGAACAGTTGCATAAGGGACTGGAGGATACGATCCAGGCGATCTCAGCCACGGTCGAGATGCGCGATCCCTCTACCTCCGGCCATCAGCGGCGCGTGGCGCAGCTCGCCGGGGCGATCGCCACCGAACTGGGGCTGACGCCGGATCGCGTCCACGGCATCCGCCTTGCCGGCATGGTGCACGATGTCGGCAAGATCGGTGTTCCGGCGGAGATACTCAGCAAACCGGCACGGCTGAGTCCGATTGAAATGCGGCTGGTGCGCGAGCATGCAGCGATGGGGTACAACATCCTCAAGGACGTCAAGTTTGCCTGGCCGGTCGCCGAGATCGCCCATCAGCACCACGAACGCATGGATGGTTCCGGCTACCCGCAGGGACTCAAGGGCGAGGCGATCTGCCTGGAAGCGAGGATCGTCGCCGTGGCCGACGTGGTGGAATCGATGGCTTCGCATCGTCCGTACAGGCCTGCAATGGGCATGGAATCGGTAGTGCAGGAGATAACCGTTAACCGCGGTGTGCTTTACGATGCGCAAGTGGTGGATGTCTGCCTCCGGCTGCTGGATCAAGGCTTCAAGTTCGAGTGAATTCACCAGGGAGGAACGAAAGCCTCCCCACCGCTTGGTATGCTTCCGGCAAGCGGCGGTTTCTGCGTATGTTGCGCTCCCCCTTCGCCAGGCAACACGGTATCATCGCCGTCATCCTTTGATGAACGAAAGGCCCGGTATCCGGCAAATGCGGCACGCAGAACATTCCCGAATCAGGCAACTCTGGCGCAATATCAGGCTGTTCATGGCCGTGTGGACACTGGTCATCGGTGGGTCCCTGGTCTGGAGCCTCTATTACCAGCAACACGGTTTCGAGTCCGCGCTGCATGCCGAGGCCACATCCATCCATGACATGGACATGGCATACCGTTACTGGATCGTCCACAGCGGCGGCATATACGTGCCGGTCAGTGACAAGACGCCTCCCAATCCCTTGCTGAGTCACGTGCCGGAGCGCGACATTACCACCCCTTCAGGGAAACAACTCACCCTGCTGAACTCGGCATATCTCCTCAGGCTGGTACATGAGGACATGGCTCATGGCAGCGGGCTGCGGGCTCATATCGCCAGCCTGAAGCCGATCAACCCGGTCAACATGGCGGACAACTGGGAGCGGCAGGCACTTGAAGCCTTCAAACGAGGCAGCAAGGAGTGGGCGTCGGTCGATGCGATGGACGGCAAAACCTACTACCGCTACATGAAGCCCATGGTTACGGAGCAGGATTGCCTGAAGTGCCATGCCAAGTACGGCGACAAGCTGGGAGACATCCGCGGCGGAGTCAGTGTTTCCATTCCTATCGACGCGCTGTTACGGGACGATCGGAACGAGCGCATCGTATTGATCGGCGGGCACGGAGTGATCTGGGGACTGGGCCTGCTGGGATTGTTCCTCGGCGGCAAGCGGCAACGGCGGGTGATCCTTGACGCGGAGCAGAGCGAAGCGGAGGCCACCCTGCTGGCGAATTCTATCGCGCATGCCATCTACGGCCAGGATGTGGAAGGGAACTGCACCTTTGTGAACGAGGCCTGCGTAAAGGTGCTTGGCTATAACGATGCATCCGAACTGCTTGGCAGGAAGATGCATGCGCTGATACACCATACCCGGCCGGACGGTTCGCCCTATCCCTACGAAGCCTGCCCGACCTACCGCTCGATCCATGAGGGGAGGTCGTTCTATGTCGACGACGAGGTGCTCTGGCGCAAGGACGGCAGTTCCTTCCCCGTCGAATACTGGTCCTATCCGGTGATGCAGGACGGTCAGGCGCGGGGCGCGGTGGTGACCTTCCTCGACATCACCGAGCAATTGCGCGTCAAGGATGAACTGAAGCACTCCCAGGTTTTGTTCGAGGCCGTCATCGAGAACATCCCGGCGATGGTGTTCCTCAAGCGGGCAGATGATCTTCGTTTTGAACTGTTCAATCGCACGGGCGAAAAACTGCTGGGTTATTCACGTGTCGATCTGCTGGGCAAGAACGACCACGACTTGTTCCCGAAGGAACAGGCGGACTTCTTCATTCAGAAGGATCGCGAGGTGCTGGCGAGCCATCGCTTGCTGGAGGTACCGGAAGAGCCGATCAAGGCCGCCGACGGCAGCGAGAAATGGCTGCATACCTTCAAGATCGGCCTGTACGACGAGAAGGGGCAGCCCAGCCACCTGCTCGGCATCTCGGTCGACATCACCGCACGCAAGAAGGTCGAGGACGAGCTGCGCGAGAGCGAAGCCAAGCTGGCCGAGGCTCAGCGCATGGCGCATCTGGGGCATTGGCATCTTGACCTGGCGAAGAACGAATTGAAGTGGTCGGACGAGATCTACCGCATCTTCGAAATCGATCCGCAGCGCTTCGGCGCCACCTACGAGGCGTTCCTCGACAGCATCCACCCGGACGACCGCGAAGCGGTGAACCAGGCCTATACCAATTCGCTGAAGAACCGCTCTTCCTACCGGATCGAGCACCGCCTGCTGATGAAGGACGGGCGGGTCAAATATGTCGAGGAGAAGTGCGAGACGACCTTTGCCGAGGATGGCACGCCGCTACGCTCCCTGGGGACGGTGCAGGACGTGACGGCGATCCGCTTCTCGGAGCGTGCCCTGCGCGAGCATCAGGAAGTGCTGGAGCAGGCGCTGGAAGGCACGATCCATACAGTCTCGATGGCGGTCGAGTTGCGCGATCCCTATACCTCCGGTCATCAGCGGCGCGTGGCCGAACTGGCCTGCGCGATCGGGCGGGCGATGGGATTGGACGACGAACGTATCAAGGGCATCCGCCTGGGCGCGACCATCCACGACATCGGCAAGATCGCCGTGCCGGCCGAGGTGCTCAGCAAACCCTCGCGGCTGACCACGATCGAATACCAGATCGTGCGGGAGCATGCCGTGATGGGCTACAACATCCTCAAGGACGTGAAGTTCCCCTGGCCGGTCGCCGAGATCGCGCATCAGCATCACGAGCGCATGGACGGTTCCGGCTATCCGCAGGGACTCAAGGGCGAGGCGATCTGCCTGGAAGCGAGGATAGTCGCCGTGGCCGACGTGGTGGAATCGATGGCCTCGCATCGTCCCTATCGTCCGGGGCTGGGCATGCCGGCGGCGCTGGATGAGATTGCCACCCACCGCGGGGTGCTCTATGACGCGCAGGTGGTCGATGCCTGCCGTCAGGTGCTGGATGCCGGATTCGAGTTCACCTGAGTTCGCGTCCGATGCGCGGGAGTTTGGTAAACTCGCGCCATGTCTGAATTCCACGCTCTGGTTCCTGCCGCCGGCTTCGGCGCGCGCATGGGGCATGAACTGCCCAAGCAATATCTGCCGCTCGCCGGCAAGCCGATGATCGCCCACGCGCTCGAAACGCTCTGCGCTTGTCCCGACCTGTCCACGGTATTCGTCGTGCTGGCTCCCGACGATACGCTGTTCCACGGTTACGACTGGTCGCATTGCGGCGAGAAGCTGCAGCCGCTGTATTGCGGCGGCGAGACGCGCGCGGAGAGCGTGGCCAACGGCCTGCTGGCGTCTGAGCTGGAGCCGGACGACTGGGTGCTGGTGCACGATGCGGCGCGCCCCTGTCTGATGCAGGCGCATCTGTCCAAACTGATCGCCGAGCTGCGCGACGACGCGGTGGGCGGCATTCTCGCCGTGCCGGTGGCGGACACGCTGAAACGCGCCGATGCGCAGCAGCGCATCGCCTGCACCGAGCCGCGCGAAGGGCTGTGGCAGGCACAGACGCCGCAGATGTTCCGCGCGGGCCTGCTGGCGCAGGCGCTGCAGCAATGCCGCAATGTGACGGACGAGGCATCTGCCGTCGAGGCGCTGGGCCTGAGCCCGAAGCTGGTGGCGAGCGAATCGACCAATTTCAAGGTGACTTATCCGCAGGACCTGCTGCTGGCGGAGTTGCTGCTTCAACAAGGAAAATAATCATGCGTATCGGACAGGGTTTCGACGTCCATCAACTCGTCGAAGGGCGCAAGCTCATCATCGGCGGCGTGGACATCCCGTATGACAAGGGGCTGCTCGGGCATTCCGACGCGGACGTGCTGCTGCATGCGATCAGCGATGCGCTGCTGGGCGCGGCGGCGCTGGGCGACATCGGCAAACATTTCGCCGATACCGACGCGAAGTACAAGAACATCGACAGCCGCATTCTACTTCGCGAAGTGGTGCACATGGTGCGCGAGCAGGGCTATCGCGTCGCCAACCTGGATGCGACCATCATCGCGCAGGCGCCGAAGATGGCGCCGCATATCGCGCACATGGTCGCGCACATCGCATCAGACCTGCGTGTGGAGAAAAGCGCCGTCAACGTGAAGGCGACCACCACCGAGAAGCTGGGCTATACCGGGCGCGGTGAGGGAATCGCGGCGCAGGCGGTGGTATTGCTGCTGGCAGATAACTGATGCGCGTATTGGCACTGGAAACCTCCACCGAATACTGCTCCGTCGCCTTGTGGCAGGACGGCGCAGTCATGGACCGCTGCGAAGCGGTGGGGCAGAAGCATTCCGAGGTATTGATGAGCATGCTGGATGCCTTGCTCAAGGATGCGGGACTCGGGATCAGGGACATGGACGGCATCGCCTTCGGCATGGGGCCGGGCTCGTTCACCGGCGTGCGCATCGCCTGCGGCGTGACACAGGGGCTGGCGCTGGGGGCGAACCTGCCGGTGGTCGGCGTGTGCACGCTCGAGGCGCTGGCCGAAGCGTCGGGACACGGCAAGGTGGTCGCGGTGCTGGATGCGCGCATGGGCGAGATCTACCACGCGGCCTACGAGAAGCAGGGCGGCGAGTGGATCGCGGCGAGCGAACCCTGTCTGTGCAAGCCGGGGGATGCGCCGGTGGTGACGGGCGAGCGCTGGTTCGCTACAGGCAGCGGTTTCTCGGTGAACAGCGAAGCGCTGCAGGCGCGTTATGCGGGGCAGCTGCATGGCGTGGACGGAACCGTCGTCCCGCAGGCCTCCGCCATCGCCTCGCTGGGCGCGCGGCGTCTCGCGAGAGGCGAGGGCGTCGATGCGGCGCAGGCTCTGCCGCTCTACTTGCGCGACAAGGTCGCGCTGAAGACCAGTGAACGGGAAGCGCGTTGATGCGACCCATGACCGAAGCCGACGTGGATGCGGTGTTCGCCATCGAGCAGGCGGTGCAGGCCTACCCGTGGACGCGCGGCAATTTCAGCGACTCGCTGGCGAACGGCTACCTGTGCCGCGTGGATGAGACGGAAGACGGAATACGCGGCTATGCGATCCTGATGCCGGCGGTGGACGAGGCGGAGTTGCTGACCATTGGTGTGGCCGCGGCCCAGCAGCGCAAAGGTCTGGGGCGCGCGATGCTGGGCGCGATGCTCATGCTTGCGCGCGAGAGGAACATGCAGCGCGTGTTCCTCGAAGTGCGTCCGTCCAACACGGCAGCGGTCGCGTTGTACCGCAGCGCGGGCTTCGCCGAGGTCGGTGTGCGGCGCGGTTACTATCAGAACGCGAACGGCAGCGAGGACGCGCTGGTGATGGCGTGCGATTTTGCTGGAGATGAACATGGATAGGCAGGAAGCGGTACTGCGCGAGTTGAATCTGTACCCGCTGTGGCAGCGGAGAGGCGCGCCTGCACCAATGGCCGGCAATCCTGAAGCGGATGTGGAATCGACGCCGCCCATTGAAGCGTCGATCGAAACCGCCGCTGCGGTAGCACCTCCGGCAGCCGAAGCGAGCAGGGTGGGTGGAGGCGAAGCCGATACCCAACAATCGGTGACGGGTATCGCGGAGCCTGTTCTGAGCGCAGACGAAGGGTTCAACCCATCCTGCGCAAGTTCGCCGTCGCTTGCCGCCGCAGATTCCGAGCCCGCGACGATCGTCACAACCGGGAACGGGGAACAGAATCGCGAACAGCGCATCGCCGAACTCGGTTGGCCGGAATTGAAGACGATGGTGCGCGATTGCACTGCCTGCAAGCTGCGCGCTGGATGCACGCAGACGGTGTTCGGCGTGGGCGACGAGCAGGCCGACTGGTTGTTCGTCGGCGAAGGGCCGGGCGCAGACGAGGATGTGCAGGGCGAGCCGTTTGTGGGGCAGGCGGGCAAGTTGCTGGACAACATGCTGATGTCAGTCAAACTGAAGCGCGGCAACAACGTGTACATCGCCAACATCGTCAAGTGCCGCCCGCCCGGCAACCGCACGCCGGAGGCCGACGAGATCGCCACCTGTTTCCCATACCTGCAACGACAGATACAACTGATTCGTCCCAAGGTGATCGTGGCGCTGGGCAAGACCGCCGCCACTGCGCTATTGGGGCGCGATGCAGCGCTCGGCTCGCTGCGCGGGACGACGCATGACTATCAGGGGATTCCTCTGATAGTCACCTATCACCCCGCCTACCTGCTGCGCAGCCCGCTGGAAAAGGCCAAGGCATGGGAGGATCTGTGCCGCGCGATGCAGGTATTTAACGCACTTCCATAAGGGCTTTTACTTAATAGTCCTGCAGTTGCTTGTGTAGTAGCATGCCTCATCGCTTCCGAATGGGGAATGCATGAAGCTGCATGACTTCCGCCTGTCTACGCGCATCACTGCCACCGCCCTGATCCTGGTGGCCGCAGCTTCGTTGGTAACGATGTATATCGAAGAGGCGCGCCTGCAGGATGTTTACCTCAGCGAGCGGCGTGCCGATCTGGAAGAGATATCCCACGCCGAAAAATTACGTTTGACCCAGGCGATAGACGCACTGCGCCAGAGTCTGCTGTTCCTGTCCGATACTCCGCCTGTCTCCGGCATCCTGCGCGCCGTACAGAACAACGGTTACGACACCCGCGATGGGGATACTCAGGCCAGATGGGAAGCGCGTTTGCAGCAGGTCTTTACCGCTTTTTCAAACTCACACCCGGGTTATGACCACATCCGCTACATCGGCGTGGCCGACGGGGGGCGGGAACTCGTGCGCGTCGAGCAGCGCGGCGGCAAGGCCGAGGTTATACCGCCTGCCGAGCTTAAGGCCAGAGATGAGCAGGACTATTTCAAGTCCACGCTGAACTTGCGGCCAGGCCAAGTGTATTTCTCGGCATTCGAATTCAACCGGGAGGATGTGCCCGTCGGGCAAGCTGCCCGGCTGATCGTGCGCGCCGCCTCGCCAGTCTATGCCGGGGACGGAAATATCTTCGGCATGGTGGTAGTCGATATGGATGTGGCGGAATTGCTGAAGTTCGCCACCTTGGGATTGCCGCCCGGGGTGCAGACTTATGTCGCCAACAGGGACGGGGTCTACCTGCTGCACCCCGAGACAGAGCGAAGTACTGCTTCCGCGCCGGGGCGCAAGGATGAAGCCAGCCGGGACTTCCCTACACTGAAATCGCTGTTCGATCTGCGGGTTCCTTCCTACCTGCCGCTGCATGCAGCCGCCACGAGGGACATGAGCGGATATGTGGCGGCTGAGCGGATCCATTTCGATTCCGGCAATCCGGCTCGTTTCCTGTTGCTGGCCTATCACATCCCGGCTGCCGTGGCGGCGCGGCAGGTCGCTTCGATTCCCGTAATACAAGTCGCCGGCGGATTCGCCGCGATGTTGCTCGTCGGAGGGCTCGTGCTGCTGATGCTGCGCCGAACCTTCACACCGCTCGAACAGCTCACCGCTACGGCCGACAAGATCGCCGCCGGCGATTATGGCGTCCAGTTGCCGAAGGATGGCGGCGGCGAGATCGGTAGTCTGCTCAATGCATTCAATGCCATGCTGGACAGCCTGAGCCAGCGGGAACTGGAGATCTATCGCATCAACGTGGGGCTGGAGCAGCAGGTGGCCGAGCGCACCAGGCAGCTGGAAGAGACCAACGATCGGTTGCGCGAGGAGATGCGCGAGCGCGAGCGAGCCGTCGAGGTCATCAGGCGCGAGCATGACTTCCGCGAGGAGATGATCGAGTCGCTGCCCGGCATCTTCTACATGATCGACGCCTCCGGACGCTTTTCGATGTGGAACGACAATCTCGAGCGCGTGCTGCATTGCAGTGCCGATGAACTTTCCCAAAGTCACCCCCTGGATTTTTTCGAAGGGGTGGATCGCGCCGCGATCGAGAGCAGCATCCGCAAGGTGTTCGAGGAGGGCGAGGCCACCGTGGATGCGGTGCTGGTGGCGCGGGATGGCAAGAAAACGCCTTATCACTTCACCGGCCGGCGCATAGAGCGCGACGGCGAGCCCGTGCTGGTCGGCCTGGGCATCGATATCGCCGAGAGGCAGCGCATCCTGCACGAGACCGAGATGCTGTTGCGGCGCAACCAGGTCTTGATGCTGACCTCGATGGACGGGATCCATGTGATGGATATGCAGGGCGATCTCGTGGCATCCAACGATGCGTTCTGCCGCATGCTGGGCTACAGCCGGGAAGAGGTGGCCAAGCTCAACGTCGCCGATTGGGATGTGCAGTGGTCTGCGGTGGAGTTGCGTGAAAAATTCAAGGAACTCATCGGCAAGAATGCCATGTTCGAGTCCGTGCACCGGCGCAAGGACGGTTCGCTGATCAACGTCGAGATCAGTGCAGCCGGAGTGGAACTGGATGGCACGCAATACCTGTATGCGTCGAGCCGGGACATCACCGCGCGCAAGCGTGCCGAAGCGGTGCTGGTGCAGCACAAGGCCGTGCTGGACACCGCGCAGGATGGGTTCTGGATGGCCGATGAGCGGGGGTATCTGCTGGAAGTCAACGAGGCTTACGCCAGGATGTCGGGTTATTCAGTCGAAGAACTGATGGGGATGCACATCGGCCAGCTGGAGGCGAAAGAGCAGGCGGAAGAGGTAACGGCACACATCGACAAAATCATTGCACAAGGCGCGGACCGCTTCGAGAGCCGACACCGCTGCAAGGACGGACATGAGATCGATGTCGAGGTATCGGTGACCTTCATGCCGGAATCCCGGCGGTTCTTCGTGTTCTGCCATGACATCACCCGACGCAAGCAGGCTGAGCAGGCATTGCGCGTCGCGGCGACAACCTTCGAGACCCACGACGCGATCGTGATCACCGATGCCGATGCCAACATCATCCGCGTCAACCAGGCCTACACGGACATCACCGGCTATGGCGCCGAGGAGGTGCTGGGCAGGAATCCGCGCATCATGAAATCGGGGCGGCATGACAAGGATTTCTACACCGGGATGTGGCAACAGTTGTTGCACACCGGATCGTGGGCGGGCGAGATCTGGGACCGGCGCAAGAACAAGCAGATATATCCGAAGTGGCTGACGATCACCGCGGTCAAGGACGAGCATCAGGAGATCACCAACTACGTCGGCATCTTCAGCGATATTACCGCGCGCAAACAAGCCGAGGAGGAGATCCGCAACCTGGCGTTCTATGACGCGCTGACCAAGCTGCCCAACCGGCGCCTGTTTCTCGACCGCTTCCGCGCCGCGCTGCCCGCCTCCGCGCGCCACCGCAACTACGGCGCGGTGCTGTTCATCGACATGGATAAGTTCAAGTCGCTCAACGACACGCTGGGGCACGATTACGGCGACATGATGCTGGTCGATGTCGCCAGGCGCATCAAGTCCTGCGTGCGCGAGTCGGATACCGTGGCGCGACTGGGTGGAGACGAGTTCGTGGTGCTGATCGAAGAGGTCAGCCGGAATGCGGAAGATGCCGCGCACAAGGTCGGACTGGTCGCCGAGAAGATCCGCGAGACGCTGGCGCAGCCGTACCGGCTCAAGGAGCACGAGCACCACAGTTCACCCAGCATCGGCATCAGCCTCTATCTCGGCAACGAGAGTCCGGTGGAAGAGCTGCTGCACCATGCCGATATGGCGATGTACCAGGCCAAGGATTCGGGGCGCAATGCGGTGCGTTTCTTCGACCCGCTCATGCAGGAGAACGTGGCGAACCACGCCGCGCTGGAACATGACCTGCGGCATGCCATCGCGAAGCAGCAGTTGCAGCTGTATTACCAGATACAGGTGGACAGCAGCAACCGGCCCATCGGCGCAGAGGCATTGCTGCGCTGGCAGCATCCGCAGCGCGGCCTGGTGATGCCCGCGCAGGTCATTCCGGTCGCCGAAGAGAGCACGCTGATCATCGATATCGGCCAGTGGGTGCTGGATACCGCTTGCCGGCAGCTCGCCCTATGGGGCGGCAACGAGCGGACGCGCAACCTGACGCTGGCGGTGAACATCAGCGCGAAGCAGTTCGCGCTGCCGGACTTCGTGGATAAGGTGGACAAGCTTCTGATGGCTCATCGCGTCAAACCTGAGCGCCTGAAGCTGGAGCTGACCGAGAGCATGGTGCTGGCCGATCTGGCGGGCACGGTGGACAAGATGAGGGCGCTACGCCAGCTCGGGGTCAGCCTTTCGATGGACGATTTCGGCACCGGTTATTCATCGCTGTCCTACCTCAAGCAATTGCCGCTCGATCAACTCAAGATCGACCAGAGCTTCATACACGGCATCGTAAGTGATGGCAGCGACGCGCTGCTGGTCCAGACCATCATCGATCTGGCAACCAGCTTCCATCTGAACGTGATTGCCGAAGGGGTGGAGAGCGAGGCGCAGCTGGCGTTCCTCAAACACCACGAATGTATGGCCTACCAAGGCTACTTGTTCAGCAAGCCGGTGCCGATCGGGGAGTTCGAGGCGCTGCTGGAGCAGATGTAACGGCTAGAAGACTTTGCCGGAGTCCTGGTCATGCCCGTGGCGCTTGTATAGTGCGGCCATGACGCCGGACAGCAGCAGGCCGAACACCAGGATGATGAGATAGATGTGCAGTTCCAGCTTCTGCATCACGGCGTACAGCCCCAGCATGACGAAGATGCTCAGGTTCTCGTTGAAGTTCTGCACAGCGATGGAACGGCCAGCGCCCATCAGCAGGTGGCCGCGGTGCTGCAGCAGCGCGTTCATCGGTACCACGAAATAGCCGCCCATCGCACCCATGACGATCAGCAGCAGCACTGCCAGCGTGCTGTTGGTTATCGGGATCATCATCAGCACGACCACGCCCATGGCGATGCCGACCGGCAGCACCTTCACCGAATGCTCCAGCGTGATGTATTTCGCCGCCAGCACTGACCCGATGGCTATACCGATGGCGAACCAGGCGGTGAGTCTCGCGGCCTCTCCGATGTCGTAGTTCAGCGCCACCGCGGCCCAGCCGAGGAGCAGCAGGCGCAGTGTGGCGCCCGCGCCCCAGAACAGCGTGGTCACCGCGAGCGAGACCTGGCCCAGCGGGTCTCTCCACAGCAGCTTGAAGCAGTGCCAGAAATCCCGGGTCAGCGCGACCGGGCTGGTATCGAACGGCTTGTGTTCGATGGCGACCCGCGGGATGTAGAGGTTGAACACCGCGGCGGCGATGTAGATCAGCACGATGACGGCTATTGCCAGCTTCGCCACGCTGTCGATCAGCGGGATGTCCAGCGACGTCACCAGCGGCGCGACGAGGTGGGGGGTGATGAGGATGCCGCCGATCACCGCGCCGAGCACGATGGCGGCGACGGTCAGGCCCTCCATCCAGCTGTTCGCCGTGACCAGCTGGCTGGGCGGCAGGTATTCGGTGAGGATGCCGTATTTCGCGGGCGAGTAGGCCGCAGCACCAAGTCCGACCAGGCCGTAGGCGAGCAGCGGATGGACGCCGGCCAGCATGGCAAGACAGCCGGATAGCTTGATGGTGTTGCTGATGAACATCACGCGCCCCTTGGGTAGCGAGTCGGCGAACGCACCGACGAACGGTGCCAATATGATGTAGGAGACGATGAATCCCTGCTGCAATACCGGCGTGTGCCAGGCCGGCGAGCTCAGGTCCTTGAGCAGGGCGATGGCGGCAAACAGCAGGGCATTGTCTGCGAGCGCGGACAAGAACTGCGCCGCAAGGATGATGTAGAAGCCGAGATTCATTCAGCAGGGGATATTTTTATCAGGCCGTTTTATAACATGAAAATATTGCCCCTGCTATCATTCGCGTCTATCTAAAACACTTGTCAGTTCCCCGTTTCCATGCCCCGCCCGATCCAAGCCCTTATCGACCACAGCGCACTGGAGAACAATCTTCGCGTGGCGCGCCGCGCCACGAGTGCGCGCATCATGGCCGTTATCAAAGCCGAAGGCTACGGCCACGGTCTCTTGCGCGTGGCGGAGGCGCTTGCCGATGCGGACGGCTATGCGCTGCTGGATATCCGCGATGCGCTGCGGCTGCGCGATGCGGGCTACCGGCAGGCCATCCTGCTGCTGGAAGGCTACTTCGACGCCGAGGACATGGTGCTGGCCGCCGAGCACGGGGTGAGCTGTGTGATCCACAGCGACTGGCAGATCGCGCTGCTGGACGCTTGCCCCAAGCGCGGCGCGTTGGACGTGTGGCTCAAGGTCAACACCGGCATGAACCGGCTCGGTTTCGCGCCGCAACAGGTGGCGCAGGCGATGGAGCGGCTGCGCCGCCACCGTGCGGTGCGCGACATCACGCTGATGACCCATTTCGCCAATGCCGACGAGGCGCGCGGCATCGCGGCGCCGCTGGCGCTGTTCAATGATGTCGCCGGCAGCTACCGCGCAGCGCGTTCGCTGTCGAATTCCGCGGCCTTGCTGCGCTATCCGCAGGCGCACGGCGACTGGGTGCGTCCCGGCATCATGCTGTACGGTGCTTCGCCGTTCGCCGAGACCAGCGCGCAGCAGCTCGGCCTGAAACCGGTGATGACCCTGAGCAGCCGCATCATCGCCGTGCAGGAACTGCGCGCGGGTGACGAGGTGGGTTACGGCTCGCTGTTCCGCGCCGAACATTCGATGCGCATCGGTATCGTCGCCTGCGGCTACGCCGACGGCTACCCGCGCCACGCACCGACGGGCACGCCCCTCCTGGTGGACGGGCAGCGCACGCGCACGCTGGGCCGCGTCTCGATGGATATGCTGTTCGCCGACCTGAGTGCCTTGCCCCAGGCGGGCGTCGGCAGCAGCGTCGTGCTGTGGGGAGAGGGCATGCCGGTCGAGGAGGTCGCACATGCTGCAGGCACGATCAGTTATGAATTGACCTGCGCGCTGACCGCGCGCGTGCCGGTCGTGACACGCTAATCATTTCAGGGGAGAGGAAACATGCTGGGCATCATCGGCGGCAGCGGTGTCTATAACATCGAAGGGTTGGAGAACACCCGTTGGGTGAAGGCGGAGTCGTCATTCGGCGAGCCATCGGACGAGGTTCTGATGGGCGAACTGAACGGCGAGTCCATCGCCTTCCTGCCGCGCCACGGCCGTGGTCACCGCATCTCGCCGTCAGACATCAACTTCCGCGCCAACATCGATGCATTGAAGCGGCTTGGCGTGACCGATGTCGTTTCGGTGAGCGCGGTCGGCTCGCTGCGCGAACACCTCGCACCGGGCACCTTCGTCATCGTCGACCAGTTCATCGACCGCACCTTCGCGCGGGAGAAGAGCTTCTTCGGCAGCGGAATGGTTGCGCACGTGTCGATGGCACGCCCGGTATGCAAGCGTCTCGGCGACCATCTCGAGGCCGCCGCGCGGCAGATGGAGATCAACGTGGTGCGCGGCGGCACCTATCTGGTGATGGAAGGGATGCAGTTCTCCAGTCTCGCCGAGTCGGAGCTATACCGCTCGTGGGGCTGCGACGTGATCGGCATGACCAACATGCCGGAAGCCAAGCTCGCGCGCGAGGCCGAGCTCTGCTACGCGACCGTGGCGATGGTCACCGACTACGACTGCTGGCATCCCGATCACGACCATGTGACGGTAGAGGCCATCGTCAAGGTGCTGCTGGAGAATGCCGACCGTGCGCGCGGCCTGGTCAAGAGTGTCGCGCCGCGCGTCCAGAACGACGCGGCAGGCTGTGAGTGCGGTTGCCGCCATGCCTTGCAGTACGCCATCCTCACCGCGCCCGAGGCGCGCGATCCCGAGCTGATCGAGAAACTGTCCGCAGTCGCGGGCCGCATACTCAACCGCTAAAGGAAAGCCATGACCATTAAGTCCAGAATTCGCACCATCCCGCACTATCCCCATCAGGGGATCATGTTCCGTGACATCACCACGTTGCTGAAGGACTCCGTCGGCCTGCGCGCCACCGTGCAGGAGCTCGCCCACCGCTACAAGGACATGAAGATCGACAAGGTGGTCGGCATCGAGTCGCGCGGCTTCATCGTCGGCACGCCGCTCGCCTATGAACTGGGTCTGGGGTTCGTCCCCATCCGCAAGCGCGGTAAGTTGCCCGCCGAGACGGTGGGGCGCGACTACCAGCTTGAGTACGGCAGCGATCGCATCGAGATCCACGTCGACGCGATCCGGACGGGCGACCGCGTGCTGCTGGTGGACGACCTCATCGCCACCGGTGGCACGGCGGAGGCCGCCGTCGGCCTGATCGAGGACATGGGAGGCGAGGTGGTGGAATGCGCCTTCGTCATCGACCTGCCGGACATCGGCGGCCGCGCGAGGCTGGAGAAACTGGGGCAGAAAGTATTCGCGCTGTGCGAATTCGAGGGTGACTGATGCAAGTTAACGGCAAACCCTATCGCACCATCTGGCCCACCGCCGACCATGCGGTGGAGATCATCGACCAGACCAGACTTCCGCACGAGTTCGTCACGGTGCGGCTGGAGAACATGCGCGACGCGGAGCGGGCGATACGCGACATGTGGGTGCGCGGCGCGCCTTTGATCGGCGTGACGGCGGCTTACGGTGTGGCGCTGTCGATGCGGCACCATGCTTCGGATGCGGCGCTTGAGGCGAGTTGCGGCGTGCTGCTCGCGGCGCGTCCGACGGCGGTGAACTTGCGCTGGGGAGTGGAGCGCATGCGCGCCTTCCTCGCACCGTTGCCCGAAGCCGAGCGCGCCGAGGCGGCTTGGCGGGAAGCGGCGCGCATCGCGGACGAGGACGTGGAGATCAACGCAAGCATCGGCCGCCATGGCGCCGAACTGTTCCGTGCGATGCGCGAGGCCAAGCAGCGCGACGGCCGCAGCGGTGTGGTCAACGTCCTGACCCACTGCAACGCGGGCTGGCTCGCGACGGTGGACTGGGGCACGGCGCTGGCACCCATCTATGCAGCGTTCGACGCGGGCATTCCACTGCATGTATGGGTGGACGAGACGCGTCCGCGCAACCAGGGCGCGAGCCTCACTGCATGGGAGCTGGGGCAGCACGGCGTGCCCCACACCGTCATCGTCGACAACGCGGGCGGCCATTTGATGCAGCATGGGTTGGTGGACATGGTCATCGTCGGCACCGACCGCGTGACCGCGCGCGGCGACGTATGCAACAAGATCGGCACTTATCTCAAGGCATTGGCTGCGCACGACAACGGCGTGCCGTTCTATGTCGCGCTGCCGACGCCGACCGTGGACTGGACGCTGCAGGACGGCGTGCAGGAGATCCCCATCGAGGAGCGCGCACCGGAAGAGGTGACGCACATCTCCGGTCTGTGCGAAGACGGCCAGGTGCGCACGGTGCAGGTCACTCCGCAGGGTGCACGTGCCGCGAACTACGGATTCGATGTCACGCCTGCGCGGCTGGTGACGGGGCTGATCACCGAACGCGGCGTCGTGAAAGCGAACGCCGGGGCGATGGAGGCACTGAAATGAACGAGAACCAGTTGCGCGGCGAGCTCGCGCGCATCGCAAAGCGGCTAGACGACCAGGGGCTGAACCGCGGCTCATCCGGCAACCTCAGCGCGCGCCATGAGGACGGCATGCTCATCACGCCCTCCGGCATGGGGGCGGGGCTGACCGGGGACGACATGGTGTTCGTCGATGCGCAGGGCAAGGCGCACGGCCGCCGCAAGCCATCCAGCGAATGGCTGTTCCACCGCGACATCTTCTCGCAGCGTCCCGAATTCGGCGCGGTGATCCATACCCATTCCGTCGCCGCGACCGCGCTGGCGTGCATGCGCCGCGACATCCCTTCGTTCCATTACATGATCCTGATGGCGGGCGGCGACAGCATCCGCTGTTCCGGCTATGCGACCTTCGGCACGCAGGCGTTATCCGATACGGTGCTGGAGGCGATGCAGGACCGCCGTGCCTGCCTGCTGGCGAACCACGGCATGATCGCCGCGGGCAGGAACCTGCTCGATGCATTCAAGCTCGCGGTCGAGGTCGAGACGTTGTGCGAACTCTATCTGCGCACGCTGCAGTCGGGCGGTCCGGTGTTGCTGAATGCGGAAGAACTGAGCGATGCCCGGCGGCAGTTCACCGAACTGCGCTACGGCGAGTAATAGACGCTCAAAATTCCGCGTTCCTTCGGATGTTGTCTTGAGTTCGCAGTTCTTGCGAACTATTTTTTGCCGCCGATATTCTGCGGGAGCTGCGAGGTATCGCAGGCCGGGCCGACGCGCTTGCCGCGGTACGTGCTGGTCATGTTGACGGGGTTTCCGCCCGTGGTGCCGGAGAGGCGCGTCACGCCCTGGTAGTTGTCCGGGGTGCCTGTGAATTCGCCGCTGCCGTTCGTCACCTCGCCGTTGCGGACGCAGTGCATCTTCCACGTGGTCTTGTTGCCGGACGTCGAGATGTTTGTCATCTTGCAAGTCTTGTCCTGCATCGCCTGGGGCGGATTGTGCGTCGTGGCTTTGGCGAGGCAGACCCTGGTGGTCGTCGCGGGGATGCTGAAGGGCATGTCGGGCATCTCGGTCTTGCTGGAGATTTCCCACCATTCGCCCTGCTCGGCAAAGGCTGCGGGAGCGAACGCGCCCCAGAGCAGGGCGAGGCTGATCGGCAATGTCTTTTTCACGATGATCTCCTTCGTGTCGGGTTGAAGTGCGGATTCGGCGGTGTCAGCTACCTGTGGAACAGGATGCCGGTATTGCCCATCACCGCCATGAAGCGCCGCGCGTGGTCGGGCTGGTTCTCGTAGCGGTCGAACTGGCCGTACATCAGCCGGTCCAGCAGGCTCAGGCGCTCGCCCAATGCAGGGTGGGTCTTGAACAGCAGAGCCAGGCTGGAGTCCTGCACGTTCATTCCCTGCAGGGTCTGTAGCACGGTGGGCAGGCCGTAGGGGTCATAGCCCGCGCGCGTGGCGATCACCACGCCCATGCGGTCGGCCTCGAACTCGTCTTCCTTGTCGAGGCCGCGCGCATAGACTTCAGTGCCCGCGCTGACCAGCTTGTTGAATGCGGGGTCTGCGCCTCCGCCCTTCAGGGCCTCTCCCGCGAACTCCGCCATCAGGCCGGTGCGCGCCCCCTTCTTGATCGCCTCCAAGTAATGCTTGCGCAGGATGTGCGACATCTCGTGCGCCAGCACGCCGGCCAGTTCCGCTTCGCTCCTCATCTGCGCGAGCAGCCCCCTGGTGACGAAGACATAGCCGCCGGGTGCGGCGAAGGCATTGACGTCATTGTCGTCCAGCACGCCGAAACGCCACGGCAGGTTGGGGCGCTCGGTCTGCAGTGCGAGCCACATACCTACGTCGTTCACGTACTTCTGGACGCGCTGGTTCTTCAGCAGCGGTGCGGCGCCCAGCAGGTTGCTGGCGATGCCGCCGCCCAGTTGGATCTCTTTCGACTCATCGATGTCGGCGGATGCCTGCTGCGCTTTTTTCAGACTGTCCAGCGCCTTGCCTACGTCGATGTCGCCCAGGTCGAAGGCAAGCGCGGAGGAGGCGAAACTGCACAGGAAAACGATGGATATGAGTTTGCGGTTCATTTCATTCTCCTCATTTCGCCGGAGGCAGGTAGTCGATCCGGTGCGTCGCCAGCTTGCCCGACTTGCCGAAGTTCAGCGCTTCCTGCCTGCTGGCCGCGTAGCGCTGCAATTCCTTCATCGCCTGAGGGTTGGGTTGCGGATTCTTCAGTTTCTCTTCGGAAAGGCCGCGTACGCCGGTGGACACTGTGCTGCCGCTGCCGCCGGTGGTGGCGACGCTGAACAGCGCTCCCAGTCCGCTGTCGCCGGACTTTTTCTGCGCGGCGGCATCGCCGAAGCGCAGGCTCAGCATCCTCACCCAGCCCGTTGCGCCGTCGGATCTGATCTGCATCCAGCCCGACTTCCGCGCGATCACCTCGACCCGGCTGCTTTGTGGCAGGCTGGACAGCGTGGCTGCATCGGAGAACGGTTTGGCTTTTATTTCGGTGGGGCGCACGGTGTAGGCGATTTCGGCCGCGTGCGCGGCGGATACGCTCCATGCCAGACAGAATGCGAGCAACCATCTCATGGTTTGTTCCTCCTCAACGTTGGTGCAAACAGTTCGACTTCCTGCTCCCGGCCCTTGACCTTATACGAACCGAAGGATTGGAAGTCAAATGCGTCGCCGCACAGTTCCTTCGTGTCGCGCGAGACGAGGATGCGCGACACGCCCTTGGTCAATCCTTCGATGCGGCTGGCGAGGTTCACCGTGTCGCCGATGGCGGTGTATTCGCGCCGCTGCTCCGAACCGATCAGGCCCACCACCGCGGGGCCGGAATGGATACCGATGCCGACGTCGAATCCGGGTTCGCTCTCGCCGATCTCCTGCTTGAAGCGTTGCAGTACCTCAGCCATCTCCAGCGCTGCCTCCACCGCGTGGCGCGCATGCTCCGCATCGTCCAGCGGCGCGCCCCAGAAGGCCATGATGGCGTCGCCGATGAACTTGTCCAGCGAGCCGCCGTGGCGGAAGATGACCTCGACCTGCAGGCTGAAATAGCGGTTGAGCAGTGCGACGACCTCCTGCGGCGTGTGGCGCTCCGACAGCGTGGTGAAACCGCGGATGTCGGAGAACAGCACCGTGATCTGGCGGCTTTCGCCCGCTCGGTTGAGGCCTCCGTGGGCGATCAGCTCCTTGACTACATGCGGGTTCACGAAGCGGCTGAACATCTGCACTGCCTGCTCGCGCGAACGGCGTTCGCGCAGGTACTCCGCGAGCGCGCAGGAGAAATAGCAGGCCCAGGCCAGCAGCAGTGGTGCCAATACCGGCAGCAGGTAAAGCCGCCCCGTCGCGAGGTAGCTGCCGCCCAGCAGCAGCATCGAAGCCACAGCCAGCCTAAGTCCTGCACGCAGCGCGTTCGTTCCACGCAGGAAGGCGGCGCCCAGCGCGACTATCAGTGCGAATGCGAGCAGGGGGGCGAACCACTGCGGCGCCGCTTGCATCATGCGCCGGTTCTTCAGGTTGTCCAGCGCGGTCGCCAGTATCTCCATGCCGGGATACAGGCTGGCGACGGGCGTCACACGCACGTCGTGCAGGCCGCTGGCGGCCGTGCCGACGACGACGATCTTGCCGGTGAATTCGTCGCGCGGGCGCAACGGATGCTCGCGGCCGAAGTCCTCGTACAGCTCGGCATAGGAAATATGCCGGAAGGAGCGTGCCTTGCCGCGCCATGCGAGGATCATGTCGTCCTGATGCGGCACCGGGTAGCCGAGGTCGGCGGCCACCCTTGCGGGCAGCGACGGGATCAGCCAGCCGCGCACGTCGGTGTAAAGCTGGTAGCGCCGTCCCACGCCGTCGGCGTCTTCCTCGAAGTTGATGGTGCCACTGCGCCAGTGGCGCGGGTCGATGGCCAGCGGCGGCAGCAGCGCAACGCGCGCATCCGGGGCGGCCTTGTCCGTGCGCGTCAGTCCCAGCATGGGCGCGATCTGCGCCAGCGGCGCCCCCTTGGCGTCCAGCACCGGGTCGCGCCGTATCATCGGGAAGTAGATATTGTCGCTAGCTCCCAACGCTTCATTGAACTGACGGTCGCTCTCCGGACGGTACTGGTCGCGTTCGCTGAACAGGATGTCGAACACGATGGCCGCGGGATGCTGCGCCGCGATGCCGCGCACCAATTCGCCGTGCACCGCGCGCGGCCACGGCCAGTTACCGGCGACGTCCTGCATGCGCGCGAGGCTGGCATCGTCGATGTCAACGATGACGATCTGCGGGTCGGGCTCCAGGTGTTGCGCCTGCTGGCGTACGAAGAGATCGGATAGCCTGTTTTCCAGCGGACGGAGCGTATGCAGCCAGCCGGTCTCGACGACGGCCAGCAGGAGGAACAGCATGGTGATTCGCACCAGTGGTTTTGAGAGCATTGCCATTCCGCAATATTAATCTCATTCGTGGCAGGCAGGGGGTAGGGTGATACCCCACAGAAACGGGCAGATAGCCTGAATCCGGGAAGGGGAAATTGGCGTCCTCGACAGGAATCGAACCTGTAATTGACCCTTAGGAGGGGCCGGTTATATCCATTTAACTACGAGGACAGCGGTGCGCATTCTAGCGGAAATGCGCCGCAATCAGAAACGCATTGACTGGTATCATGCGCGCCATTCGAAATATTCCGCACAGAGGAAATACTATGCAGGGTCGCATCAACTTGTTTTTGGCGTGGTTCTTCATTCCGCAGACGCTGGCAATGGGCTGGGTGGCGGCGGTCGGCCGCACGCTGCTGGATGCACTGGGCGCAACGACGTTCGAGGGTGACATCCCGGGGCGTATCGTTGGCGCGCTGCTGTCGCTGATGGTGGTCTACCTGGTGCTGCACTTCCGCGGTTCGCTGCCCCCGGAGGGCAAGCCCGAAGGCAACGGATACCGCTTCGGCCAGCGCATCGTGCTGCTGGGCAACGTGCTGGCGGCACTGCTGTTCGTGTTCCAGTTCTTCGAGCCTTCTATCAGCGATCACAACACGCACCTGATCCTGCAAAAATTCACCACGGCGTTCGGTTACTGGGCGATGGGTTGTTGGGCAGTGGGCTTCTCGTTCCTCTATCAATCCTCGCTGCCTCAGCAAGAAGCCAAGTAGATGCCACTCGTCACACTGGATAAGGCGAGCCTTGCCTTCGGGCACGTCGCGCTGCTGGACCACGCCGACTTTCAGCTCGACGAGGGCGAGCGCGTCGGCCTGATCGGGCGCAACGGCGGCGGCAAGTCGAGCATGATGCGCGTGCTCGCCGGGCAGGGGAATCTCGATGACGGGCTGGTGTGGCGCGCCCCGACGGCACGCATCTGCTACGTCAGCCAGGAGCCTGCGCTGGATGCCGACGACACGGTGTTCGACGCCGTGGCGAAAGGCTTGGGCAAGCTCCAGCAGCTGCTGCACGATTACCATCATGTCTCGCATCAAATCTCCGAGCCGGATGCGGATGTCGACAAGCTGTTGGAAGAGATGCAGCACTTGCAGACCCAACTCGAGGCACAGAACGGCTGGTCGGTGCAGGCGCGCATCGAAACCGCCATCGCCAGGCTCGACCTGAACGCCGACGACCGCGTGGGTGCCCTGTCCGGCGGACAGCGCAAACGCGTGGCGCTGGCGCAGGCGCTGGTGGCCGAGCCGGACGTGCTGATCCTCGACGAGCCGACCAACCACCTCGACTTCGCCTCCATCGAATGGCTCGAAGGCCTGCTCAACGAATTCAGGGGCGCGGTGCTGTTCGTCACCCATGACCGGCGCTTCCTCGACAACGTATCCACCCGTATCGTCGAACTGGACCGCGGCAGGCTGACCAGTTTTCAGGGTAACTTCGCCAACTACCTGAGCATCAAGGAACGCATGCTGGCGGACGAGGCCGTGGTGAACGCCAAGTTCGACAAGGTGCTGGCACAGGAAGAGGTGTGGATACGCCAGGGCGTCAAAGCCCGCCGCACACGCAACGAAGGGCGCGTGCTGCGTCTGGAACAGTTGCGCCGCGAGCGCGCGGCGCGGCGCGAGAAACAGGGCAAGGTCGAGATGAATCTCGATGCGGGCGAGCGTTCCGGCAAGCTGGTGGCGGAACTCACCAACGTGAGCAAGTCGTTCGGGGCGCGCAAGATCGTCGACGATTTTTCCTGCCGCATCCAGCGCGGCGACAAGATCGGTCTGCTCGGCCCCAACGGCGCGGGCAAGAGCACGCTGCTCAAGATCATCCTCGGCGAACTGGAGCCGGACAGCGGCAGCGTCAAGCTGGGGACGAAGATATCCGTCGCCTATTTCGACCAGTTGCGCGCGCAGCTCGACGACGAGGCGACGCTGGCTGACACCATCAGCCAGGGATCGGATTTCATCGAGATCGGCGGACAGAAGAAACACGTCATCAGCTACCTCGGCGATTTCCTGTTCGCGCCGGAGCGCGCCCGTTCGCCGGTAAAGAGCTGTTCCGGCGGCGAGCGCAATCGTTTGTTATTGGCGCGGTTGTTCACGCGTCCCGCCAACGTGCTAGTGCTGGACGAACCGACCAACGATCTGGACATCGAGACGCTGGAGCTGCTGGAAGAGCTGCTGGCGCAATACGATGGCACGCTGTTCCTGGTCAGCCACGACCGCGCCTTCCTCGACAACGTGGTGACGCAGGTGATCGCGTTCGAGGGCAACGGCAAGTTGATGGAATACGTCGGCGGCTACGAGGACTGGGTGCGCGTGCAGAAATTCCAGGCCGCGAGCACGGCAGCCAAGCCGGTCGCTGCACCGGTCAAGCCCGTGGTGCAGGCGGCACCCTCGGCGGCGGAAAAGCCGAAGCAGAGCAAGCTCAGCTACAAGGATGCACGCGAACTGGAGGAACTGCCCAAGCGCATCGAGGCACTGGAGCAGGAACAGATCGACATCACCGCACACTTCGCCGACGGCAGCATCTTCCGCAACGACCCCAAGCGCGCCAAGCAGTTGCAGGCACGCAGCGAGGAGATAGAGGCGGAAGTGCTGGCGGCGATGGAGCGATGGGAAGAGCTGGAACAGCGCGCCGGTTCATCGTCATAATTCTCGTATCTCCTTTCGCTATAATCCGGCGCAAGGGAGCAGAACAAAAAAACCAACCGATCAATTCTGGAGATTCTACGCATGGAAAAATACAGCAAACGCAACATCATCATTCACTGGCTGACCCTGGCCTTGCTGGTCGCCGCATGGTTCCTGGGCGATGCCCTGGACGAAGCGCGTCATGAAGGCGGCGCGACGATCGCGGGTTACGTGGTCCACTTGCTGGTGGGAGCCTCGGTGTTGCTGATGACGCTGGCACGCCTGGTTTTCCGCAGCAAGGACGGCATTCCTCCGGCAATGGGCAACACCCCGATGGACAAGGTCGCCAAGGGAATCCATTACGCGCTGTACGCAGTGCTGGTCCTGTTGCCGGTGAGCGGCATGATGGTGGTGCTGGGCAGCGATGTGGGCAAGGCGATCATGTCTGGCGACGCGACCCTGTTGCCGGCGAAGTTCCAGGGTGTGGAGGCGCACGAGGTCCACGAAGTGCTGGTGACCGTGCTGATCACGCTGGTGGTGGTTCACCTGCTGGGCGCGCTCAAGCACCAGTTCGTGATGAAGGACAACATCATGGATCGCATGTCGCTGCGCAATAAGGGCTGAGGCAGCGCTGCCGGAATCTGGCTGATGCGGCAATCGAAGGGCGGATCATTATGATCCGCCCTTTTGTTTCGCGGGTTCGGGATGGATAGATACCGCGCCTTAATTTACAGGGTTTTGTTTATTGAGCCGGGGTTTAGGGGTTGCTAAGTTGCGCATACCGGTCGGATGGCCTGGTACATCTTTCAACTCTTTAAGGAAAACGCATCATGGCAACTGGTATCGTTAAATGGTTCAACGACGCAAAGGGATTCGGTTTCATCAGCCCGGACGACGGCGGCGAGGATATCTTCGCGCATTTCTCCGCCATCCAGGCGCACGGGTTCAAGTCCCTGAAGGAAGGTCAGCGGGTCACCTTCGAGATCATGCAAGGAGCGAAGGGCAAGCAGGCAGCGAACATTCAATATGCCTGATGCCATGCCGGCAGCCCCTCGTCCGCCGGAGGGGCGCCGGATAGTCGCATAGTTTCCAGCGGGTGAATGGCGGCAACGGGCGCCTGCTTCCTGTTACGCCTTCCGAATCGCCGCCATGGCTGTCGGCATCATGGCATGGAGGATACGATGACTTCTTTTTTCGGGATAGACGAACACCACACGGACAGTACTCTAGACCACGGGCTGGTGTGCCTGGACAAATCCAATGAGAGGGAGGCGGCGTTGCTCGGCTCCTTCCGGCGCATCGCCACGGAAGATGTCGTCTTCGTCAAACACTACACTCCGCAGACCGGCCTCACCGTGAAATCGGTGGGCATCGTGCTGTCCAGCTTCGGGACCGAGGACGACAAGGGGATTTGCATCCCGGTCGAATGGGTCTGGAAGGGCGAAAAATTCCTCGAACAGCTCAGCGAAGAACTGCTTCACTGCGCCGAGCCTATCTATGAGGAATTCAACATCCTGGTGCAGCGGGAGATCATCGACCTGGCGCCCGACAGGCTCGAATTGCCGGAAGAATGGTGATGCTCGCGCCATCCTCCTGACCATGATGAATCTCCAGCCTGTCACCGTAGAAGACATTCCCGTCGGCAGCCCCTTGCCCTGGCGCTTGTATGACCGCGACGGTTACATCGTGTTTGCGCGCGGCGAATTGGTGGCAAGCCGTGAGCAACTGGAGAGCCTGCTCGCCAGAGGCTTGCTGCGGGACATGGATGCGCAGGCACAAACCCATGAGGCGGGTGACTGGGTCGAGTTCAGGGATGTCGAGCCGATAAGAGGGTTTCCGTCGCAGGGCATCAAGCCCCAGGTCGGGGCGCGAGTTCAGTTGCGCCTGCTGAACCGGAATCTCCAAACCTATTATTCCGCTCACATGGTCGGCTATATCAAGAACCGGAGCATCCTGGTGACGACGCCGGCCATTGCCGGAACCCCACTTATTCTGATGGATGGCGAGCAGGTGGAAGTGCGCATGGTGACCGGAAACAACATCCATGCATTTCAGACCTCCATCCAGCGCCTGTGCATCAGCCCTGTCCATTACATGCATCTGGATTACCCCGTCGAGGTGCGCGTACAGAAGCTGCGCCGGTCGCCCTGGGCCAGGGTGAGCCTCGGTGCCACCGTGACCGACGCACAGGGCTCCCACGAAATGGTCCGCATCGTCAATCTCAGCCCGGATGGCGCGCAACTTCATGCACCACCTTTGCTGGGCAATCCGGGCGAGGCCTTGCGGCTTTCTTTGCATGCCGACCTGGATGAGCTGAAGACCAACTTGAACCTCAATGCGACGATCGTGCATGTGCATATGCCGCAAGCCGGCAGGGAGGCGGAGGCCAACATGATGGAATACGGCATCGCCTTCCGCGATGTCTCCGCCGCGAATGCGCTCTGGTTGAAGGGAATTGTCTACCGGCAGATCGCCGAGGGCGGCCTGGTTTAGCAGGCCGTTGAAAAACTACTGATGAGACGACTAGCCATTCGACTAGGCCGTCTAAATACAACGGCCAAGTCGCTGGTTATGCGGTGGCTATCTGCGCTAACCTTTTGGACTGATGGTGCAGATCGCCTTGGGAGCGTTGATGCGCAGCACGATGGACTCGCGCACGGTGAAATTGAAGTGGGCGGAATCGGGGAAGGTGAATGCCACGGCGAGATCCTCGCCGACCAGGAGCGTGCCGGCTTCCGGCGCAGCCAGTACGCCGCCGCGGATGTCGGCCTTGTAGATGCCCAGGGTGCACAGCCCTTTCAGGTGGTCGATCTGCAGTATGTCCGAGCCTTCCGTGTAACGCCGGAACAGGTTGTTGTACAGCCTGGGCTCGAGCACCATGGCATACGGGCCGTGGAAGTGCGCATTGTCCAGCAGCGTCACTGCCGCCAGCACGTCGCGCAGCACCTGCTCCACGTCGTTCCAGTTCCCCGCGTCCAGGTGGTTGCGGTTCTCGACCGTGCACAGTCCTGCCAATCCGAATTCCGGGTCGCCCTGATAGATCAGCTCGTCTTCGCGCGCCGCCAGTTCGAAGGTCGCCTGGCCGAGTTGGCTGAAGTCCAGCGGCTGGCCCAGCTCGAGATGTGCGGAGACGCGCCGGCGGCTCATGGTGAAATGCCGGAAGATCATCGGCACGGGGATGGTGCGGGCGATGATGGTGGTGGCACCATGCGAGGCATGCTGGCGCTGGTCGTCATTGCCCACCGGCGCGGCCAGATATCCCAGCCCGAAGGGGCCTTCTACCGGCAGGAAGCGGCGGGCGGTCAATATTTTTCGCGCCTCGGCTATCGCCATCTCTTCCATGCGGTCGAGGATGACGGGGTCGAATGGCAGGGTAGGGGTGTCCATGTCATGCTCCTTTCATGTGGCCGACGGTCATGCGTCGTGTTCCGCCCTCGCTTTGCGCAAGGCTATCGCCGGCGATCTTGCTCTTGTTCTTTTCTTCGAGGCGGGTGAGATCGCCCTGCGTGAACAGATAGGTCCTCAGGATCTCATCCAGTCTGGGCGTGCTGCGGCGCAGCCATTCCAGCAGCATCGCCGCATGCTCCATCTCCTCGTGCATGTTGTGCAGCAGGATGTCGCGCAACTCCGCATCGGTGCAGGCATCGGCCCGCTGGTGGTACCAGTCCACCGCCTCGAATTCCTCCATCAGCGAAAGGATGGCGCGGTGGGCATCCACCGTCGGGATGGCGAGTTTCTCTTCGCGCTCGTGCAGGCCTTCGTGTGACATGATTTCGCTTCCTTCCTGATCGGTTGGCGGCGGCCGGGAAAACCAGAGTGGCAGCCGGACGCGACGATATTTGCACAGCGGGTAACGGGTGGACATACAGTGTTCGGCTGTATATCTGGTGGTAAAACTAGGTAGCCGTCAGCGCTGGCCGGCAGAGGGATGCACCCGCCCCTGCGACGGTCACATTTTCTTGTAGGTGATGGCGTTGATCGTGGCGCCTTGCGGGTCCTGGATCACGCAGAAACGGCCGACGTCGGGGATGTCGGTCGGCGGCACGCAGAGTTTCGCGCCCAGCTGTTCGGCGGTCTTCGCCGTCGCGTCGACGTCGTCGACCGTGACGTAGGTGCCCCATGCCGGCGGCATGCCTTTGGCATCTTTCGGGATCGCCATGATGCCGCCTATCCCGTTACCTCCCACCTTGATCACGGTATAGGTCATGCCGGGCATCTTCATGTCTTCCATGACCCAGCCGAAGAGCTTGGTGTAGAAGGCCTTCGCCGCTTCCACGTCCATGGTCATCAGCTCACTCCAGCTGAATGCCCCATGTTGTTTGAATGGTTCGTTCATCGCCGTTCCCTCCATGGTTGGTGAGGGATAAACCTTATGTGTCCCGCTTGTTGGAATCAATAAGGTGGATTGCTGAGCACCCAGCCGAAACCGGCCAGTGCGCCGAAGAAGATGACCAGATGAGCCCATGACCAGAACAGGTAGCGGCGTGAGAGTTTTTCCGGTGTGAGGTTGCTGAGCAGGAACAGCTTGCCGTCACTCGGCAGGTCGAGAAGGTGGATATCGGGCTGCGCCTGCACCTCGCGCCTCTTCTTTTCCACCTCGCGCTTGGCGGCCTGGCGCGCCAGCATCCACTCCTTCATGTCGAGTTGACCGTCCTGGTTGAGGTCGAAGCGCGCATGCAACGCGGGCTTGTCTTGCTTCCACTCGGCGAGCAGCGCGTTGAGTTCGGAGCGCGAGTCGAATTCCGCGCCCAGGCTGCGCGTGCGGAACTCGCCGATGGCATAGATGCTGTCGTCCTGGATGAACTTCCACTCGGTATAGCGGTGGTCGCCATCGGTCCACTGGTCGCGATGCCTGGTGACGATCTCGGCATGCTCCGGGTCGACCACGCACTCGCCGCTGTCGTCGCGCAGTACGAACGAATCGACGCTCTCGCCGCTATCGACGGTTTCCCAGTGGTCCTTGTCGGTGCGGCGTTCGACCGTGTAGCGGTACCACAGGCAGGGCAATCCCCGCAGTTTGCTGATGAGCGGCGTATCGCCGAAGGGGCGGCCGCGACCGACGAGTTCGACGTAGCCCTGTGCGGCGGAAGCGATTTTCGAGGTGGGGGTGTCGCGGATCGTGCGCAGCCGGTACAGCGCCGACAACCAGGCGAAGAAGCTGATGAGCGCCATCGCCGACAGGGTGCCCAGCCAGCCCTCGCGCGACTCCAGCTTGAAGCCGGCGAACAGCAGCAACAGCTGCGCGCCGGAGGTGACCAGTTGCGCGTATTCGCGGCGCAGCCTGACCAGCATGATTTGCTATTTGAACAGTTGTTTCATGTCCACATCCGCCTTTTCGGCAGACGAGAATTCCAGCAGCGGCTTGGCTTCATAGCGGAACATGTTGGCGATCAGCACGGCGGGGAACTGCTCGATGCCGACGTTGTAGATGTTCACCGACTCGTTGTACAGCTCGCGGCGGTCGGCGATACCGTTCTCCAGCCCGGTGATACGCGTCTGCAATTGCATGAAGTTCTCGTTCGCCTTCAGTTCGGGATAAGCCTCCGCCACCGCAAAGATGTTGCCCAGCCCCATGCGCAGCATGCCCTCCGCCTGGCCCAGCGCGCCGATGTCCTGGCTTTCGCGTGCGGACTGCACCCGCGAGCGGGCCTCGATCACCTTCTGCAAAGTAGATTGCTCGAACTCCTTGTACTGCTTGCACACCTCGACCAGCTTGGGCAGCTCGTCATGGCGCTGCTTGAGCAGCACGTCGATGTTGGCCCAGGCCTTGGCGACGGCGTGCTTGAGGTTGACCAGGTGGTTGTACAGGCTGATGCCGTAGAACAAAGCGACGAGGGTGATGCCGAGAAAGATCAGGCTGCTCATGTGTTCTCCTTGGTGTTATTGCAGTTCGCCTATGTTATTGCAATTCGATGGTGCCGCTTACCTGCACCGTCATGCGCGTGTCGCCGCCGGCGAATTCGGGTTCCGGTATCGCCGCATCCGATGCCATCGGCGCGGCACGCATCATCGCCTTGGCATAGGGGCGGGGCATGCCGCCGTTGATCGAGAAATGCACGTTCTTGTAGGCACGCGCACCGACGGCGGCGCGTATCGCATCGGCGCGGCGCTGGAATGCCTTGATCGCTTCGGCGATGAGTTCGCTCTCGCTCTGCGTGCGTGTGTCAGGCGCGAGGGTGAAATCCAGCCCGGTCAGTTGCAGCGAGGATTGCAGCTGCATGATGAGTTCGCCGGCCGCCTTGAAGTCGCGGCTCTCCAGCCGGATATCGGCATGGCCGCGCCAGGCGTCGACCTGGTTGTTCTTGCCGTAAACGGGATAGGTGTTCTGGCCGCCGCTGGTGACCTTCACGTTGCCGAAGGCTGCGGCCTTTTTCAGCGCGTCGTTGAGCGCGGTGTTGATCTGTTGCGCTACGCGGGCGGGCTGCTTGTCCTGCACCTCGATGCTCATGCCGGCCACCAGCAGGTCGTTGGCGACCTCGCGCGCAGCCTCGACCTGGAAGTCCACGCGGTTGTAGGGCTCGCTCTCGGCATGCGCCCAGCCATGGAGAGACAACAGACCAAACAGCAATGCGATGCGCAACATGGCAGCCTCCTTCTTGTTGTTAGTGGCCTATGCTAAAGCAAAACTGCGGCTATGTGGGTTACAGGATGAGGGTATTGTTGAGGCAGGTCTTCGCCTGCGCCAGTCGGGTTAGCGTGGGCAAGAGGTTCAGCCCGGTTGCTTCCTTCAACGCGTGCGCGCTTTCCTTCAGATCCTCGAACGGTATCTCGATGGGATCGCCCGCCGCCGCGAGGGCGACCGCGTTGCCGCTTTCGCAGGATGGGAATACCAGCGCACGGTCCTCGAACGCCTCGGCGATCTGCGCCGTGGTTCGGTTGAATCCGCGGCTGGCCGTCAGCAGGTTCACCGCCATCGCGCCGTTGCGGCTCAGGTGTGCGCGGCAGGCCTGGTAGAACGGCAGCGTCTCCAGCGCGCCGGTGCGAGCCTTCTCGTCGAAGCCATCCACCAGGATCAGGTCGAACTTCTTGTTGCTGTTCATCACGAATTCCGCGCCGTCGCCGATCACCAGATGGATGCGCTTCGGGTCTTCCGGCAGCTTGAAGAACTGCCGCGCCGCGGCGACCACGGCGGGCTCGATCTCCACCACGGTGAGGTGCGCGAGCGGATAGTGGCGGTAGAGGAACTTGGTCAGCGAAGCCGCGCCCAGCCCGATGAGCAGTACCTTTTTCGGAGGGTCGCGCAGCAGCAGCGAAGTCATCATCTCGCGCGTGTATTCCAGCTCCAGGTTCCACGGCCGCGCGATGCGCATCGCGCCCTGTACCCATTCGGAACCGAAATGCAGCGTGCGTACGCCGGCTTCTTCGCTGATTTCTATCGGTGTTGCCATTGTCTTTGCTTGTCATTCCCGCGAAGGCGGGAATCCAGAAGTTGTAATGAAGGTCTTTGAGGTTTGGTTATGCCCACTGATTGAGCAGCCAGCGCGCCCACTCGGTGACTTCGGTCGAAGTCATGCCTATCGTCGCGACCTGCTTTGCCAATTCATCGCCCGCCGCGCCATGCAGGTGCACGGCCAGCAGCAGCGCATCGTCAGCGCTCATGCCCTGGGCGATGAAGGCGGCGATCATGCCGGTCAGTACGTCGCCCATGCCGGGCGCGCTCATGCCGGGATTGCCGGCCTTGTTGACGTGCAGCTTGCCGTCACGCGTGGCGCACAGGCTGTCGGCGCCTTTCAGCACCACGCTGCTGCCGAACTTCTGCGCCAGTTTTTGCACCGCATCGGGGCGGTCGGCCTGCACCTCGTCGATCTCCATGCCCAGCAGGCGCGCGGCCTCGCCGGGGTGCGGGGTGATCACGGTCGCGGCATTGCGTCCCAGCAGCGTCGTGCGCAGGTCGGGGCGCTGCGCGAGGATGTTCAGCGCATCGGCGTCCAGCACCAGCGCGGCATTCGTGTTCATTGCATCATGCAGCAGCTTTTGCGCCGCCAGGTCGCGCCCCAGGCCGCAGCCGATGGCCAGCACGTCCATGCCGGTCAGTTTCAGCGCGGCGGCAGCCGGATGCAGCATCAGCTCCGGCTGCATCGGATCGACCGCAGGTGCGTTGTTCGCCATCAGCCCGACATGCACGCAACCCGCGCCCAGCTTGAGTGCGGCGCGGGCCGCCATCAGCGGCGCGCCGACCATGCCCGAAGCGCCGCCGATCACCACGACGGTGCCGAACTGGCCCTTGTGGCTGTCTTTCGGGCGTTTCGGGAAGCTGGACATGACTTGTCTGGAGGTGAGGGCGGGGATGCGTTTGCTCATTTCTGGTCGAGTGCTGTGTGTGAGGGGCATAGTATAATCGCGCCTCGCCATTTAATCGCACTGTCACATCTATGTACCAGACCTCCTACGGCAAATCCGCACTATCCGCATTCCGTCTCGAAAAACTGCGCGCCGCGCTGAACGATGCCGCTCCCGGCGTCGCTGTCGCCGACACGCGCCACTGCTACTTCAGCGCGCTCAAGAGCAAGACGCTGAGCCAGGCGCAATCCAAGCTGCTGGGCAAGGTGCTCGGCCTCGACAAGTCGGCGGGCGAGCCTGCCGACGTGAAGAAATACCAGCGCCTGCTGGTGATCCCGCGCCTCGGCACCATCTCGCCGTGGTCTACGAAGGCCACCGACATCGCGCAGCATTGCGGCCTGTCCGGCGTGCAGCGCATCGAGCGCGGCGTGGTGTATTACCTTTCGACCAAAAGCGGCAAGGCGCTGAGCCAGGCCGAGCTGGCCACGGTGCTGCCGCTGCTGCACGACCGCATGACCGAGACCGTGCTGGGCGATGTCGCCGGCGCGGCGGAAAAGATCTTCCAGCACGGCAAGCCGCAGCCCCTCGAGACCGTGGACGTGCTGAAGGGCGGCCGCAAGGCGCTGGAGAAGGCCAACCGCGAGATGGGCCTGGCGCTGTCGGCCGACGAGATCGACTACCTGGTTGAGAACTTCAAGAAGCTGGAGCGCAACCCGACTGACGTCGAGCTGATGATGTTCGCGCAGGCGAACTCCGAGCACTGCCGCCACAAGATCTTCAACGCTGACTGGGTGATTGACGGCGAGGCGCAGGACATGTCGCTGTTCGGCATGATCCGCAACACCCACAAGGTCAGCCCGCAGGGCACCGTGGTGGCCTATTCCGACAACTCCTCCGTCATCGAGGGCGCGCGCATCGATCGCTTCTACCCGCGTGCCGACGGTGGCTACGCGTTCAGCGAGGAACTGACCCACACCCTGATGAAGGTCGAGACGCACAACCACCCGACGGCCATCGCGCCGTTCGCGGGCGCGGCCACAGGCTCCGGCGGCGAGATCCGCGACGAGGGCGCGACCGGCAGCGGCTCCAAGCCCAAGGCCGGCCTGAGCGGTTTCTCCGTCTCGAACCTGAACATCCCCAGCTACGCACAGCCTTGGGAAGGCAATTACGGCAAACCCTCACGCATCGTCACCGCCCTGCAGATCATGCTGGACGGCCCGATCGGCAGCGCGGCGTTCAACAACGAATTCGGCCGCCCCAACCTGGCGGGTTATTTCCGCACCTTCGAAGAGAACGTCAGCGGCGAGATGCGCGGCTACCACAAGCCCATCATGCTGGCGGGCGGCGTCGGCAACATCAAGGCCGAGCACACGCACAAGCATGACCTGCCGACCGGCGCGCTGGTGATCCACCTCGGCGGCCCCGGCATGCTGATCGGCCTGGGCGGCGGCGCGGCATCCTCGATGGACACCGGCGCGAACGCCGAGAACCTGGACTTCGATTCGGTGCAGCGCGGCAACCCCGAGATGCAGCGCCGCGCGCAGGAAGTGATCGACCGTTGCTGGCAACTGGGCGACAAGAACCCCATCCTGTCCATCCACGACGTCGGCGCGGGCGGCATGTCCAACGCGCTGCCGGAACTGGTGCATGGCGGCGGCAAGGGCGCGCGCTTCGAGCTGCGCAAGATCCCTCTGGACGAGACCGGCATGTCGCCGAAGCAGATCTGGTGCAACGAGTCTCAGGAACGCTACGTGCTGGCCATCGCGCCCGAGCGCCTCGACGAGTTCCGCGCGATGTGCGAGCGCGAGCGCTGCCCGTTCGCCGTGGTGGGCACCGCCATCGACGAAGACCAGATCACCGTGCATGACGCGGAATTCAAGAATGATCCGGTGGACATGCCGCTGTCCGTGCTGCTCGGCAAGCCGCCCAAGATGACGCGCAACGTGAAGCGCGAGACGCCGCGCCTGTCGTCGTTCGACAGCAGCGCGTTCGACCTGCGCGAGTCCATCGAGCGCGTGCTGCGCCTGCCTTCCGTGGCGAACAAGACCTTCCTCATCAGCATCGGCGACCGCACCGTGGGCGGCATGACCGCGCGCGACCAGATGGTCGGCCCGTGGCAGGTGCCGGTGGCCGACGTGGCCGTCTCGCTGATGGGTTTCAACACCAACCGCGCCGAGGCCTTCGCCATCGGCGAGCGCACCCCGCTGGCGCTGATCAACGCACCCGCATCGGGCCGCATGGCGGTAGGCGAGGCGATCACCAACATTGCCGCCGCGCGCATCGAGAAGATCGGCGACATCAAGCTGTCGGCCAACTGGATGGCCGCGGCCGGACACCACGGCGAGGACGCCGCGCTGTTCGACACCGTGCGCGCGGTCGGCATGGAACTGTGCCCGCAGCTCGGCATCGGCATCCCGGTCGGCAAGGACTCGATGTCCATGAAGACGACCTGGAAGGAAGGCAAGAAGGACAAGGCCGTCACCGCGCCGCTGTCGCTGATCGTGTCGGCGTTCGCGCCGTGCCCGGATGCGCGCGACACGCTCACGCCCCAGCTCGCCGCCGACCTCGACACCACGCTGCTGCTGATCGACCTGGGGCAGGGCAAGAACCGCATGGGCGGCTCCGCGCTGGCGCAGGTTTACAAGCAGGTCGGCGACGTCGCGCCGGATGTGGACGATGCGCAGGTACTCAAGACCTTCTTCGAACTGGTGCAGCGCCTGAACGGCGAAGGCAAGCTGCTGGCCTATCACGATCGTTCCGACGGCGGCGCGTTCGTCGCATTGTGCGAGATGGCATTTGCCTCGCACATCGGCCTCGACATCCAGATCGACGGCTCGCACGGTGACACGCTGCGCGCGTTGTTCAACGAGGAGCTCGGCGCGGTGGTGCAGGTGAAGAACCGCGACGTGGCGCACATCCTTCAACTGGCGCAGGAGTCCGGCCTGAAGAGCGTGCAGAAGATCGCCACGCTGAACCAGACCGGTACGATCGAGATCACGCGCGGCAGCGACAAGCTGTACAGCGAGAACGCCGCGCAGCTGCAACGCGTGTGGTCGGAGACCACGTACCAGATGCAGAAGCTGCGCGACAACCCGGCCTGTGCGCAGCAGGAATTCGACCGCCTGCTCGACGTGAACGACCCCGGCCTGCACGCGAAGCTGACCTACGACCCGAACGAGAATCCATCCGTTCGCCCCGAGCTGGTCGAAGGGCGTGCGGTGCTGACCCGTCCGAAGATCGCCATCCTGCGCGAGCAGGGCGTGAACGGCCAGGTCGAGATGGCGGCGGCGTTCGACCGCGCCGGCTTCGCCGCGGTGGACGTGCACATGAGCGACATCATCAGCGGCCGCGTCAAGCTGGAAGACTTCAAGGGCTTCGCGGCCTGCGGCGGCTTCTCCTACGGCGACGTGCTGGGCGCGGGCGAGGGCTGGGCCAAGTCCATCCTGCTCAATCCAAGAGCGCGCGACGAGTTCGAAGCCTTCTTCAAGCGCAACGACACCTTCGCACTGGGCGTGTGCAACGGCTGCCAGATGATGAGCAACCTGCATGAGATCATCCCCGGCGCGGAGAACTGGGCGCACTTTGCGCGCAACCAGTCCGAGCAGTTCGAGGCGCGCTTCGCGATGGTCGAGGTGCAGAAGTCGCCCTCGATCTTCTTCGACGGCATGGCCGGCAGCCGCATGCCCATCGTCGTCGCGCACGGCGAAGGCTATGCCGACTTCGGCAACGCGAAGAAGCTGAAGGCCGCGCAGGACCTGGTGACGATGCGCTACGTGGACAACTACGGCCGGCCCACCGAGACCTATCCGCTCAACCCCAACGGCTCGCCGCAGGGCATCACCGGCCTCACCACCCCGGACGGCCGCTTCAGCATCATGATGCCGCACCCCGAACGCGTGTTCCGTGCGGTGCAGAACTCGTGGTATCCGAGCGAATGGCAGGAGAACGGGGCGTGGCTGCGGATGTTCCAGAATGCCCGTAAGTGGGTAGGTTGAAAGTAGTCTAGGCAGGAAAGAAAAAGGCGACCGGTGGTCGCCTTTTTTATGTGGTCTACTTTCGATTATTCAAACGAAGTTGCCCCCTATTTGTTCTTATGGCGCGCCACGCGCGATGGATGCCACACCAAAGCGATATCAGGGAAGTCTCCCTGGATTGAAAACGGCTCGATCCCAATAGCTCGCTCTCAATCACTTTTCGGCCAATGCTTTAAGCTTGGCTGCCAGTTCCGTATTTCCATTGCGTTCCGCAAAAAATGCTGCGTCGCCACCATTCCATGGAGCTTGCATATGCACATCGGCCCCCTTCGCAAGAAGCATGTTAACAATTTCAATGTTTCCTTCGTCCACTGCACTAAGAAGTGGCGTCCATCCATTCGTGTCCCTGGTATTAGGGTTAGCATGCAAATCAAGCAGTACCCTAACCTGATTAACTCTATTTCGGTTCGTTGCTATAAGAAGGGCCGTTGACCCATCTTCGGCCTGAGCATCAATTGAAATCCCTTTTTCAGAGACCAGAGCCTTTGCCAGATTCTCGCCCACTGGTGAAGAGGCCCCATAAGCCATAACCTCTGAAAGTACGGGGAAAATCTTGAAAGCCTCTTGGAAATAAACTTCACCGTTTTTCGCATTACCCTGCGCTACCATGTCAGCCCATTTGCGGTATAGAGCCATAGCAAGGGTTTGTTCCCCCATTCCATAATTCATGATATTTAATGCTAGACGAGCCTGAATGATCGCCTCATCATTGCGACCAAGCGTATTGGTTAGGTATCCGGCAAAGTTCCCTCGCAGCCAAGCGTCGTTCGGGTTTTGTTTAATCCGTTCTTCATAAAGCGCCACAGCTTTATTGTGCTCTTCTGTACGTATGTAGCCTGAGATTAAAAATTCATAAGCCGTATTGAGCACATTGTTTTTGGTTGTTCCGCTATGCAAGACACGTTCCACCCGTTTGTTTCCGGACGAATAGTCTCCTTTAGCGTAATTAATGCTTGCCCAGTTTAATTGTAGCCATGGATCATCGGTTCCAAGCTTCTCGGCATAAGCAAGGCTTTTTGCCGCCTCATCCAGTTTTGAATGTTGGTATTGGATATATCCGAGCAATACATATCCTTCTGCAAAGCTTGGATTGATTCGAATGGCCTCACGAACTGTCGCTTCGGCCTGCTCCAGAGTACCTGGAACAAAATTGCCAACAACGTAGATATTTTTTTGATACGTTACATTGCGATTATTAATATAGCCTTCCGCTATCTGACTGCGAGCTAATTCCTTCAGTGCTAGATAATCTTGAGGGTCAACTTTCAATGCATGCACAAGTTTTTCTCTGGCTTGAATAAGAATCGAGGTCTCTCCGCCCCATGAATCAAGCAATTCCCTAGATTCTTTGACCTCAGGGCTTCCCCCCCCATCCGAAAATTTTTCGGCGCCCAAATAGGAGGCAATAAAAATTGCTATCCCGCCCCCGACAAGTACTGAAATGATCTTGCTTTTTCGTGTCATTTATAGCTCTCTTTTTAGGTTAAATTAGATGGCAGCATCACACTTATTTCTGAGCGAACAAATCATCCAGCGGATTTTTCCCCGCCGGCGTGCTGGCCGATGAAATCCGCTTCGCGGTGAATTCCTCTTCGATGTTGTCGCGGTAGTAGCTCCAGGCTGAGGCCGAGCTGCTGAACTGGCGCCAGGTTTCCTCGCCGACGGCGCTGTACTGGAGCGTAGTACCGTCGTCGAGCTGGACTTGCAGGAGGCGGGTACGCGCGTCGTAGCCGATGGCGCGCAGCTTGCCGGAATTGATCTTCTTCATTTCCGTGGGCGCTATCCGTTCTGTTCGGCGGCCTGGAAGAAGGCTTCGTTTTCCAGTTCCTGCAACAGGCCGAGGACGATGCTCGACAGCTTGGTCAATTCCCGCAGACCGTTGGTGATCTCTTCCCTCGTGCTGCCGTTCCTGGCGGCCTCGATCAGTTTCGCCCCTTGCTCGTGAAGCAGGCGGTGCGGTTCTTCCAGCTCGTCGAATGTTGATATGCCTTTGAACTCCTGCCCCAGCCCGTAGTACCAGACTCCGAGTTTGCAGCGGTGGGGGTCCTGTTCAGCCGAGACGCCCTGGACGCTTTTTTCCTTGCTGTGGTTGAAGGCGAGGGTGGTGACCTGATCTATCAGGGTCTTGCGCCAGTGGATGTGATCGAGTTGCGCCATATGGATCAGGCCAGCCGGCAGGGCGGACCAGCGCCGGTCGCTTCTGATGAATGCGAGCAGTTCGGCCAGGGGCATGGGTTGGGCGAGCCAGAAACCCTGTGCGTCGGTACATCCGGCGTGAAGCAGGAAATCGTACACGTTGGCGCTTTCTATCCCTTCTGCCACGACGTTGATCCCCAGTTGGTGGGCCATACGGATGCTGGCTTGCACGATGGTCGTGCTCTTCTCGGATTCGACCATGCGCCGGATCAGGCCCTGGTCTATCTTGACGACCGAGAAAGGCCATTGGCTCAGGGTGTCGATGGAGGAATAGCCTGTTCCGTAATCGTCCATCGCCAGCTTGACGCCCAGCTTGACGAGTTCATTCAGGTTGTTGCGGATGTTGGGATCGTTGATGTCGATGATCGCCGCTTCCGTCAATTCGACCTGCAGCTTGTCGGGATCGATCTGGTGGCTTTCGATTGCCGAACGGATCAGTTCCAGCATTTCCGGTGACTCGAAGTCTTTTGACGATAAATTGAATGCGATACTTATCGAGGCATCCATATCGTTCAGGATCAGCATGTCGGCAACCAGTTTCGGGAACATGGCGCGGCTGATCTCGGTGATGAAGCCGGTCGATTCCGCGATGGGAATGAATTCGTCGGGAGGGATTATCGTGCCGTCAGGCTTCTTCCAGCGGATCAGTGCCTCGGCGCCGTTCACTTTGCCCCCTACCAGGGATACCTTGGGCTGGTAATAGAAGACGAACTCGTCGTGCGCCAAACCTTTGGCGAGTTCCACCAGGGTGATCGGAGGGGTTGTGCCTGCATCCATTTTTATCTCTCCCTGTAAGTGCGCACGCTCTAATGAGGACAAAGCCAAATTGTATGGCGTGCTGCATAAATAATCCGCACTCGAATTCTTCGTGGTTTTTACAACACCCAATCATCGGGCGCAACCCAAAAAAATGCCTATATATTTCTTGAGAAATTAAATGGAGGGGAATCATTTCCATATGAACGGAGCATCAAGCGAGACTGCAGAAGCTGGAGCTGGAGACAATCAGGCGGAGGCATATGTCGTGATGGTGAAACGGCTGTGATAACCTCGGCGCTCCTGTGTCTTGCGAGTGAAGAATGAAGATCGTCCTGGTCCGCCACGGCGAGAGCGAAGCGAATGTCGCGCACGTCATCAATGACGATCCCACCCGTGCGGTAAATCTCACGGAGCGGGGCAGGGCACAGGCCGAAGAGGCTGCCGGGCGCCTGCGCGATGTGCCGTTCACCCACGCCTACGCCTCCGAATTCCTGCGAGCGCAGCAGACCGCGGAGATCCTGCTGCGCCACCACGATTGTCCGCTGCAGATCGACGCGCGCCTCAACGAACGCCGCACCGGGCTGGACGGCCAGCCGGTGCATGTGTTCAACGACCTGGTGCGCCCCGATCCGCTGCATATCAGGCCGGAGGGCGGAGAGACGTTTCTGGAACAGATGGAAAGGCTGCGCGGTTTTCTGGATGAGGTCGCGGCGCGTCATCCGGATGGCGTGATACTGGCCGTGTCGCACGAGAACCCGATAGTCGCCGCACTGGCCTTGACCGTAGCCGACCCTGGGCAGGTGGTCAGGCGCAACATCACCAATTGCGAGGCGGTGGAACTGGATTGGCCGTTAGTAGATGCATCTAGGCAGGGCGGATCATGTCCTCGAGTCGTGCGTGGGAGTTCGCAACAAAGCACTAAATAAATCCGTTCGCCCTGAGCTTGTCGAAGGGCATTTCGTTTAACGGGTGAGCCAATAAGTCATCCGTTCATGGTTCGACAGGCACACCACGAACGGATGGCGTCAGCGTTCCTCGATAGCTTGCTCGCGCCGCATCTCCACTATCTTCAGCCACAACACCACCGAAGCCAGCATCAGCGTCACCGCGTTCGCCGCGATCACCGGCGTGCTGCCGATCGCCAGTCCGTAGCCCAGCCATAGTGCCACGCCCAGCGTGAACAGCGCATACATCGGCAGCGAGATGCCGGACAGGTCGCGAGTGTGCCAGGATTGCCATGCCTGCGGCACGAAGGCGACGGTGGTCAGGAACGCGGCGGGGTAGCCGAGCAGGGTGCTGAGGTCGGTGTTCATGGTCTTGCCTTGAGGTATTAGGGGGCGCATGAGGGGCGGCGCATGGCGCGCATTTTACCCAAGGCTGGGAAGTCCGCGGCGCGGACCGATCAAATCGGGGCGTTGATCCTGAATACCTTCTCGCCGACCTTCCGGGTGATCGTGATGTCGATCAACAGTGTCCTGTGCGCCTTGAAGAAATCGGGCAGTTGTTCGCCGGAGAGTTTCAGGCCGCCGGTCTGGTTCTGCGACAGCGAAAGGTAACCGACCGGCGTCTTGGGCGGGTTGTACAGAGGTTGAGCGGTCAGGCTGATAAACAGGTTGTTGATGCCCAGCTGTTTTTGGATGTCATCAAGTTCGTCGAGGTTCAAATACATGGAACGGTAGGCCGGATTGTCTTCATAGGGATGGACCGCATCGATGAAACGCTCGTAGAGTTCCTTCTCGAAATGCTCGTCCGGCTTTCCCTTTCTATAGAACTCGACGAAATAGTCCCTGACGTCCTGATTCAAATCGTCCCGCAAGTAAGTGACGGTATTCTGGAAGCGGTCGCTCTGCTCATTAACGGTAGTGGCGTCTATCGTGGTTTGCCAGGGAAACGACGTGCCTGTCTCGCTGAAGGAATCATCTGTGGTGGTCAGGGCGCCGATGATCAGATCGACGGTATTCGGGTTGCGCGGCCCCTCATCCCTGAGGGTGATCGTGCTGTGGTTTTCCTGCTCCAGGATGCCGAAGGCGATGGAGCCGTTGACATCCTTGCGCTTGATGGACGTGACTCGCTGTCCTTCGTCCAGAACCATTTCCAGCTTGCTCGCATTCAGGTTGGCGGTACTGATGCGCACCGTACCGTCCGAACCCTCCTCGTTTGCGATCGCTGCAACGCCGCTGTAGCCGGTGTTACCCACCAGGACGGTCCCCAGTATCCGGCCGCGCCCATACCATCTGGCCTGATCGTCAAAGAGGTCGCGTTCGGCGAGGTTGAAGGTGTAGGGCGAGCCGAGCTCCAGTCCCTTCAATATCTGAGTCCCGGTCTGGAAATCGGGTTGTCCCCAGCCCTTGATGACCCGGCCGATGAAACTGCGTCCTTTGTGCGCAAGCGGCGAACCGAAGTTGGCCGGCGCAAGCATGAGAAAACGTTTGATGGGGACGGATTCCGGCGTGAAGTACTTCGTCATCCAGTCACGAGTGACCAGCGTGCCGGTGCTGTGCACCACCACGTTCACCGAACGCGGCGACGTCGGCAATCCGGACGCTGACCAGGCTCGTTGCATCGCCACGGCAAGATCGGCGTAGGTCACGTCGTTTTGCATGGAAAGCCAGTCGGCGAGCCGGATCGTGATAGGCGGAGTCCCCAGTCTTTGGCGAAGGACCGATGCCAGATTGATAAAGGATGCTGAATCGTCACTCCAGCCGTGGATGATTACCGTCGGTTCGGACATAAAGCCTCCTTTGCTGTTCACCGGGTCAAGAAGCTACAGGGGGGAGCATGAGGGATCAGGTAGAGAGGGCGACAAGCGCCACCATGATCATGCTGACCATGGACATGGAGGTTGTAAAGCCCAGGTTCCTAATGATCCCCAGATTGCCTGCCCGGCCAATGCCCCACAGCAGATAGAGAGGCCAAACCACGAAGAAGCAAAGCATCGCCGTAAACATGAAGATCACCTGACTTTGCAGCAGGTAGAATTTCGTCGGGGTCAGTTGCTCTGGAGTCACTATATGCGAGAGGGCAGCTTTGGATTCGGTCAGCAACGGCATACAGATCGAATAGACGACGGCCAGGAAGATGAAAGCGGCGCTTATGAAGTAAATCGCACTGGTCAGACATTGATCGTGGGTCAAGGCGCTGCGGAATGCGTGAAGCAGCATGTAGATGACAATGGCGATCAGCGTTATCGCGAACAATAGGGTTATGACCGAGTCCCAGCGGAGTTTCGATTCCATCTCCGACATCGAGGCGAACTCTCCGTAGAGTATGCGGGCGGTGGCAACGATGAAGCTGGCACAGAGGAACATCATCGCCTCCTTCGTCGCCCTCTTCTTGGAAAACTCGGACGCAAGGAAGGAGCTCGGCTGAGTTAACAGACGCATGAGCGAGCCGATGTATTGCGGTGCGTATGAAATAATCTGGCGAATCTCTGTGTTTGCCATCTTGCCCTCCTATCAGATGAGAATCGTTGTGATGCTAAGTCTGTGTACGGTCAGGACGAATGGCCTTTGCCGGCTGCATTCCTGTTTTTCCACCACCAGGCTATGGCGCTCGCCACCGTAAGAACGCAAGGCTTCAGGCCGCGCCGGCTTCCGCTCAGGTCTCGCTTTTTTTCACCAGGGCGTTGAGCGCCTTGCTCTTGTCAGCGCTGCCCGAGCTGGAACCGAAGAAATAGGACACCACCTGGGTGGCGACGGTGGTGAGCGCGCCCAGGATATAGATGACGATGTCTTTCATCGGCGAGTTCGGCGCCATGATCTTGTTGGCGCTTTCGTCGCTGAACGCGATGTACCAGTACATGAAGAAGGTAAGGCCGATGATGCTGATGGCCAGGAAAGAATGGACGTTCTTCGCCAGCCAGCTTGAATGTTCGGACTCCTGTACCCGGCTCTGGTTTACCCGCGCGCTGTCCAGGTCGGCCAGATAAGCCTGTTTCTCCTGCAGCCCGAGCGAGGCCATTTGTGCCTCGTGTTGCATGGTCGCCCTGGCGAGTTCGTTGTCGAGCTCCTTCCTTTCCTCGTCGGAGGTGATGACCTTGTCGATGGCGTCGCCGACGGCGGTAACGAGGGAGCTTGCGCCGGAACTGAAAAGATTAGTCAGGAAGTTTGCCATGATTACACCGCCTCCAATGTCCGTTTGACCCAACCGAAGAAGAATTTCTTGCTGTCCTGCCGCTTGTCGCAGATGTTCACGTAGCGGGCGATCTTGTTCAGTGCGAAGAGTGCGAGGAAGGCGCGCGGGTCATCGGCATTGATCTTCTGCAGCGTGACGGGGCCGATGACTCCATCAGGTTCCACGCCCACGGTGATCTGCGCCAGCTTCGCGCTGGTGATGGGACCGGCGTTGACGGCAAAATCGAAGATGGATTCGGCGATATGCTGGTTCGCGATCTCGTCACCGCGAACCTTGTCCCAGTAGTTGATCTCATAGAAGGTCCTGATCTTCTCCTGCAGTTGGGCATTGCTGTCCAGGTTGGCGGGGAAGTTCTTTTCTTTCTTCATCATGTCGATGATGATCCAGCCATCCCATTTCGAGTTCAGCTTGCGGGCAACGCCTTTGTAGGTCTCCCCGCCGGGATCCTGCGGATCGTTCACGTATCCGCCCTCGGTTTCCATGGTGGCGGCAAATGCGGATGCGAAGTCGGCCATATTCCCTCCTGAGTTGATTTGTCGTGATGATTAAAAATGGGGGGCTGGAAAGGACATGACATGGCTGCCGGAACGGTGCGCAGGAAAAGCGGCAAGGCATGCAACCATGGGAAGCTCCCTATTTTGAATGCGGCAATATCGCTTTCGCTTTATTTTTGTTCTAACTGACTGCTGGATTCAGCCTGCGAAAGGCTATGGCGGAGCATTCTAGGTGCCTGATTAGATTCGAACAATAGGCCGAAATGCATATATATTTCGGCCTATGTGGCAGACGTGGCCTTTGGGGGCAGGATGCTGCCGCGGTATCGGTTGGTGCAGGTTTATTGCGCCAGCGACTTCCCGCTGCGCAACAGTTCGGCAAAGTCATCCGCAGGGAGCGGTTTGCTGAAGTAGAAGCCTTGCAGTTCGTCGCAGCCGTTGGTGCGCATGTAGGCGAGCTGGTCTTCGGTCTCCACGCCTTCGGCGACGACGCGCAGTTTCATGCGGTGCGCGAGGCCGATGATGGCCGAGGAAATTTCGGCAGAGTCCGGGTCGGTGACGACGCCGCGCACGAAGGACTGGTCGATCTTCAGCGTGTCGATCGGGAAGCGGCTCAGGTAGGCGAGGCTGGAATAGCCTGTGCCGAAGTCGTCGAGCGAGATCTTGACACCGATCTGCTTGAGTTTGTGCATGGTCGCCACGGCCTGTTCCGGTTCATGCATCAGCATGCTTTCGGTCAACTCCAGTTCCAGATGGTGTGCTTCGATGCCGTGTTTTTCGAGCGCCTGTTCCAGCTGTTTGTCGAGGTCGCTGCTGCGGAACTGGCGGGCAGAAATGTTGAGGGCGACGCAGATGTCTTTCAGCCCCGCATCCAGCCAGGTACGTACCTGCATACAGGCCTCATCGATCACCCAGGCTCCGAGGTTCAGGATCAGGCTGGATTTTTCCGCAAGCGGGATGAATTCCGCGGGCGACACCATGCTGCCGTTCGCCAGCCGCCAGCGCGCCAGGGCTTCTGCGCCGCAGATATGTCCGCTGCGCAAGTCGACCTTGGGCTGATAATGCAGGGTCAATTCGTGCTTCAACAGGGTGCGGCGCAACTCGTTTTCCATCGCCAGCTTGGCGCGCGCATCGGCGTTCAGTGCCTTGGTGTAGAAGGAGAACTGGTTGCGGCCGCTTTCCTTGGCGAGATACATCGCGGCGTCGGCGTTCTTCATCAGCTCCGAGACGGTTTCGCCGTCCTGCGGGAACAGGCTGATGCCGATGCTGCCGCCGATGAACACCTCGCTGCCATCGGAGAGGTTGAACGGCTCGTTCAATGCGGCGATGAAATCGCGCGCTACCACCGCGGCATCCTGCGGGTCGCGCAGGGGCGAGATCAGCAGGATGAATTCGTCGCCTCCCAGACGCCCCAGGGTGTCCCCTTGGCGCAAGCGGGCCCCGAGGCGTTGTGCTACCGCGCACAGCAACTCATCGCCGATCAGATGGCCGAAGCTGTCGTTGACCTGCTTGAAGCGGTCCAGGTCGATGAACAGCACGCCGGCCTGATGGCCATGGCGATGCGCCTGTTCGACTTCCTGCTCCAGCCTGGATTCGACCAGCGCGCGGTTGGGCAGCTGGGTCAGCGGATCGTGGTGCGCCATGAATTCCAGTTGCGCCTGATTTTCCTTGAGCTGGGTGATGTCGGCGAATACACCGACGTAGCGTATCGGCTCGCTCTTTTCGTCATAGACGGTGCTGATGGTCAGCAGCTGCGGGTAGATTTCGCCGCTCTTGCGCCGGTTCCATACCTCGCCCTGCCAGTAACCGTCCTTCAGCAGGCTCTTCCACATCGCCTCATGGAACAATTTGTCCGCGCGCCCGGAACCGATGATGTTGGGGTTCCTGCCGATGACCTCGTCCGGGCCGTAGCCGGTGATGGCAGAATAGGCTGAATTGACGGCGAGGATGGCCGGGGTGGTGTCGGTGATTACCACGCCTTCATGGGTGCTTTGCATCACGGCGGCGGCTTCGAGCAACTGCTCCTCCGCCTCCATGCGCTCGGTGATATCACGGCCGATGATGACCAGTCCCTTGCGCCGGTTCTCGGCATCGAACACGGGCACCTTGCGTACCTCGAAATGGCGCGTCTTGCCGTTTTCCTCATGGACCGTTTCGGAAAACAGTGTCAACTTTCCGGCCTGCCAGGCAGTTTCATCGTCGACCAGGCAGGCCTCGTGGGCGGGGCGGAAAGCGGGATGCAGTTCGGCAAGCTCCATCTCGGTCTTGCCTTGCCAGTCGATCTCATGCAACCGGAACAGCTGCTTGGCCGGCTCGTTGGTGATCAGCCAGCGGCCTTCGCCATCCTTGAAGAAGATCGCATCGGGGATGGCTTCGACGAGCGCATTCAGGCTGTCATGGGTTTCCTGGATCGCCTTCTCGGCCTGACGGATGTCGGTAAGGTCGCGCGCGACGGCAACGAGGTAAGGCCGGTCGCCTTCCTCGATCAGGCGCCCGTTGATCTCTACCGGAAACAGGCTGCCATCGTAGCGGCGGTGCTGCGATTCGATGATCTGCGGCTTGCGGCGCAATGCTTCGACGATGTCCCGCCAGGCATCCGGGGAGTGTGCCGCTGTGGAGATGTCGAACACGCTGAGTTTCAGCAACTCGTTGCGGGTATAACCGAGGTTGCGGCAGGCCTGGTCGTTGGCGTTCAGTATCTTGCCGGTTTCGGCATCCAGCAGGTAGATGGCGTCGCTGATCTGCTCCATCAGGCTGTGGTAGACCAGCTGCTGGCGGGACTGTTCGATCTGGGCCTTTACCTTTACCAGTTCCTTGTGTTGCCGCTCCAGAGTCTCATGCAGGAATTCGATATAGCGTCCCTGCATGGTCTTGACGATATCGTGGCGGGTGATGATACCGGCGAGTATCTCGCCTTCTACCACCACGAGCCGGCGGATAGAGGCATGCTTCATCTGCTTCATTGCCTGTTGCACTGGCAGGCCGGCTTCGATGGTTTGCACAGGGGACTGCATCACGCGGGTGATGTGCACCTGTGCCGGGTCGCTGACGGTACGAGCAAGAGCAACGGTATCGCGCTCGGTGAGGATGCCGACGGGCTTGCCGTCGTTGGCGACGACCACGCAACTGATCTTGTTCCGTGCCATCAGCTCCACCGCATCCGCCAGCGTGGCGCTCTCGGCCAGGGTGGAGACACTGCGCGTCATGGTCGATCCGACGGTCTTGAGCTCCACCAGGTACTCCATGCCCATGTGGTGCATGAAATCGGCCTCGCTGACCACGCCGGCCAGCCGTCCCTCATCATCCACCACGACCAGGTGGCGGAAACCCTTTTCGGAAATGAGGCGGTAGCCCTCGCGGAAATCCGTATCGAGCGGGGCGGTCAGCGGCGACGAACTCATGACATCCGCCATGCACGATGATTCGACAGGCTTGCGTTCCGCCATCAGGCGGATGGCGTCCTGTTCGGTGAAGATGCCTAGCGGGATGCGGGCCTCATCCACGGCCACGATGCAGCTGACGCGCATCGATTCCATGCTCGCGAGCACGTCGGCGAGTGGCGCGTCCGGTGAAACGGTGAACACCGAGGGGGCGATTATCGAATGTAGTGTCAGGTTTTGCATGTCAGCGATAGTACAGCGAAGCCCCATGGTAGCCAAAGGGAGGCGGGAAATTGATGATTTAAATCAAACAGGCAAAAAAAAGGCATCCGCACAGGGATGCCTTTTTGGGTCTGCATGGAGGCCAGACTTACTCGATCTTGGCCTTGGCACGCAGGTCGTCGATCGCCTTCTTGATCGATTGCTGTTGCAGGCGCTGTTGCAGTTGCGGCTTGAGTTCTTCGAACGGCGGCACTTTCAGGTCGCGCACGTCGTCCAGCTTGATGACGTGCCAGCCGAACTGGGACTGCACCGGCTCCTTGGTGTACTCGCCCTTCTTCAGGCTGAGCAATGCATTGGCGAAGGGAGGCACGAAGTTGCCGGGAACAGCCCAGCCCAGCGAGCCGCCGCGTTCGGCAGAGCCGGCATCCATGGATTTCGCGGCGAGCTTCTCGAACTTGGCCTTCTTGCCCAGTTGCGCGATGATGTCCTTGGCCTCGGCTTCGGTTCCGACCAGGATATGGCGCGCGTTGAATTCTTTGTCGCCGAGCTTGGTCTTCAGCTTCTCATACTCTTGCTTGAGCTGGTCTTCGCTGATCGGGTGGTTCTTGGCGTAGTCCTGCACGAATGCGCTGACCAGCACCGATTGCTTGGCCAACTCGATCTGCTGCACCACTTCCGGATTCTTGTCCAGGCCGAGCTTGCCGGCTTCCTGAGCCATCACTTCGAGGTTGATCATGTCCTCGCGGATCGCCTTGCGCAACTCGGGGCTGTCCGGTTGGCCCTGCATGGTTGCGGCCTTGACGCGCATGTCGATGCGGGCCTGCGGGATGGAAATGCCATTCACCAGCGCGGCGGATTTCTCTTCGGCGAAGGCCGGATTGATCGCCAGTAAGCCCAGAATCGCCAGTGCCGCAAATTTTCCAGATTTCATCATGCTGAATCCTCTTCAAGAAATTAATAAACGATGGTCAAATTTCATCCGGCGTTTTCGCCTGTATGTTGAGGGCGTGGATGTCGCGCCTCATCAAATCTCCCAGCGCTGAATATACCATACGGTGGCGCGCCACCGTGTTCCTGCCGATAAATTGCGCCGAGACGATACGCAGCGCAAAGTGCCCGCCGCCTCCGCTCGCCCCGGCATGTCCGGCGTGCTTGTGGCTGTCGTCGATGATGTCCAGCGAGACGGGATCGAGCGACGCGAGGCCGGCGTGAATCGCCTCGATGCGGTTCATGTGGGCAGCACTTTCCTGAATGGCTGTACGGTGATCTGCTTGAACACGCCGGTGGCGACATACGGGTCGGCATCCGCCCATTCGTGCGCGGCATCGAGCGAGGCGAATTCGGCGACGATCAGGCTGCCCGCGTATCCCGCGGCGCCCGGGTCGACGGCATCCACGGCGGGGAAGGGGCCCGCCAGCAGCAAACGGCCGTCCTCCTGCAACGCCTGCAGGCGCGACAGATGCGCCGGGCGAGCTGCCATGCGCTTGTCCAGGGTGCCCGGGTTGTCCTGTCCGATGATCGCGTAAAACATTTAATTGTTCTCCTTCTTCTCGTCCACATACTTCGCCAGCCAGGCGCTCTGCGCCAGGATGAACACCACCATCATTCCGGTGAAGCCGAACAGCTTGAAGTTCACCCAGGCATCGGTGGAGTAGTTGAAAGCCACATACAGATTGATGAAGCCCAGCACGGCGAAGAACAGGCTCCACATCAGGTTGAGTCGGTGCCACACATGCACCGGCAATGCGATCTTCTCGTGCAACAGCGCGCGCATCAGGTTCTTGTTGAACAGCACGCTGGAGAACAGCAGGATGGCGGAGAACAGCCAGTACAGGACGGTCGGCTTCCACTTGATGAAGGTCTCGTCGTGCAGCAGCAGCGTCGCGCCGCCGAACACGGCAATGATGGCGAAGCTCACCCACAGCATCGTATCGACCTTGCCGTGCCGCCACTTGGTCCACGCGATCTGTACGACGGTCGCGGCGATAGCCACACCCGTGGCGACATAGATGCCCGCGAACTTGAAGGCGATGAAGAACAGGATGACGGGGAACAGGTCGAACAGCAGTTTCATGGGAAGCCGATAAGGTTGGTGGAAATCAGGAACGGTCCAGCGCCAGCGAGGTGGAGTTGATGCAGAAGCGCAGCCCGGTGGGCGGCGGGCCGTCCGGGAATATATGACCGAGGTGCGCGCCGCATTGCTTGCAGACCACTTCCACGCGCTGCATGCCGTGGCTGGTGTCGGCGCGTGCGGTGACGCTCTCCGGTTTGTGCGGCTTGGTGAAGCTCGGCCAGCCGGTGCCCGAATCGAACTTGTCCTCGGAATCGAACAGCGGGGCGCCGCAGCACACGCAGCGGTAGATGCCGGGGTCTTTGCAGTCCCAGTACTCTCCGCTGAATGCAGCCTCGGTATCCGAGCAGCGGCACACCGCATACTGTTCCGGCGTCAGTTCCTCGCGCCACTCGGCATCGGTCTTTTCGATCTTGTTCATGGTTGTGCACTCAGGGTGGCACGCACGCTGGGGCGCGCGGCCATCCGTTCGAACCAGGCGGCCAGGTTGGGATGGGCGCCGCGCCAGTCGCGTTCGGGCTGGCGCAGGTTCAGGTAGACCAGGGCGCTGGCCAGCGCCAGGTCGGCCAGCGAGAGGGCCGATCCTTCGCACCATTCGCGCTCGCCCAGCAGTTCGGCGGCGTGTGCCAGCGCGCGGGTGACGGCATTGTTGTGGAGCGAGATATTGGTCGGCTCCTGTTTTTCTTCCGACCGGACGCACTCATTGCGCACCGCCACCGCCGAGTCCATGATGCCGTCCGCCAGAGCCTCCCAGCGTCGCACCCGCATCCGCGCCAGCGCATCATTGCGCGGAATCAGGACGGGCGTGTCGTTCAGGGTGTCGAGGTATTCCGCGATCACCGGCGAATCGAACACGCAGGTCTCGTCGTCCAGGATCAGCGCCGGGATCCGTCCCAGCGGATTGACCCGCGCCACCATACTGCCGGGTTCGCGCGGGGGATCGACGAGGTAGGTGTGGGCGATGTTCTTTTCCAGCAGCACCAGGCGCACTTTGCGCACGTAAGGGCTGGTGTCGGTACCTAGCAACTTCATGGCGGTTACAGCACTTCTGCTGCGTGATCGGCCAGACGCGACCGCTCGCCGCGCATCAACGTGACATGGCCGCCGTGCTCCCAGCCCTTGAAGCGGTCCACCACGTAGGTCAGGCCGGAGCTGCCTTCGGTGAGGTAGGGCGTGTCGATCTGCGCGATATTGCCCATGCACACCACCTTGGTGCCGGGGCCGGCGCGCGTGACCAGCGTCTTCATCTGCTTGGGCGTCAGGTTCTGCGCCTCGTCGATGATCAGGTATTTGTTGAGGAAGGTGCGGCCGCGCATGAAGTTGAGCGATTTCACCTTCACGCGCGAGCGGATCAGGTCGCGCGTCGCTTCGCGTCCCCAGTCTCCGCCTTCCTCGTTGGTCTTGTTCAGCACGTCCATGTTATCTTCGAGCGCCCCCATCCAAGGGGTCATCTTCTCTTCCTCGGTGCCGGGCAGGAAGCCGATGTCTTCGCCCACCGGCACCGTCACACGGGTGATGATGATCTCGGAATACAGCTTGGTCTCCAGCGTCTGCAACAGGCCCGCCGCCAGTGTCAGCAGCGTCTTGCCGGTGCCCGCCTGGCCCAGCAGCGTGACGAAATCGATCTCCGGATTCATCAGCAGGTTGAGCACGAAGTTCTGCTCGCGGTTGCGCGCGGTGATGCCCCACACGTTGTTCTTGCTGTGGGTATAGTCGGTCAGCGTGCGCAGCAGGGCGGAATCGCCGCTTTGCTCGCACACCACGGCATAGAACGGCGAGGCGTCGTTCTCCAGATAGACGAACTGGTTGACGAACATCGCGCCGCATAACGGGCCGCTGACCTGGTAGAAGGTGTGGCCTTCCTTCTGCCACGACTTCATGTCCTTGCCGTGGCGCTCCCAGAAATCGCCGGGCAATTGCAGGACGCCGGAGTAGAGCAGGTCGGTGTCTTCCAGCACCTTGTCGTTGAAATAGTCCTGTGCCTCCAGCCCCAGCGCGCGCGCCTTGATGCGCATGTTGATGTCCTTGGAGACCAGGATCACCGCGCGCTCCGGCTGCTGGTGATGCAGATGCATCACCACCGCGAGGATGGCGTTGTCCGCCTTGCCGTGCGCCATGGTCGCCGGCAGCTCGCGGCTGATGGACTCGGTCTGCAGGAACAGGCGGCCGGTGCAGTTCTTGCGGCTGTCCGAGGTGAGCTCGATGCCCTCCGCCATGTTGTGCGGTGCGTCGCTGACGATCTCGTCGAGGAATCGGCTGGCCTGGCGCGCGTTGCGGGCCACTTCGGTCATGCCCTTCTTCTTGTCGTCCAGTTCCTCCAGCACGAACATCGGCAGGCAGATATCGTGTTCCTCGAAGCGGAACAGGCTGGTCGGGTCATGCAGCAACACATTGGTGTCCAGCACGAACAACTTGGTGTCGGTCTTATTCGCCGCTTTCTTGCGTGTGGGCATGACGTTCCTTTATTGGTTGAGGGAGTTGACGAAATCCAGCACTTCCTGCGCGTGCCCGTCGGCCTTGAGCCCGCGCCATTCGCGGCGCAGCGCGCCGTCCTTGTCGATGACGAAGGTGCTGCGCTCGATGCCGCGCACCTGCTTGCCGTACATCATCTTCTGCTTCATCACCCCGAACAGGTTGCACGCGGTCTCTTCGGCATCCGACAGCAGCTCGAAGGGCAGGGTGAACTTCGCCTTGAAGTTCTCGTGCGACTTGATGCTGTCGCGCGAAACGCCCACCACCTCGCAGTTTGCCTTCCGGAACCGGTCATACAGGTCGCGGAACTGCTGCGCTTCAGTGGTGCAACCCGGCGTGTTGTCCTTGGGGTAGAAGTAGATCACCAGATGCTTGCCGCGTGCGGCGGAGAGGGTAAAGGTCTGACCGCCGGTGGCGGGAAGGGTGAAATCTGCGATGCTGTGATGCTGTGACATGAATGGACTCGCTGAACGTTGGCGACATTCTTGTCAAAAAAGCCGGCGAAGGCAAGCGTCATGCAAGGGAATCGTTCGTGGTCAGCTGCGCCTGACGATGTATTCGTCCTGCGCCGTTGGCGATGGGGTGGATTCCGGATGAAAAGCGGGATATTTTCCGGTCTTGTGCAGGATGACCTCGTTGTCGACTGAAACCAGCCGTTGAGCCATCAATTGCGCCATGTTGCGGAACAGCAGGGCGGCGGCGCGGTGCTCAGACATGATTGCGTGTTTCGACAGGCGGATCACCGAACTGGAGAGGGTCGCGCGCACCGAGGCGCTGCGCGGCCGGTTCACCAGCAGCGCGATCTCGCCGAAGTGCTCGCCGGGCTCGATGCTGGCTATGTAGACGGGATTTCCCGCGACGTGCCGATAGACCTCGAACATCCCCTTGGTGACGATGTACATCGAGTGTCCCTCGTCGCCTTCTCCGAACACCTGTTCGTCTGGCTCGAAATCGATGCGCATCGACTGGCGCAGCAGCGCGGCGACATCGTCCGGCTCGATCTTTCTGAACAGATCCACAGCGCTGATGAAGCGCACCAGCAATTGATCGATTTCAGTGACGGACATAGCGACTCCCTGGGATGGTTGCTACCGGACATACGCCGATTCTTCCAGCAGGCGTGGACGCTTGGCGCTTTGGGCGTCTCGCTTGATGGGCGGGTATTCTGGCGCGCAGTGTTTCAGCATTCCTGTAGAGGGTCAATATGCCGAACGGCCTATATATTTTCTGCATCGAAGCAATGGAAGTTGGCGTGGTTGTTAATAGCCATATCAGGCATGGGGCTAACCCATTGTCTATTCAGGGGGACGGATGGAGAGGGAGGACGTTGAGGCCAAGTCCACCTTGGCTGTAGTGCCTGATCGCTGCGGCGGCCATCATGGTTTCTCCGCCTCGCGTTTGAGCGCCTCGTTCATGGCGATGAACCCTTGTCTGGTGGCCCCGTCCAGCGCGCGTGCAAACAGCGGCACAAGGATTCCCGAGAACGTTTCTCCCTGGTGGAAGGTCAGTCCGCCTTCGGGTCTGCGCTCAAGCCGGAAGTAGTGTTCGCCATCGAACAGTCCGGGCAGGAGGAATCTGCCTTTCCACCGAAGCTCACGATTCGGCTCCACCGTGAGCACGGTCGGCCGGAAGCGCATGCCGCTCGCGCCCGGCGGCTGGATGAACACCGTCAGCGACCGGCCAACTTCTAGGGGGCCCTCGATGGATCGAATGAAAGGGTTCCACCGGGAATACGATGCGAAGTCGGTGAGCAGCGACCAGACCCGCTCGGCAGGGGCCGCGATTTCTATCTGGGTTTCGAGTCGGTGCATATGAAGATGGCTAACGTTAGGCGTTGTCATGCCATTCGACTTCCAGCTGACGGGCCGTTGCGAGGGCTAGCTCTCGGCTGGCAAGGCGCTCGACAAGGTGAAGACACATGTCGATGCCAGCAGATATCCCTGCGGAAGTAACGACGGCGCCCTCGTCGATCCAGCGCCGATTCTCTCTGACCGGAAGGTCCGGGAACATGGCACGAAGATCGGGGATGTCTTCCCAATGAGTTGTGGCAGACTTCCCCCGCAATAGTCCCGCTTTTGCGAGCAAGAAGGCCCCTGTGCACACTGAGGCGGTCAGCATGGTCTTGGAATGTTGGCTGGCGATCCAGTCGATCACTTCGCGTCGTTCCAGTTCGGCGGTTATCACGCCGCCCGGCACGATCAGCACATTGATTACCGGATGAGACTCGATCGTGAAATCTGGTTTCACCTCCAGTCCGGCCCGTGCACGCAGTAACCCGGAGTCGCGGGCAACGGTGAACACTCGAAAGATGTCCTCAGCCTCAGGGTGCAGTCGTTTGAATACGCGGTTGGCGCAAGTGAAGACCTCGTAAGGTCCCGCGAAATCTAGAACCTCGGAATCCGGAAATAGGTAGATCGCAACCGCAACAGTCATATGAACGTCTAAAGTGGGGCTAATGGGCTGCGCGCTTTTGCGCAGTCAGTTTGAGCGCAGGGTCAGACGTAATGTGCATATGCGCTCGTAACCTTGCCATCTTGGTTGAAGTGAAACACCTCTGCGGATGGGCCACGGACACCATTGTAGTAAAGAGTGATGCTGTTAACTCCGACAAGCGTGGTAATCAACTCAAAATGAAGATTCGGAACCAATTGAAGCGCTTTAGCCCAATAGGCACCCACAGCCTCCTTGCCCTTTAGTGTTCCTGATGGTTCGCCGGCCACCTTGATGATTACAGGAGATGACATTTCAAAATCGTCGGTGTAATGCGACAGAACACGAGCAAGGTCATGCTGATTCCAGGAATCTATCCAGTCAGCTGCGAAATGCTCGGCGAACACATTGTCGATCATGATTACCTCTAACGTATCGAATTAGCCCCGATTACTGACATGCCGCTCAAGGTCCTCAAGCACTTCGGCAGTGATCAGAACTTTGCAGAATTCCCTATTGAGACTCGCCAAATGAATTCTTTGGATTTCATGGGCCGGTATATTTACTCCGTTAATGTCATTCCTATCAAATGTTGCCGTGGCATCGGAAACCAAAATAACGGAGTAACCTAGATTCCCCGCCATTCGGGTCGTAGTCGATACACAGTGATCCGTGGTAAACCCGACAATTACGAGGCTAGATATACCGTGTTCACGGAGGTATGTTTCTAAAGAAGTCCCGATGAAGGCGCTATTCGTATTTTTCCTGAAAACAACTTCGCCAGGTTCCGGCATGGCTTCCGGCTTAAATTCAAAACTAGGACGATCGGGTCGCAAAGGTGAGTCGGGCTCGGTTGATCGGTGCTGTATGTGGATTATCTGCTTCCCGGATTCCCGCCATTTTTCAAGAAGCAAGCTGATGTTTTTCTCGGCATCCAGATTGTTCCGGACACCCCATTGGGGGGCATCAAACCCTTTTTGTACATCGACCAAAATAAGTGCAGTCGTTTGCATTGATGGCTCTTGAGACCGGCTAACGTTTGAATTCAATGGCCTTGAACGGCTTTTCGCGCAAGGTCCGTGTTGACCGTAGGGTTAGGTTTCATTGACATACCCCCGCTCCAGCGCCCCAGCCTGATTTTCAAAGATGGCCATTGCGGTGCTCATGCGCTTAAACCCCAGCTTCTTGTAGAACGACTCCTTGCCGGGTACCGAGTAGAGAATGATCTTCTTGTGCCCTCTGGACAACTCCAGAAGTTTGGCAACGATCTGCTTACCGAGGCCAAGACCTTGATGGCTCGGAAGCAGCGCCACGTCGCAGATGTAAGAGCAGTCGACTCCATCAGCAAGTGCTCTCCCAACACCAACAAGCTTTCCATCTTCGCACACGAAACACTTGAACATGCTGTTGGTGAATGCGGTCTTCAGATCGCTCGGATTCTTGTTTCCGAGCGGCGCCGCATCATAAAGGGCAGAGAGTTCATCCCAGTCGAGACCGTCGATTGAATACGACCAAACTAGCGTCACGGTGTGCTCCTATGAACGTAAAGTTGAGGAGCTGCCCCGCTTTTGGGCAGTCCCTCTCGAATGACAGGTTAGCCCGCTCATATTGGCGCAAACGAAATTGTGGCTATGATTGTTCCGGCACTGCCAACGAAGAAGCCAAGCGTCGTTTTGACCAAACCACCTGCTCTCGCGACTCTTTTAGCATTGGATGAGAATAAAAACACTGGTAAAGATATAAGAAGAACAAGAGCCGAGATTGCCGCCGCAACAGAGCAAAATGCAATACCGAAAATTACAGCGGGTTTATTTGCGATGCCTCCCGCACTAAATTCCAACACTGTAGGCGAAGGCTTTGATGGTTCAACTGATGCAGGGTCGCGACCATCGTGTTCAGAAGAGACAGAAGCGCTTGGTGCTATTACCATCTTGGGGCTTTCTGAACTTAAAAAGTACAGAGAAAAGCCCGCCAATAGGAATCCTGCAACAAGGAGTGCAACAAACCATCGTGGCATCACGGCTTTGTAAGCTAACAAGTTCCGACTAATTTCTGCCATATCATCCCCTGGATTGGGCTAACGTTCAAATTGAGGGGCAGGCCGCTTCTGGCCTGTCCCTCTCGAATGCAGGGTTAGGCTTGGTTTTCGGAGAGCCAAGCTATCACCTCAACAACATTCTTATCTGGTGGAAATACAGGGTAGAAGCACTTTTTGACCACGCCATCCTTCAGAATGAGCGTCAGCCTTTTGATCAGTCTTAAACCGTCAACTTCAAGCAGAGGCAATTTCAAAGCTGTGGAAAAAGAATGATCGGCATCGCTCAAAAGCGGATAAGGCAACCCTAGACGATTAGAAGCTTCTTTTTGTGCTTCTGATGTTTGAGTGCTTATGCCGTAAACGCCAACGCCATTACGTTTTAGTTCGGCGTGATTGTCACGATACGAACATGCTTGTGGCGTACACCCAGCAGCACCGGGAATTTGAACCCAGCCTTCGGGGATGGAAACTCCTGGGCGACCTGTCATTGGATAACAGAAAATTACGTTCCAACCGGGCAAGCTGAATAGATTGATTTCTTGATCATCGGTTGACCATAGGGAAATGTTGGGTATCCGCATGTTTTTCAAATGCTCACACGCACCATCATCTGAAGGAATTGGCAAATCCGCAGGAATGGAAAATATTACATCTGGAGGAGATTTAGTATTTTGCATTTTGATTATCCAAAGAGCCTAACGTGTAGCTAAGGGGCGCGCCGAAGGCGCGTCGTAAATAATGAGGTCGATGTCTTTAGCCGCGAGTTCAAAATCCACCAGTAAGGAATAAATGGGGACAGACCACGGTTTCTCTGGTAACGCATTTCGCCATTTGCCCTATGGCGCAGTGTTTCAGTAATGCGGCTAAGGGTCAATATGCCAAACGGTCTAGATATATTCTTTGTTCAAGGCGAGGAATGGCGCAGGTCGATGGCCGTATAATTTGCACCATTCTGATATTACTTCCAGGACAACGGGTGTCGGTCCGATGACTGATGAGATGAACGACGAGATTTTCATGCGGGAAGCGCTGGCGCTGGCGCGCCAGGCCGAGGCTGCGGGCGAGGTGCCGGTGGGGGCGGTGGTGGTGAAAGACGGCGAGATCGTTGGGCGCGGGTTCAACGCGCCGATCTCGCGCAGCGATCCTTCCGCCCATGCCGAGATGATGGCGCTGAGAGACGCTGCCAAGCGGCTGGGAAACTACCGGCTGGTAGGCTGTGAGCTGTATGTGACGCTGGAGCCGTGCATGATGTGCGCGGGGGCGATCATGCATGCACGCGTGGCGCGCGTGGTGTACGGTGCGCGCGACCCGAAGACCGGGGCTTGCGGCAGCGTGCTGGATGCGTTCGCCGAGTTGCGGTTGAACCATCATGCGTCAGTGACAGGGGGCGTGCTGGCGGAGGAGTGCGGCGCGATGCTCAGCAATTTCTTTGCGATGCGCCGTGCGCAGCAGAAGGCTCAATGAAGATCGACATCCATATTCCGGCGCAGACCCTGACCCTGTTCGACGATGAGGGCAAGGTGTTGCGCCGTTATTCCGTTTCTACCGCGCTGCGCGGGGTGGGAGAGGAGAACGGAAGTTATTGCACACCGCGCGGCAAACATGTCGTCCGGGCCAAGATCGGCGCGGGGCAGCCGCCGAACGCCGTGTTCATCCGGCGCCGCCCGACCGGCGAGGTCTACGCGCCGGAACTGGAAGAGCGGTATCCTGAACGCGACTGGATACTGACGCGCATCCTGTGGTTGTCGGGTCGGGAGCCGGGCTATAACCGGTTCGGCTCTTGCGATACCATGCGCCGCTACATCTACATCCACGGCACGCCGGATTCGGTGCCTATGGGCGTGCCGGGTTCGCACGGCTGTGTCAGGATGCGCAACACCGAGCTGGTCGAACTGTTCGATCTGGTGCCGGCAGGAACGGAAGTCGAGATCTTCGCTTGACGGTGGTTCCGACACGAGGACCATTTCAGATAAAGGAGAAGCAGCATGAGCAATCCTTTTACGGTTAGCCTGATTTCCTGGCACGACGGCGAGCCTTTGCTGTGTGCGGTGCGCGAAGCGGTGTTCATGCGCGAGCAGGGCGTTCCGGAAGAGCTGGAGTGGGACGGCCAGGACGAAGGTTGCCGCCACGCCCTGGCGCTCAGTCTTCAGGGGGAGGCTGTGGGTTGCGGGCGGCTGCTGCCGGACGGACACATCGGGCGCATCGCGGTGCTGCCGGAGTGGCGCAACCGGAAGGTCGGCACGGCGATCATGGAGATATTGCTGGCCGAGGCGCGTGCGCGCGGATTGCCGCAGGTGGCGGTGGATGCGCAGACCCAGGCGGTGCCGTTCTATCACGGTTTCGGTTTCGTCGAGCGGGGTGATGTATTCATGGATGCGGGCTTGCCGCATATCAAGATGGGCTTGAAGCTCTAGGAGAGTTCCATACACAAGCGCTCCGTTCGGAACTGCCTTGTGCTATTTGCCGTTGATGTATTCCTCGTCGCTGAAATTCAGCACCGCCTGAGGCTGGAACACAGTGAAGGCGGTGATCATCATGCCTGTGGTGAAGGCTTCGGTCAGCATGATGATGGGCGTGGCGATCAGGTAATTGTGCTGGATCGATTGCCAAGTGTGAGGAGTCAGCGCGACCATCAGCAGGGTGGCGGCTGCCACGGTGAGCATGATGGCAAGGCCGCCGCACAGGAAGCCGTTGCCCAGCACATACAGGAACAGGTTCTTCGGGAAACGCTTCCGGCTCAGGCGCAGCACCCATTCGCTGAACAATACCGGGATGACGATCATTATCAGGCCGTTGATGCCGAGCGAAATCGGCGTGATGCCCATGCGTATCCAGGTGGCGAACATTATCAGCGAGATGGCCGCGATGGCGATCTGCCAACCGAACATCAGCACGAACAGCGTCGCGCCGAGGATGTGATGATTGAAGCCGGGGCGGAAGCCCGCGTTGAGTTGCCACAGGACGAACGCTCCCATGGTCAGCGCGACCAGCGCATTGGTGCGAGCCGCGTTGGACAGCAGGTCGCGCCATGGCGCGAACCAGATGGCGCGTCCGAGCAATGCAACGAATATCAGGTTGCCGAGCCACAGCCAATCGCTTGGAAATAGCTGGGCTGGCAGGTTCATGGCAGCGGGTAGGGCGGCGGCTGGAATTGCAGGCGTGCGCCTGCGGGGGAGCCGAGATGCACCTGGTGCGCATCATGGCTGGCGATCTGCACCACGGCCAATACGTCGTAGCCTCCGCCTGGCGCGGTTGCGGCGTTGGCGACCATGCCGCTGGACTGGCCTTCCATGTCCCCGCTGAACAGGGCATCGCCCGGCTGCGGCACGGCGCCGCCGTCGATGTGCGCGAGGTACATGCGGCGCTTCAGCTTGCCGAGATATTGCATGCGCGCCACGATCTCCTGTCCGGGGTAGCAGCCTTTCTTGAAATTCACTCCGCCGATGACCTCGAAGTTCGCCATCTGCGGCACGAACTGTTCCTGCGTGGGGGGAAGGATAACGGGGACCCCGGCGCGGATGTTGAGCCAGTCCCAGCAGGCGCTGCCGGCGGGGTGCGCGTGCTGTGCGAGAGTCTGCCAGATGGTGGGTGCGTATTGCGCGGCGGTGGCGATCTGGAATCGGGTGTCGCCCAGCCTGATCACGCAGGCCTCGCCGGTGGCGGTGAGGCTGTTGGGCGTCTGCGGCAGTTCGCCGAACAGCCTGGACAGCAGTTCCTGCGCCGCCGGACCGGACAGCCCCAGCGCAACGATCTCGTCGCTCGCGTCGGCGATCTTCACCTTGGCGCGCAGCACGTACATGGAAAGTTTCTTGCGAATAGTCTCGCACAGCGGGCGCGGCAGTTGCAGCAGGTAGCCGCTGTCGTCGCGCCAGATCAGCATGGTCGCGAGCATGCGGCCCTTGGGATCGTTCAGGCTGCTCAGCTGCGCGCGGTTGGAGGCGACCTCGCGGATGTCGTTGCTCAGCAGGTTCTGCAGGAAGGACTGCGCCTCCTCGCCGGAAACGCGCAGGACGCCGAACTGCGACAGGTCGCATAGCACGGTGTTGTTCTGCGCGGCGAACAGCTCGGACGGAAGGTCGCCGAAGTGCTGCACGACGCCGCCATCCAGTACGGCGCCTTGCTGCTGCAGGAATTGTTGCCAGGTGAGATTCATCAGGCGTAGGTGTTGATGCGACCGTTGCGCTCTTCGCCGGCCATGAACTGGATGCCGGGAGGCTCCTTCATTTCCTGCGGGCGGGTTTCGGCGCGTTCGGTGTTGATGTTGGTCTGCGTCTCGGCACGATTCATCTGTTGCGCCTGGGCGGACAGCTTCACCACGCTGGAATCCTGTTGTCCCTGTGCCGGTTTGGCGCTTTGTGGCGCGGGAGTCCGCGAGGCTGCGGGTTGCGGGGTATTGACCGGTTGGCTGAGCGGGGTGGCCGTGGCGTTGTTGATGACCATGATCGGGCTCCTGAGTAATCGATATTATTTATGCGCGCAACAGTACTTGTTTTTTGCGCCAGCAGCAAGGCGGGGAAAGCAGTAGTTGAGGGCTTGTGCCAACGTAACTGCTGCGGCGTGGAGACTGCATGCCCTATAATCCGGAAAAATATCGATTCTCATCCCGTTCAATGCCAGCCTGCCTGTTGCGTCGCCTCCTGCTGCTCGGTCTGACCTGCTGTTTCTCACAGGCAGCGTTGGGGGCGCACGCCATTGCCCTGCACGGGCAGCCCAGATACCCGGCCGATTTCCGCCATTTCGACTATGCCGATCCGCAGGCCCCGCAAGGCGGAGAGTTGTTCACTTCGAGCATGGGCAATTTCGAGAAGCTCAATCCCTATACCCTGAAGGGGCGTGCCGCAGACGGTCTGCAGGACCTGGTGTTCGAGACCCTGGCGGTGCCTTCATGGGACGAGCCCGACACCATGTACGGCCTGCTTGCCGAGGACATCGCGCTGGCTCCGGACGAGCTGTCAATGACCTTTCGCCTGGACCGCAAGGCGCGCTTTTCCAACGGCGACCCCGTGACGGCCGCGGATGTGAAATATTCCTTCGACCAGCTGGTGAGCAAGCAGGCCGCGCCGCTGTATCGCCAGTACTGGTCCGATGTGAAGCAGATGGTGGTGGTCGACGATCACACCGTGCGCGCCGAGTTCAGGCGCAAGAACCATGAGCTGCGCATCATCGTCTGCCAGTTGCCGGTGTTCTCGCGCAAGTGGGGCGGCGGCAAGTCCTTCGACAAGATCACGCTGGACGCGCCCATCGCATCCGGCCCGTACGTGGTGGAGTCCTTCGATCTCGGCAAACGTATCACCTATCGGCGCAACCACGACTACTGGGCGAATGAACACCCGGCGCGCAAGGGCATGTTCAACTTCGAGCGCATCACCTACCGCTATTACCGGGACACGCTGGCGCGCATGGAGGGCCTGAAGGCCGGTGAGATCGATCTGATCCAGGAGAACTCGTCCAAGAACTGGGCGCGCAACCATCAGGGCAAGCACTGGGATGACGGCGATTTGATCAAGGCGCTGTTCCCTCACCGGAACGGGGCCGGGTGGCAGGGCTTCGCGATGAATACGCGCCATCCACTGTTTCAGGATCGGCGCGTGCGACAGGCGCTGGGGCTGGCGATGGATTTCGAGTGGATGAACCGCCAGCTGTTCTTCAACCTGTATACCCGCAGCCCCAGCTATTTCACCAACACCGAGATGGCGGCTACCGGCAAGCCCGATGCGAAGGAATTGGCCGTGCTGCGCGAGCTGCAGGCGCGCTTCGGCGACAAGGTGCCGGCTGAGGTGTTCGACGAGATCCCTCCGCCGCCTACCACGCTGCCGCCGCATTCGCTGCGCGACAACCTGCGCAAGGCGCGCGAGCTGCTGGCCCAGGCCGGCTGGACCTACCGCGACGGCGCGTTGCGCAATGCGCAGGGTGAGCCCTTCCAGTTCGAGATGATGCTGGAGGACCGCATGCAGGAGCGTGCATCGGCACCCTATGCGCGCAACCTGGAAAAGCTGGGCATCGAGATGAACTACCGCATTTACGACCCCGCGCTATACCAGCGCAAGGCCGAGAACTTCGATTACGACATGGTATGGGCGCTGATGCCCGGCTCGCAGAGCCCCGGAAACGAGCTGTTCGATTACTTTGGCTCCGCCAGTCGCGACCAAGCGGGCTCGAACAACGCCATGGGTGTGGCCGATCCGGTCATCGATGCGCTGCTGGCGCGCATCGTCCAGTCCGAGCACCGCGACGAGTTGGTGACGCTGGTGCGCGTACTCGACCGCCTGCTGCGCTTGGGCTATTACATCGTGCCTCATTTCTACAGCAACGCGCACCGTGTCTCCTATCGCAGCACCTTGGCGTATCCCAAAGTGCTGCCCAAGTTCTACCGCATCGAGGACTGGTCGGTGGCGACCTGGTGGAAGAAGCCTGCGGGAGAGGGGAGCCGCCGATGATCCATTACGTGGCCAAGCGCCTGCTGCTGATGATCCCCACCTTGCTGGGCATCCTCCTGCTGACCTTCACCGTCATCCAGTTCGTTCCCGGCGGGCCGGTCGAGCAGATGGTCAGCGAGTTGCGCGGCAAGGGGCACGGCAGCCAGGAGGCGGGCGGCGGTGGGCAGAGTTTCTATCGCGGACAACAGGGTATCGATGCGGAGCGTATGGCCGAGATCAAGGCGCTGTACGGTTTCGACAAACCCGCGCCCGAGCGTTTCTGGATCATGCTCAAGGGCTTTGCGACCTTCGACCTGGGCACCAGCTTCTTCCACCAGAAATCGGTGTGGGAGCTGATCAAGGAAAAGATGCCGGTGTCGATCTCGCTGGGCTTGTGGACGCTGGTCATCACCTATCTGGTGTCGGTTCCGGTGGGCATCGCCAAGGCGGTGCGTGAAGGCTCGCGCTTCGATACCGCGACCAGCTTCCTGATCCTGAGCGGTTACGCCATCCCCAGCTTTGTGCTGGGCGTGGTGCTGCTGGTGCTGTTCGGCGGCGGCAGCTTCCTGCAATGGTTCCCGCTGCGCGGGCTGACTTCGGATAACTGGGAGCAGCTCTCGCTGGTCGGCAAGGTGACCGATTACCTGTGGCACATCACCCTGCCGGTGTTCGCCGAAGTGGTCGGCGCTTTTGCTGTCATCACCATGCTCACCAAGAACACCTTCATCGAGGAGATCCGCAAGCAATATGTGCTCACCGCGCGCGCCAAGGGATTGCCGGAGCGCGCCGTGCTGTACCGGCACATCTTCCGCAACGCCTTGCTGCCGCTGCTGACGGGTTTTCCCGCCGCCTTCATCGGCGCATTCTTCACCGGCAGCCTGCTGATCGAGACGCTGTTCTCGCTCGACGGTCTGGGGTTGCTGTCGTACAACGCCATCATGCAGCGCGACTATCCGGTGGTGATGGGGATGCTGTTCATCTTCACCCTGGCCGGTCTGTTCGCCAAGCTGGTATCCGACGTCAGCTACGTGCTCGCCGATCCGCGCGTGAAGTTCGAGGGAGTGGGGCAGTGAGCGGGAAAGACGTAGACGTAGGTCGGGTTTCAACCCGACAGGCAGTCCAAGCGCCTGAGGAGATGGTCGGGTTGAAACCCGACCTACCGGCGCTGTCGCCAAACCAGCAGCGCTGGCGGCGTTTCCGCCGGAACCGCCTGGGTTATGCCAGCCTGCTGATCTTCTCCGCGCTGTTCGTGCTCAGCCTGTTCGCCGAGGTGCTGTCCAATGATCGCCCGCTGGTCGCCTCCTACGAGGGCGAACTGTATTTCCCGCTGTGGAATGATTACCCGGAAAGCACGTTCGGCGGCGACTTCCCGACACCCGCCGATTACCTCGATCCCTTCATTCGCGAGCAGTTTTCCCGTCCCGGCAACTGGGCGGTCTATCCGCCGAACCCGTACCGTTACGACACGCTCAATTATTTCGCGACACGGCCCAATCCGGCTCCGCCCAGCTCGGAGAATTGGCTGGGCACGGATGATCGCGGGCGCGACGTGCTGGCGCGCTCTCTCTATGGCTTCCGCGTGTCGGTGCTGTTCGGCATGGCGCTGACCATCATCGGCGTGGTGTTGGGCGTATTGGCCGGCGCCATCCAGGGCTACTTCGGCGGGCGCGTCGATCTTTACCTGCAGCGCTTCAGCGAGATATGGGGGTCATTGCCCGAGCTTTATTTGCTGCTCATCTTCGCTTCCTTGTTCCAGCCCAGCATCTCCCTGCTGCTCATCCTGCTTTCGCTGTTCGGCTGGCTGGCGCTGGCCGACTACGTGCGTGCCGAGTTCCTGCGCAACCGCCAGCTCGACTACGTGCGTGCGGCGCGCGCACTCGGGCTGGGCAACCGCCAGATCATGTGGCGGCACATCCTGCCGAACAGCCTGACGCCGGTCATCACCTTCCTGCCGTTCCGCATGAGCGTCGCCATCACCGCGCTGACCAGCCTCGACTTCCTCGGTCTCGGCGTGCCGCCCTCGACCCCCAGCCTGGGCGAGTTGCTGGCGCAGGGCAAGGACAATCTCGATGCCTGGTGGATAGGACTCGCCGCGTTCGTCGTGCTGTTCGTCACGCTGCTGTTGCTGGTGTTCATTGGCGAAGCGCTGCGCGACGCATTCGACCCGCGCAAATCGGGGAGCGTGAGATGACCGACTTACTTGAAGTCCGCAATCTTGATGTCAGTTTCGGCGATCAGGCTGATGCGCCACGCGCCGTCGACGGCGTTTCGTTCACGCTGAAACCGGGCGAGAAGTTCGCCCTGGTCGGCGAATCGGGTTCGGGCAAGAGCGTCACGGCGCTCTCGTTGCTGCGGCTGGTCGCCAACGCGCGCTCCAGCGGCGAAGTGCTGTTCGAGGGCGAGGATCTGGTGAGTGCCAGCGAACGGCGGCTGCGCGGCATACGCGGCAAGGACATCGCGATGATCTTCCAGGAGCCGATGACTGCGCTGAATCCGCTGATGCGCATCGGCGAGCAGATCGTCGAAGTGCTCTCGCTGCACGAGGGGATGGACTACACCGCCGCGCGGGCGCGCGGCATCGAATTGCTCGGCCACACCGGCATCACCGAGCCGGAGCGGCGTTTCTCAAGTTACCCGCACGAGCTCTCCGGCGGCCAGCGGCAGCGTGCCATGATCGCCATGGCGCTGGCCTGCCGCCCGAAACTGCTGATCGCCGACGAGCCGACGACCGCGCTGGACGTGACCATCCGCACCCAGATCATGGATCTGCTCGATGGGTTGCAGCGCGAATACGGCATGGCCATCCTGCTCATCACCCACGACCTCAACCTGGTGCGCCGCTTCGCCGACCGGGTCGGTGTGATGCAGTCCGGGCGCCTGGTCGAACTGGCGGAGACCGGACAATTGTTCGCCTCGCCACAGCATCCCTATACCCAACGGCTGCTCGATAGTCGCCCAAGGAAGATGGTGCGGCCGCTTTCGGCAGAACAGGAGGCCGCATCCGATCTTCTGCGCGGCGACAGTCTGCGAGTCGAATTCTCCTATCCGGTCGGCTGGTTCAGGAAAAAGACATTCACCGCGGTCGACGACGTCAGCTTGACCCTGAAACGCGGCGAAACGCTGGGTATCGTCGGCGAATCCGGTTCCGGCAAGTCGACACTGGCGATGGCTTTGCTGGTCTTGCAGTCGCTCGCCCAAGGCGACTGTTTCTTCGACGGGCAACCCATGCCGCGCGTACCATCGGCAAAGTTGCGCGCACTTCGAGCCCGCATGCAGGTGGTGTTTCAGGACCCCTTCGCCAGCCTGTCGCCGCGCATGACCATCGAACAGATCGTCGGGGAGGGCTTGGCGCTGCACCATCCCGGCATGCCGGTTTCCGAGCGCCGCTGGCGCATTGCGCAGACGCTGCAGGAAGTGGGGATGGGGGCTGAGGTGCTGGTGCGTTATCCGCATGAATTCTCCGGCGGCCAGCGCCAGCGTATCGCGATCGCGCGCGCCCTCATCCTCGAGCCGCAACTGGTCGTGCTCGACGAGCCGACCAGTGCGCTCGACGCCTCGGTGCAAAAGCAGGTGCTGGAACTGCTTGCCGGCCTGCAGGCCCGGCACGGCATGAGTTATCTCCTGATCAGCCACGACCTCGAAGTGATCGCCGCCATGTCGCACCGTATCGCCGTGATGCAGGCCGGTCGCATCGTCGAACAAGGGCCGGCCGAAACCATCATCAACTCTCCGCATCACGACTACACCCGTCAGTTGCTGTCCAGCGTTTCTCCGCAAGACTGAACGTCCGCCGGCCTTGCCCGCATCTCACCGATGCTTGCCGTTGCAGCTTTCCTTGATCGGCCACCCTCTGCGTGGCTTTGCCATGGCTATGGAGGGAAGGAACGAATAGGCAATAGTCCTGATTGACGTTCCGGGTTTTTAGGAATACAAAGGTGATAAGTTATCCGGAAGTCGCCGGGCAGCTGAGCAGCATCCAATCGCAGTTCTTAATTTACTGTTCTAAAGGAGTCGATCATGAGCACAAAATTGGCAGGCGTGGAAGGTGAAGTCAGCAAGGAAAGACTCATGCAGGATTTGCGCGTGATAGTGGCGGATGCTGAGGAGTTGTTGCGCGCAACGGCCGGTCAGGCTGGCGACAAGGTCGCCTCGGCGCGCGAGCGCATCCAGGAAAGTCTGGATGTCGCCAGGGAGCGTCTCGCTTCCGCTGAACAAGCGGTGGTCGAGAAGACCAGGCTGGCGGCCAAGGCGACCGACGAGTATGTGCACGAGAATCCGTGGAAGTCCATCGGCATCGCAGCCGGGGCGGGCCTGCTTATCGGCATGCTGATCTCGCGTAGCCGCTAACGATGCAGGAGACCGGTGCAGGTCTGCTGGGGTCAGCCAAGCGGTTGTTGTGCACGCTGACTTCGATCGTTTCGACGCGGCTTGAACTGCTGGCGAACGAGTTGCAGGAAGAGCGTCTGCGGCTGACGCAGATGCTCTTTTTTGCTTTGGCCGCCTTGTTCTGCTTCGGCATGGGCATACTGCTGCTCACCGTATTCATCGTGGTGCTGTTCTGGGACGATCACCGCCTCGCGGTAGTCGGGGGGCTCACTGTGCTCTTTTTTGCATCGGGTACGGTGATGGCGATGCTGCTGCGCAGCAGGGCGAAGGCCAAACCCAAGCTGTTCTCCGCCAGCCTCAGTGAACTGGCCAAGGATAGAGCCCATCTGGGGGCGAACCATGAATAGGCAATTGTTCGCCGTGATGCAACGTCGCGGCGAGCTGCTGGCGAAGATCGATGCGCAACGCGAGCAGGTTGCCCAGATCGGCGCTCGATGGCAGGCGCCGCTGGCGCTGGCCGATCAGGGAATGGGAGCGTTGCATTTGTTGATCTCCAGGCCGGTGGTGGTCGCCAGTGTGGTTGCGTTGGTGGTATGGCGGAGGCGCAGCCTGACGGGGTTGGCAAAAACCGGCTGGAAATTGTGGAAGGGATATCGCTCGCTATCGGCGCTTTCAGCAAGGCTGTCGTCACGGCAATCCGGATCCTGAATCCCGTGGGCAAAAAAATGCCCCTGAGCCAAAGGGGATCAGGGGCAAAGGTCTTAACCAACAGAGAGAAAGTTAAGACTACACGCTCAGGGAGGAGAAACGTGTGGCAGCTTTCGCTACCTGTAGCTGAAGACAGGGGCATTTCGAAATAGTTCCGGACTAACTCAAAAAATTTCAGTTGAGGCTCATACCCCCTCGCCGGGATGGTGCTGCCAGTATCTCGCGTGAGTCTTGCGGTAGCGTTCTACCTTGATTCCCCGTGTATCCATCTCGACCAAGATCGCTCCGTCCTCGTCCGAGCGCAGCAGTTGCGCGCCGGTATCGGTGTAGCGTTGCAGCACTTCTTTCCGGGGATGGCCGAAGCGGTTGCGGTAGCCGACGGTGAATACCGCGTAGTCGGGCAGCGTGGCCGCGATGAAATCGTGACCGGATGAACTCTTGCTGCCGTGGTGGGGCACGACCAGCAGACTGGTAGCAAGCTGGTCGGCATGCAGCCTGAGCAGTCGTTGTTCGGTTTCTTTCTCAATATCCCCCGCCAGCAGGATGTGTTGACGGCCGGCGCTGATGCGCAGCACGCAGCTCTGGTCGTTGTCGTGAGGCTTCGAGCCGGTTCCGCCGGGCTCCGGGTGCAGCACCTCGAACCTCACCCCGTCCCAATCCCAGCGCAGGCCGTCCTGGCAAGGCCGGGCATCCGTTGTTTGTTGCAACAGCGCATGGTTCGGGTTCATGGGGGCGGAGATCCAGCCGATTGGTATGGCCTGCATGACGGAAGCCGTGCCGCCTGTGTGGTCGAGGTCGTCGTGGCTAAGCATCAGGCCGTCCAGTTTGGCTATGCCTGCCGCTCGCAGGGCTGGGACCAATATGCGGTTCCCGCTGTCGGCTTCGCCGCTGAAATCCGGGCCGGTGTCATACAGCAGCGCGTGGTCGTTTGTCTGGGCGGCGACGGCGAGTCCCTGTCCGACGTCGAACACGATCAGGCGCAACATGCCGGGCGGGGGCGGCTCGGGGGCATTGAGGAACATCGGCAGCATCAGGGGCGCACCCAGCCAGCGCGCCGGAAAGCCTCGCGGCAGCAGCAGCCAGAATACGCCCAGCATGGCTGCGGCGATGGTCCAAGCCGGCGGCGCGTGTTGCGTCCACACCGCTTGCGGCAGGGCATTGAGCCATTCGAGAAAATGCATCGTGCCGTCCATCGCGATGTGTGCCAGCCATAACGGCATTTCAATGGGCAGCGCTGCGCCGAGCAGGGTGAGCGGCACGACGATCAGGCTTACCAGCGGGATAGCGAGCGCGTTGGCCAGGGGCGAGACCAGAGATACCTGCTGGAACAGTGCGAGCAGCAGCGGGGTGAGGCCGACGGTCATGGCCCATTGCACCGTAGCGTATTGCGACAGCCAGTGCGGCGGGCGGACACGGTGTGCCGTCACGAGGAGGATGAGCGCAACCGCGCCGAACGACAGCCAGAAACCGGCCGATAGCACTGCCCAGGGATCGGGAATGAGAACGCCGATCAGCGCGATGGAGAGCAACTGCCCGAGCGAGAAGTTGCGGTTCAGCCACAGCGCGGCGGCGACTGCGCCGACCATGTACACGGTGCGTTGGGCGGGGACGGCGAAGCCGGATAATAGCGCATAGGAGAAGGCGGTGAGCAGTGCGGCCAATGCCGCGACCTTGCGTGCGGGCAGCCACAGGGTCAGCCGCATGCTGCGCCGCCACAGCCAGCAAACGACGGCGAAGGCAAGGCTGGCGAGCATGGTGATGTGCAGGCCGGAGATGGACATCAGGTGGTTCACCCCGGTGCGGGTGAATACCTGCCATTGATCGGGCGGGATACTGTGCTGGTCGCCGACGGCCAGCGCGGTCAGCACGCCGGAATAGGGCGCGCTGCCCAACGTGGCTGCGAATTTGTCGCGCACCGCTTCGCGCCAGGTCTCGAGGCGATAGCCAAATCCTTCCGCCAACTCGTCGAGCCGCACGTTGTCGCCCTTCGGGTGCCCGGCCACAAGCTTTTTGGAGTTGTGCACATAGCCAACCGCGCGAATGCCTCGTTCCAGTGCCCATGCCTCGAAATCGAAACCCGACGGGTTCGCCGTGCCGTGCGGTTGCTTGAGGCGCACGGTGAAGTGCCAGCGTTCGCCGGCATGCAGGATCAGTGGCGGTGTCTTGTCGTCCTGATAGGTGCTGAGAAGGATATGCGGCGGCACGACGGCTTGCGGCGTGAGCGTGCGTTCGACATCGAAGGTGAAGCTCAGTCCTCGCTCATGGGCGCGCGGCAAGTCGGCGATGACGCCGCTCACCACGATGTCGCGCCCTTGCCATTCGTCCGGCAGGCTAATAGCCAGGCGTTGTCCGGCTTGCCAAGCCGAGTAGTAGAAACCGATCCCGCCGGCGAAGGCCGCGATCAGCAGGGCATGGATCATCCGTGCGGTGACGTTTCGGCGCGGCACGAACAGGACGAGCGGAGAAGCGGCCAGCAGCCATGCCCAGGCAAAATCCGGCAGCACTGCCTGCTGTTGCAGCAGCCAGATGCCGAACGCGAAGGAGATGGCGAAAGTAGCCATGACGCATAGAGTAACGCCGAATCGGCATGGCGTTAACAGCCTGTTAATGCGGATGACCTGAAGTCATCAAGGACAGGTCATGGGAATGCCGTACAAACCCGCCTGGTCGCGCGCGAAATACGGGACAGGTTGAAAGCAGACCGAGCCCGCCTCGGTGGTGATCTTCAGCATGCCGTTGGCGAGGCGTTGTTCCTTGTGGGATTGCCGCAGATATTGCTCCAGCGAGCCGAGCGGTGTGTTGAGATTTTTCTTTTCCTGGGCGGCAAGTTGCTGCTCGGTTTTTCTGGCTTCGTCACGCGCCATGCTTTTGGCCGACTCGATCAATTGCTGCGGGTTGAAATCCGGTTGATCGACAGTATTTTTCGCAGCGGAAGGCGATGCCGAACCCGCTTGCCCGGCAAACCGGGCAACATGCGTCCGGGCTGCGTGGTAGCGAGGTTCTGTGGCGGGCACCGTGTCTGCGCTACGGGCCGGTACGATAACGGCGGGCAAGGTGAAGTAGACTTCCAGCGGATGCGGCTTGGCGATGGGGTTGTTGGTCGGCGGACGCACGACCAGCAACAGCGCGCCATGCAGCAACAGCGACAGAAAAATGAAAGGCGCGAGTTGGCGTAGTGCGGGGCGCGATGGTAATTCGCCTGCTAAAAAAGCCATGCCCCTAACTGGTAGAAATCGAAACCGCCGCTTCTGCCGCCCAGGCAGCCGGACAGGAAGTCTTCCGTCCGCCTGAACTGTTCCAGTCTGTGCGGCCAATGCGTGATGCCATGGCCTTCGTCGGGAACCAGCCAGAAATCGACTGTTTTGCCGGATTGCCGCAACTTGTTTACCAGCATGATGCTTTGCTCGGGTTTCACCCTGACATCCCGTCCGCCCTGGATAACCAGCAACGGTTTGGTGATGCTGTCCGCCTTGTACAACGGGGACTTTTCCTGCATGGCTAAACGATCTGCCGGTTTGCCCGGGTCGCCCACATAGCGATGCCAGAGATTCATTTCGAGTTTCCAGTAAGGCGGGAAATCTTCGACGAGTTTCGCTAAATCGGTCGGGCCGAAAAGGTCGATGCCGCAGGCAAAAGTTTCTGGCGTAAAGGCCAGTCCGACCAAGGCCGCGTAGCCGCCGTAGCTGCCGCCCGCAATGGCGATTTTGTCCGGGTCGGCGATGCCTTTATCGATCGCCCATTTGATCCCGTCCAGCAGGTCGTCGTGCATCTTGCTCGCGAACTCGCCGACAGCCAGTTCTTGAAAGCGGCGGCCATAACCGGTCGAGCCGCGATAATTGATTTGCAGCACCGCGTAACCGCGATTGGCGAGGAATTGCACCTCGCTGTTGTACTGCCACTCATCGCGCCACCAAGGGCCGCCGTGTACCAGCAGCACCATGGGCAAGCGACCCGGAGGCGCACCTTTGGGCAGCGTCAGGTAACCGCGCAAGGTTACGTTATCCCGGCTGGCGATTTCGATGGGCGTCATGTCCGCCAGCGTGTCCCTGAAGGCCATGCTCGGCGTGGCTCCCAGCTTTTCAAGCCGATCGCGCTCTACATCGTAGAGATACCATTCGGTGCCTTTGTCGGTGGACGAAGCGAGCGTCAGCCGGTGAAACCGGGCGTCGCTGCCAAGTATGTCGAATCGCGCGGAAGGATGGTTATTCAGGAAACCGAAAGATGCCTTCAGGGACGGAGCGAGTATCGCCGCCTCGGGGTAGCCCGGTTCGGTGCTGGCGATCAGCGGCTCTCCCGTGAGCGGATGCGCGTATATGCCCGAGACATCGACCAGCGGGGCGTCGTAAACCAGTTTCTCTTCGCCCGATGCGGTGGCGAGTTCGATCAGGGCCAGCCGGTCCCGGTTTTTATTGGAGAGCAAATAGAGTTTGGCGCCCGCATCGGCGATGCTGACGAACCGCACCTCGTCGCGTGCCGACCATCGGTAGAGCGGCTGGTAGCTTGCCGTGTCCGGCTGCCGGAATTCGAGTGCGGATGCGTCCTCCTGTTTGACGATGCGCCCCTTCAGTTCGCCGTGCGGGTCGGTCAGCCATTCGGACACATTGCCGGGATTTTCCGCAATCAGGGTTTGCTGGAAGGTATCGATGTTGACCCGGAATAAATCGAACACGGTCTTGTCGCGCTGATTGTGGGCGATCAGGACATGCGCCGGATCGTTGGGGATGGTGCGGGCGAATTGCGCCTTCACGCCATGCCCCGGCGAAATGAACACGACCTGCGGATTGTCATCCGGTTGTTCGGTGTCCAGCGTGACATACATCATATTTTCATCGCCTTGATGCCGGGCGAAAATAATGCGGCGGCTGTCCTGCGCCCATTCGAACTCGCCATAAAAATTGCCTGCCGGCAAGGTGCGCGTGGTGTCGCGCTCGAGGTCTTTGATGAAGATGTGGAGTGAAACGCCTTTGACGGCAATCCATGCCAGCTTCTTGCCGTCCGGCGAAATTCTATAGCCGAAATTGCTGCCGCGATTTGCGACAAAGTCCCGCACCGGAATCAACTCCGGCAAATTGCCTGCCGCATTCAGTGCCGGGTGTACGGCGGTCGTCGAGCATCCCGAGATCAATAGCATTCCGGAAAATATCAGTGCCGAAATTGTCCTGTGCGAAGCGAAAGATGGGTTCTTTTCCATGATCGATGTGTCGATGGTTATGAGTCTGATGAGCCGGTCTACTCGTGACGTCCCGCAAACGAGCCGCGGCCTATGCCTGCCGCCGACCATGTGCCGGTCACTTCACGGGTTTTGACATTGAGTTGACCATCGAATCTGGCTGCGCCGGCCATTCCCTTGCCGTACATTTGTACGTGTCCGTCCCCGGTTGCGTTGCCTGCAATGACAAAGCTGATGCCGTGGATGCCGGATTGTCCTGTTCCGGAAGCATGTCCTTCTTCATTGAGATGGAAGAAGAATGTGCCGCTATCGTCTCCGGTGTAAGTGCCGTAATAATCGCCATTCGGCATCCGTGCGGGTGCTGAGCCATGGTATTCATGGGCGGCATACTCGCGGGCCTGGCTGAGCAATTGACTGGTGTCGAGATGGTTCGCGGCTCGGGGCGGCGTGTGCGCTTCAGGCATTTCGATTTTTGGTGTGGCAGGTTCTGATGGGGGGCGGGAGATCGCTTTGAGCGTGGTTTCTTGCGCGGGTCGCTCCTCACGCTGATTCCGATGGGCCGGGGCCACGGACATGGAATCTAAACTGATCGTCAAGTCGGGCTTGTGACTTGCGGGACTTGGGACGCTATTCCAAATCACTGGCACCAGCACGATGCTGTGCAACAGCAAGGAAAGCGCGAACGGCCAGGCGAGGCGGCGCACGCCGGAATTATTCACTTCCGAGGTCGAGGCGTGTTCCATCAATACCGTCTCAGGTCGTGCGCAGCACTGGTTTCGAGATGTTGGTTTTCTTGTCATCGAACGGCAGCAGCTTCTGCAAGGCCACGACGTAGACGTGCAATGCCTCCCGCCCCGCGGGGGTGAGCGCATAGTACGACTGGGTGCGTCCGCCGCTGTCGTCCTTGCGGACTTTCACGTAATCGGCGGCAATCAGTTTCTTCAGGTGCGAATCCAGGTTGCCGTCGGACACATCCAGTTGCCGCTTGAGTTCGGTGAACGTGACTTCACCCGCGCCCGCCAGGAAGGCGGCGAGCTGGGTGCGTAGCGGCTGGTGTAGCAGGGGGTCGAGTATGTCCATGATTGGGGGGCTATTTCTGATCCATTTGGATGTGCAGGTATCCGGCATTGCTGCCGTCTTTCTGCGGAATCCGGAGTTCCAGGTGAGTTTCGATCAATTTGCGAGCGGGCTGCCAGTTCTGCCCATCGAAGCTGGCGAACTGCCGGAACATATACACATCGCGCTTGAGCGTGACATGCAGCGTTGCCTGTCCTTCATGCTCGAACAGGTTGCCGTCTACCACGGTGGATACCGGCAGCGGCGTGCCTGCCGGGAAATGCAGGACGTAGTTGTCGCCTTCCGGGAGCGTCTGGCCAAACTGGATTTTCGGCGCTTTGGAAATTTCGGCAGTGCTGGGCGGTAGCCCGGCGCAGGCGGTGAGGGTGGCGCAAGTGGCGGCGGCGAACAAAATGCGGGCGAGTTTCATGCGTGTCTCCTTGGCGGTTAGTGGGTGGACTGATGATGAGTCTCGACGACCAGGCTGGCGCGTATTTCCGGACCGGTTTGCGGAAGCAGTTCTGCCTTGATCCAAGGTATGCGAATCCAGTTGGTTTCGTGCGCCAATGCCCAGCTATCGCCGGGAAAGCGCCAGTCGCCGGTGGGCTGGCCGTTGTTCATCATGATTTCGAGCGGCTCGTTCAGCACCAGCGGCAGTACCGATGCGTTGCTGGCGCGGAACACGTTGCCGGAGACTTCGACCTTGACCGGAATGCTGCTGCCGGCGGGCAGGAGGATGACCTGTTGCGCGACGGGCTGTTTGCGGAACTCTTCCAGCGACACCAGCGGCGCCTCGGTCGGTACGCTGGCGCTGGCTAGTCGTTGCGCCAGCAGCGGCGGGATCAGCACGCACAGCAGCCAGCCCACGGATTGCACCATCCGCAGCCACGCGGGGCGTTCCCGTCCGCGATCCAGCATGGCGGCCAGCAACGGCAGCCCCAACCCCAGGGTGGAGGCTGCGACCCATTGCGAGGCGATGAAGTTCAGGCGGAAGGCGAGCATTCCGATGCCGATGGCGATGATGAGCGCGCCCGACCACTCCAGTAATTCTTCGGAAAACAGGCCGTGGACGTACAGGCCGAGTCCGGTCAGCACCACCCATGCGGCGAAGATCATGTAGCCGCCGCCGTAGAAGAATGTGGCGAAGGTCAGCAGCACGCCGACCGACATCAGCAGCCACCACACCTTGAGAACTTGCCTGTGGATGAACGACCAGGCTTCGTCGCGTGCCTGCTTGGCGCGGCGGGTGAGATGCCAGTCGAACAGGCTGACGCCGGAGAGGGTGAGCGCAAGCAGGATCAGCCATGCTATCGCCCGTTGCTCCAGCACCGGGAATTGTTCGGGGGTGAGAATGCTGTTGCTGGCCAGAATCAGCCCACCGCTGCTCGCGCCCCATAGCACCAGGCTATGCCGTTCGATGCGCAGGTTGCGGTGTCCGGCGGACAGCATGGCATGGATGGAGTCGAGTTGTTGCGTGGCAAGTTGCGGCATGTAACCCCCTGTTGGTAACTCTGTTTTGCAGAGTGTACTTCTCTGCAAAACAGAGTGTCAACGTCGGCGAGGTTCGATGCCGCGTATGGAGAGCGGGGCTGGCCCGGCGGGAACTGCATATGGAAGCCGAAAACGCAGATAAGGTAACCATGGCATGGCTAGCTGCGAAGCGTCTGCCGTAGAATGGCGCCATGCGCAAATTCTTCCGCAAGCTGTTGCCGCATCACGATACGGTGAAGGAACATCGTTGGCTGAAACCGTTCGGCGGCTGGCTGCACCATCCAAACCTGTGGCACCTGCACCGCCGTTCGGTGGCAGGCGGCATCGCGGTCGGGCTGTTCTGCGGCCTGATTCCCGGGCCGTTGCAGATGGCCACCGCGGCATTGCTGGCGGTGCTACTGCGCGTCAACCTCCCGCTGGCGTTGCTCACCACGCTCTATACCAATCCCATCACCATCGTGCCCTTGTATCTTGCGGCCTACGAGATCGGAGCCTGGGTGATCGGCGCACGCAACGGCGGGGCAGCCGAGCATCCGGCTTTACCGGAATTCCATTGGGGTAACTGGCTGGGCGAGTTATGGACATGGGTGGCGACGCTGGGCGAGCCGCTGCTGGTCGGCTTGCCGCTGCTGGCGATGGGGTTGGCGCTAGGCGGCTATCTCGTCGTGCGCCTGGCATGGTATGTGGCGGTGGTTTACAAGTGGCGCAAGCGGCGGCGCAGCAGGGCGACCTCTTCGCGCCGCAACGATTCGGGAATGTGAAGGTTTTGTTAACGACGGAACTCGGTTTCGGCACCTCGGTCTGAAGTAACGTTCGGTCGCAGGGATGGCCGAGCGCTTGTTTCAACTTCCACGAGGTGACAAAAATGAAAAAGGCTTATGACAGTATCGCAAAGTTTGTTCGTTGGGTTGTAGCGGCCGTGGTGTCATTCATCGTCGCGCTGCCGGTGTTCACGTCCTTTACTGCCAGCCATATGTAGTTTTTCGGAATCATGCGCCCCAGTATTTGTGCCGTCAGGCACGGACACTGGGGCGTTTTCATTGGGCTTTCGCTCAAAAAATGCCCAATGCGCCTTACCCCTAAACCTTATAATCAGCCCCGGTTATAACCCTCTTCGGGATATCGTTTTCATGCAACTGATGGTCTCTACTGACATTGCTCTGCGCACCCTGATCTACCTTGGTCAGAAGAATGCAACCGCCACGATCCAGGAAGTCGCTACCGCGTGCAACATCTCCAAGACCCACCTGATGAAGGTCGTCATGACGCTGGTCGGCGCCAATCTGCTCGTCAGCGAGCGAGGCAGAAACGGCGGCGTCCGACTGGCGCTGGAACCCCGCGACCTTTCCATCGGCACAGTCGTCCGGCTGATGGAAAACAACCTTGCGTTGGTCGTATGCATGAAGGGCGACGCCCCAACCGATTCCTGTCCCCTGTTGCCCCGTTGTCGCCTGAAAGGGGTGTTCAGTCAGGCCCAGGATGCTTTCCTCGCCTCGCTCGATCAAAGCTCCCTGGCCGATCTTCTCGCGTAATCATTTATCAACCCTTCAAGGGCAAGGGTTGAGTTTAATCGTTGTCGCCAATATGATTCGCAAATAATGAATGTATATATCCACGAACAATCCGGGAGAGCAGCGCATGAGTGAAATTAACGCCAATCAATCTGACAGCAACTGGAACGAAAGCAGTCTGAATGCCTTGATCGACCACCTGCTGCAGAAGCATCACGCCTATACCAAGACTGCTCTCGAAGAGTTGTATCCATTGCTCGAGAAGGTGGTGCGCGTCCATGGCGGAAGCCATCCGGAGTTGGCCGAACTGCGCGATCTGTATGTCAGGTTGCGTGACGATATGCACATGCACCTGATGAAGGAGGAGAATATCCTGTTCCCCTACATTCGCACTCTGGAAGCGGAAGGGAACGTTCCGGTCCCGCCTTTCGGTACGGTCGCCAATCCCATCCGCATGATGATGAGTGAGCATGAGACCGATGACCTTATCCTGTGCAGGATGTTAAAGATCACCAACGAATTCAGCCTGCCGCCCGGTGCCTGCACCAGTTACACAGCGCTGTATGCGGGGTTGCGCGAACTGGTGAGCGATCTGTTCCAGCACATGCATCTGGAGAATACGATCCTTTTTCCCAAGGCCATCAAGACTGAAAAAAGCGCATTGGAACTATCCTGATATTTTCCATGCGATAGCAAATCATCTTCACAGGAGGCTGGCATGACACACGACTGTTCCAACACGATTTCCTTCGATATGCGCTATCCCTTTGATGCGCGCGGCGTCGCCAAGCGCTTCCGGCACGCGGCGATATTCGGTGCACTGGATTCGCTGAATGCCGGGGAGACCATGCGTTTCCTCAACGACCACGATCCGCTGCCGTTGCTCGCGCAATTGCAGCAGCGTTACGGCGACAACATCGAGATCAGTTACGTCTCCCGCGAACCCGGCCAGATCGCACTCGATTTCAAACGCGTCTAGTCAGTTCCATGCAACGCAGTCCGGCACTGCAACCGCTGTCCCGCGAACACCATTCAGCGCTCAAGCTGGCGAAAGCGTGCGAACGGGCGGCGGGTTCGTCCGATGAGGCGGAAGTGGAGCGGGCTTGCCTGCGCGCATCGGTCGCCTGCGCAAGCGAACTGAAAGCCCATTTCGAGATGGAGGAGCAGACGCTGTTGCCGCTCCTGACCGGGACGCGCGAACAGCCGCTGGCAGAGCGCACGCTGTCCGAACATCGGCAGTTGTACGCCATGCTGGATGGACTGCAACGTAACGATGCGGCAACGCTGGGCCACTTCGGCAAGTGTCTGGCGGCGCATGTGCGCTTCGAGGAGCGCGAGCTGTTCCCGGCGCTGGAGGCGAACCTCGCGACCAGGCACGAGCAATCCGAATGAAACTGTCCTCGCATCCCTTCTGGTCGGTAGGTTTCCGTCCGTTCTTCACTCTGGCTATCCTCGCAGGCATGACGCTGCCTATGCTGTGGGCCATGATCTATGCAGGCGTCATTCCGGCACCGGCCCACACGTTCTCCATCGTGCAGTGGCATGCGCATGAGATGTTCTTCGGTTTCGGCTGGGCGGTGCTCGGCGGCTTTCTGCTGACCGCGACCAGGAACTGGGTGCAGGTTCGCGGTTATCACGGCCGTGCGCTGATGTTCCTCGTCGCAGCCTGGCTGTTTGAAAGAGTGGGCATGTGGTACGAGGGAACATGGCCGTCGCTGCTGTTTTACGTCTCGAACAACCTGTTCCTGGGGAGCATCGTGGCGGCGCTGCTGTGGACATTGATCCGCAACCGCAAGACCGACTCTTATCGCGACAACTTCTTTTTCCTGCTGATCCTTCCGGCCTTCCTGCTGGCCAAGAACCTGATGCTGAGTGCCGATCATTTCCAGGCCGGAGCGAGCATGGCGGTGGGACTGTTTCGCGTGGCCTTTCTGGTGATGCTGGAGCGGACGCTGTGTCACTTCATGAAGGGCGCATTCCAGGTCGAGATATTGCGCAATGCACCGCTGGATATGGCGATCAAGCTGCTTGCTCTGCTGCTGGTCTTCGCCGACCTGTTGCCCGCCCAGGTAACAGGAGTCATCGCTTTGCTGCTCGCCGTATTGCTGGCAGGGAGGCTGGTCTACTGGAAGCCGCAACTGGCGATGCGCAGGCTCGACATCGGCATCATGTATCTGGGCTATCTCGCCATCGTCGCGCAATTGGCGATCGAATCCTTCAGATTGGCAACCGATTCCGTGTGGCTTGCCTCCATGTCCATCCATGTCTTCACCTTCGGTGCGATGGGACTGATCATCCCGGCCATGCTGGTCAGGATCAGCAAAGGGCACACCGGCAGAAAGGTGACGTTCGACGCCATCGACAAGCTTGCGCTGTATCTCATGATGCTGGCGTTCGTGTTCCGCATCTTCGCGCCCCAGATATATCCGGCCAGCTACACGGTCTGGATATCGCTCTCAGCATCATGCTGGTTCGCCTGCTTTGCACTGCTGGGATGGCGGTACATCCCGATGCTGATGCAGCCGCGCGTGGATGGCAGGGAGCATTGAGATGGCTGATCAGCGCTTGTCTTGGGGGCAGTGTGCGCATTAACAACATAATCCGTTCATTCAGACCCCATATCGCTCATGTCCCTATTTCGGAGAAATTTCGCAACGGCCTGGCCGGCGGCATGGCCATTCTGCTGTTGGGAATGACACTTCACTATATGCCGCAAGTCCATTACCCGCTGCTCATGCTGGGTTCGATCGCGGCCTCCGCGGTGCTGCTGTTCGCCGCGCCGCACAGCCCGGTGGCGCAACCCTGGAACCTGTTCGGCGGGCACCTGGTCTCGGCGCTGGCCGGGTGGGGCTGCAGCCTGCTTATCCCGGATCCGGTATTCGCGGCGGCTGTTGCGGTCGGCGCTGCCATCCTGTCAATGCAGCTGATGCATTGCCTGCATCCGCCAGGTGCCGCCACGGCGCTCACGCTCGTGCTCAGCGCTGCGCAATTTCACGGCATGGGTTGGCAGTGGGCAATGTACGTCGTGGCGACCAACGCCGGCATTGCCCTGTTGCTGGCGTTGCTGATCAACAACCTGTTGCCCGACAGGAAGTATCCGGTGCCGCCGGTCACCGCAACGCACGATCCGTTCGCGGCTATCGAGCAGGCCGACATCGAACTGGCGCTCAGTCAGATGGGCAAGGAAATCGAGGTAGGGAGGGAGGAACTGGCCGAACTTTACCGGCTGGCGCTGCAGCACGCGAAGAAGCGTGCCTCTGTACGTCCTTAAGCTTGCGCGTCAGCCGGCTTGCAGCACGCCATCCAGCAGGTGCAGCTTGCGCTGCATCCTGTTCGCAAGATCGAGGTCGTGGGTGACTACGATGAAACTGGTGTTCAGCCGCGCATTCAGTTCCTGCATCAGCTCGAACAGCGCCTGGGCGCTCTTGCGGTCGAGGTTGCCGGTCGGTTCGTCGGCCAGCACGCAGGCCGGCTCGGTGACCAGAGCGCGCGCCACTGCGGCGCGCTGGCGCTCGCCGCCGGAAAGTTCGGCAGGCTGGTGCTGGAGGCGGTGCGCCAGCCCTACCTGTTCCAGCATCGCGGCAGCTCGAGGTTCGGCATCGGCGCGCTTCATGCCGCGGATCAGCAGCGGCATAGCGACGTTCTCCAGTGCGGTGAATTCCGGCAGCAGGTGGTGGAACTGGTAGACGAAGCCGAGCGCGCGGTTACGCAGCTCGCCGCGCTGTGCCTCGTTCATGGTCTGTAGCGGTTGGCCGAGTATTTGCACGCTGCCGCCGCTGGGCTGATCCAGTCCGCCGAGCAGGTGCAGCAGCGTGCTCTTGCCCGACCCGGACGCGCCGACGATGGCGAGACGCTCGCCGCGCTGCACGTCGAGGTTCACGCCCTTGAGCACCGGCACGTCCGTCTTGCCGATGACATAGTTCTTCGCCAGATCGCGGCAGGAAATGACAATTCCAGTATCCTGCTTATTCATAGCGCAATGCCTCCGCCGGTTGGGTCTGCGCAGCACGCCAGCTGGGGTAGAGCGTGGCGAGCAGGCTGATAAGGAAGGAGATGCCACCGACCAGCATGACCTCCGTGTAGCGCAGATCGGAGGGAAGCTCGCTGATGTAGTACACGTCTTTGGCGAGGAACTGGATGCCGAACAGGTGCTCGATGAAGGAGATCACCGCGCTGATGTTCAATGCCAGCAACACTCCGCCGACCACGCCGAGCAGCGTGCCTATCAAGCCGATCATCACGCCCTGCACCATGAAGATGCGCATGATGCTGCGCGGCGATGCGCCGAGCGTGCGCAGGATGGCGATGTCGGCCTGCTTGTCGGTGACCGCCATCACCAGCGTGGAGACGATGTTGAACGCAGCCACGGCGACGATCAGCGACAGGATGATGAACATCATGCGCTTTTCCATCTGCACCGCGCGGAAGTAGTTGCTGTTCTGCTGCGTCCAGTCGCTGGCGTACAGCTCGGGCGGCAATTCATTCTGCAATTCTCGCGCGACGCGAGGGGCGAGCTCGATGTCGCGGAGCTTGGTGCTGATGCCGGTCACCGCGTCGCCGAGTTGGAACAGCTTCTGCGCATCGTTCATGTGGATCAGTGCGAGGGTGCTGTCATAGGGCGCCATGCCGATCTCGAAGATGCCGGTGACGCGGAATTGCTTGAGGCGCGGCATCATGCCGGCGGGCGTAATCTGCCCCTGCGGGGCGATCAGCAATACTTTGTCGTTGACGCGTGCGCCCAGCGCACGCGCGAGATCGGATCCGATCACGATGCCGAATTCGCCGCTGCGCAGGTCGCTCAGCGAGCCCACTTTCATCTTCTCCGCGAGTTCGGTGATGGCGCTTTCGCGTTCCGGTTCGATGCCGCGCACCATCACGCCCTGTACGCTCTGGCCGAAGGACAGCATGCCCTGGCCGTTGACGTAGGGCGCGGCGGCGGCGACCTGCGGGTGCTGCGCGACTTTCGCCAGCACGGACTGCCAGTCGTACAGGCGGCCTCCATCGGCGACTACTTCGAGGTGCGGCGACGCTCCCAGCATGCGTGCACGGATCTCCTTCTGGAAGCCGTTCATTACGGACAGCACCACGATCAGCGCCATCACGCCCAGTCCCATGCCCAGCACGGAGATCAGCGAGATGAAGGAGATGAAATGGTTGCGGCGCTTGGCTCGGGTGTAGCGCAGGCCGATGAGGAGTTCGAAAGGTTGCAAGGCAAGGATGTCGAAGTTTGGAACGGGCGTAAGTGTGCCACAAGCAGGAGTCGCGTGTCAGGGATGATAAACTCGCCGCATGAGAAGCGTCCGACTGGTTGTTCCCGATCTGTTCCTCCCCCGTGAGTTCGCCGCCGAGGTTTGCGCCGGCCTGAGGCTGCCTGCGCTGGAGAAGATGCTTTCGCGCGGGCGCAGCGAGACCGTCGGGGCGATGACGCAGGAGAGCCATCTGGCCGGATTGTTCGGTCTGCCTGCCAGTGCCGGGACCGCCTCGCTCGGCGCCGCCTTCGACGGCCTGGCTGAGGGGCATTGGCTGCGCGCCGATCCGGTGCACCTGCAGCTGCACCGCGACCGGTTGGTATTGCAGGAGGTGACACTGGGCGCGGACGAGGCGAACGAGTTTTGCGCCAGTCTGAACCGGCATTTCTCCGGCGAGGGGATCGAGTTCTTCGCGCCTCACCCGCAACGCTGGTATGTCCGCCTCGCCACCGAGCCGGCGATCGAGACAGTGCCGCTGTCCCAGGCGGTTGGACGCAACGTTCGCGGCCTGTTGCCGCAAGGGGCGGACGCGGTGCGATGGACGCAGTTGTTCAACGAGATCCAGATGCTGCTGTTCGCACACGAGCTGAACGAGCGGCGTGAGGCACGCGGCGAAATGCCGGTCAACAGCGTGTGGCTGTGGGGTGGCGGCCATGCGGCAATGCCGCAGCCACGTTATCGCGATGTATGTTCCGATGATGTCCTGGTCGGCATGTTCGCTGCCGCGGCCGGTGTGCCGTTCAGCGGATGGTCAGACCGGTGGCCGGATGCGGCCGGCGATGGGGAGCAATTGCTGGTCTGGAACGGTTTGCGCCATGCCTTGCAGCGTGGCGACCTGACCGCTTGGCGTGAAGCGTTGCAGGCGTTCGAGGCCGGTTACCTGCAGCCGCTGTGGCAGGCGTTACGTGGCGGGAGGATCGGGAAGTTGCGGCTGGATGTCCTTGCTGCGGATGGCGTCCATCATGTGACATTGACCCGTGTCGACGCGTGGGCATTTTGGCGTCGTGCCAAGCCATTGGCGGCTTATCCGATGGTGTAGAATGCCTCGCACAACGTTTCAGGGATGAATATGGCTTATTGGGATGCAGCGATGAAGTTCTTCTGGCGGGAGGAATCCCTGCCGGTGCTGGTGATGGCACTGGGACTGGCGTTCCTGCTGCTCCACTTTCTCCGGGAAGATCGCAAGAGCGTACTCAACACGCTGGTCTTCTTTCTCACTTGCCTGTTCCTGCAATTCGTCAGTAGCCTGATCCATGCCCTGGGGTTCACCTATGCCGCCTCGGTGTTCCACGAGTTCGCACTGGTCGGAGCCGGCATTGCGGTGATCCGTCTGTGGGGGCTGCTGGCGTTCCGCATTTTGTTGCCTTTGTTGCGCATCAAGCCGCCGCGCATCGCCGAGGATATCTTCGTCATCATCGGTTACGTGGTGTGGTTCCTGGTGCGTCTGCGCTATGCCGGCCTTGAATTGGGCAGCATCCTGGCGACATCGGCGGTGATCACGGCGGTGATCGCTTTCGCCATGCAGGATACACTGGGCAACATCCTCGGCGGTCTGGCCTTGCAGTTGGACAATTCCATCGAGGTCGGCGACTGGATCAAGGTGGATGATATCGCCGGCAGGGTGGTGGATATCCGATGGCGCTCCACGCTGGTGGAAACGCGAAACTGGGAGACGGTGGTGTTCCCCAACAGCCAGCTGATGAAGAACAAGTTCCTGGTGCTGGGGCGGCGCACCGACCAGCCGGTGCAGTGGCGGCGCTGGGTGTGGTTCAACGTCACGCTGAATACGACGCCGACCAAGGTGGTCAATGCGGTGGAAAGCGCCATTCTGCAGGCGGAGATCAACAATGTGGCCAAGTATCCCGCGCCCAACTGCGTGCTGATGGAGATGGACAAGGGCTGCGCGCGCTATGCGCTGCGCTACTGGCTGACCGACCTGGCGGCAGACGACCCCACCGATGCGGCGGTGCGCTGGCATGTCTATACCGCGCTGGAACGCGCCAGCATCAAGCTGACGGTGGAAGAGCAGAACGTCCATTACATCAAGGAAAGCGAAAAATACGAAGAGGCTTTGCACCAGCGCGAGCTGCTGCGCCGCCTCAAGACGCTCAAGCGTGTCGAACTGTTCTCGCAGATGACCGACGACGAGTTGCGCAAGCTGGCAGAGCGCCTCAAGTATGCGCCGTTCGCCAGGGGCAACGTCATCGCCAGACAGGGCACGCCGGCACAGCACTGGCTATTCATCATCATCAACGGCGAGGCCGAGGTCTATCTCGAGGGGGCGAATGGCGAGAAGCGCGTGCTGAACGTACTGTCCAAGGGCGATTTCTTCGGCGAGATGAGCCTGATGACTGGTTCTCCGCGCGTCGCTACTGTCATTGCCCGGACCGACGTGGAATGCTACCGGCTCGACAAGGACGCCTTCGAGGAAATCCTGCGGGAGCGACCGGCCATTGCCGAGGAGGTGTCGCATGTGCTGGTGACGCGTCGCGCGCAACTGGACAGCGCGCTGCAAAACTTGGACGAGGCAACGCTGAACAGTGAAATACACCATCGGCACAACGAGGTGCTGGCAACCATCAAGCGGTTCTTTGGTTTGTAGTATCATCGCGCCGCTTTTTTGCAGGGAACCAAGGATTATGAAAGTCACATTTCTGGATTTTGAAAACCCCATCGCCGAGCTGGAAGACAAGATCGAGCAACTGCGTTACGTTCAGGACGACTCCGCGCTCGACATCGCCGACGAGATCGGGCGTTTGTCGAAGAAGAGCGAGTCCCTGACCAAGGACATCTACGCCAAGCTCACGCCCTGGCAGATTTCTCAGGTGTCGCGCCACCCTCAGCGCCCCTATACGCTGGATTACATCGAGCACCTGTTCACCGATTTCGAGGAACTGCACGGCGACCGCGCCTTTGCGGACGACAAGGCCATCGTTGGCGGTCTGGCGCGCTTCAACGGCCAGAGTGTGATGGTGATCGGTCACCAGAAGGGGCGCGATACCAAGGAGAAAATCGCGCGCAACTTCGGCATGCCGCGTCCGGAAGGCTATCGCAAGGCGCTGCGCCTGATGAAGCTGGCGGAGAAGTTCGGCATTCCGATCATGACATTCATCGATACACCCGGCGCCTATCCCGGCGTCGGCGCGGAAGAGCGCGGACAGTCCGAGGCGATCGGCCGCAACCTGTACGAGATGGCCGAACTGCGCGTGCCCATCATCTGCACCGTGATCGGCGAGGGCGGCTCCGGCGGCGCGCTGGCGATCGCGGTGGGCGACGCGCTGCTGATGCTGCAATACAGTACCTATTCGGTGATCTCGCCGGAAGGCTGCGCCTCCATCCTGTGGAAGAGCGCTGAGAAGGCGCCGGATGCCGCCGAGACGCTGGGCATCACCGCGACGCGCCTGAAGACCCTGGGGCTGATCGACAAGATCGTCAGCGAGCCGCTGGGCGGCGCGCACCGCGACTATGCGGGCACCATGCAGAGCGTGAAGAAGGCCCTGCAGGATGCGCTCAAACAGGCGCAGAACAAACCGGTTGCCAGCTTGATGCAGGACAGGTTCAACCGCCTGATGAGCTATGGCAAATTCAAGGAAGTCGAAGTCGGCTGATCTTTCCCTGCGGACCGCGGCGCAGCTTGCGCCGCTGCTTCCCGCGCACAGCTCCATTCTTATCGGATTGAGTGGCGGGGTGGATTCGGTGGTGCTGCTGGATCTGCTGAGCAGCCTTGCGCCGCGATTCTCCTGGCGGCTTTCCGCCTTGCACGTTCACCACGGCATCAGCCTCAACGCCGATGCGTGGGCGGATTTCTGCGCCGCACTCTGTGCGCGCCACGACATTCCCCTCACTATCGAGCGAGTCGACATCGCTCCGTTGCGCGATCACGGCATCGAGGCGGCCGCTCGCAAGCTGCGCCACGCGGCGTTCGCGCGCCAGCCGTGCGACTTCGTCGCGCTGGCGCACCACGCCGACGACCAGGCGGAGACGCTACTGCTACAGCTACTGCGCGGAGCAGGCGTCAAGGGGGCGGCGGCGATGCCCTTCCTCGCGCGGCGCGAGGGCGCTCCGGCACTGCTTCGTCCGTTGTTGCATTGCTCGCGGCAGGATATCCTCGATTACGCCGCGGCGCACGAGTTGCAATGGATAGAGGATGAGAGCAATGCGGACGACAGTTATCCGCGCAACTTCCTGCGCCATCGCGCGCTGCCGCTGCTGGAGCAGAAGTTTCCCGAGTGGCGTTCCACCCTGTCGCGCAGCGCGCAACATTTCGCCGAAGCGAGCGGATTGCTGGACGAACTGGCGCAACAGGATGCCGTGCAGGCGGTGCACCACGGGACACTGGATATCTCCGCATTGCAGGCTTTGAGTCTCCCTCGTGCCAAGAATCTGCTGCGCTACTTTCTGCATCGCATCGGCGCGCCGATGCCGCAGGCCGTCCAACTGGATGACATGCTGCAACAATTGTGCGATGCGAGGCGCGATGCCGCCGTGTGCGTCAATTTCGGCGACTGGCAGGTGATGCGTTACCAGGGCAGGGCATATGCGATGCCTGCTATGTCTGCTTTTGAACACAACTTCATGCAGCCGTGGAATGGAGAGTCCGAACTGGATTGGCCTGCGCTAAGCGGGCGGCTGAAGTTCGAGCAAGTGCCGGGAGCGGGAATCAGTCTGGCGAAATTGCGGCACGCGCCGGTCACGCTGCGTCTGCGCAGTGGCGGCGAAACGCTGTGTCCGCATTTGCATGCCGCGACACGCACGCTGAAAAAACTGCTGCAGGAGCACCAGGTGCCGCCCTGGCGGCGCGAGCGCCTGCCTTTGCTGTATTGCGGCGATGAACTGGTCTGCGTGGCGGGCGTAGCGATCGCGGCGGGATATCAGGCCGGCCCGAAAGAGGCCGGGGTGAGGTTGTTGCTGGTGTGAGCTAGCAGCCCCTGGAGGGGCTGCATGTCTCAGCACCTGAAACGGTTGATCGCCGTGCGCATGCCGTCCGCCAGTTGCGCAAGGGTGGTGGCCGAGCCGGAGGTTTCTTCGGCCGCGGCACTGTTTTCCTCGGTCATTTGCGCGACCTTTTCGACGTGGCTGGCGATGTCGTTGCTGGCGGCGCTTTGTTCGACCAGCGCAGAGGATATGTCGCCGACCGTCCTGAGTACTTGCTCGGAGCCATCCTTGATCTGGTTGATGGCATCGCCGGCCTGCTGCGCCAGCGCGACACCGCTGTCGACCTGATTGACCGCCCCGGACATGCTGCCGACCGCGACGCGGGCGGTGTTCTGGATGGAGTCGATCATCTGGGTGATTTCCTCGGTGGCGCTGGAGGTCCGCTCCGCCAGTTTGCGCACTTCATCGGCTACCACGGCGAAACCGCGCCCCTGTTCGCCTGCGCGTGCCGCTTCGATGGCGGCATTCAGGGCCAGCAGGTTGGTCTGTTCGGCGATTTCCTTGATGACCTGTACGATGGAAGATATCTGGGTCGATTGCTGGCCGAGCTCTTCGATGGAGATGGAAGTCTGGCGCACCGTGTCGGCGATCTGCCTCATCTCGGCCGCGGCATTGTGGATGATCTCGCCGCCTTGGCCGGACAGTTCGCCGGACTTGCGGGATAGCTGCAGTGCTTCGCGCGCGCTTTCCGAAACATGGTTGATGCTGACCGTGACTTCTTCCACCGTGGCCGCCATTGCGGATGCGGCCTCGCTCTGGTGCGCGGAACTGGTGGCGACCTGATGAGAGGAGGTCGACAGTGCGCGTGATGAGTCGAATAGCCTGTCTATGCCGTCATGCAGTTCATGCAAGGTGGCTTGCAGGTTGCCGATCAGTTCGTTGAACGAACGCGCGGTCTGTCCGATCTCGTCCTTGCTGTCGACCGCGATGCGTCGGGTAAAGTCCCCGGTCTTGCCGATCTCGACCATGGTCGATTTCATCGCGCTTACGGGGCGGATGATGGATCTGGAGATCAGGGCGGAGAAGATGGTGGCCAGCAGGGCTGCGATCAGGCCGCCGCCCGCCATTTCTTTCATGGTCAATTCGGCAGAGCTTACGGTGTTTGCGACAATCCCGTTGGCCTCGGCGATCTGCTGTTCGCGGAATTTTGCCAGTTCGCCGGAGATGGTCTCACTGTCTTTGTCGAAGCCCTCCATCGCGGTATTGCCGGCATCCAGCCCCTGGGTGATGTAGGCCTCCGCCATGGCCTTGCCGTTGGTGTAGAAGGTGTTGAAGCTCGCTTCGATGTCCTGGATTTTCTTCAGGTTGTCGGTGTCATGCTCCAGCTGGTACATCTGCTTGTACTTTTCCACGCCGGCCAGGAAGCGTTTGGCCGCAGCGTCGGCATCCTTGTAACCGTCACGGTCATGGGTGGCGGAAACGTCCGTCAGCCACTGCTGCACTTCGGAGCGCGCCGTGTCCATCTCATCCACCGACAGGACGTACGGCAGGGTTTCTTCCTTGATCAGCTGGATGTCCTGCATCAGGTGGGAGAACGATACGCCCACCATCAGCAAGTTTGCCACGAACAGTACCACCACCACGATGAAGCCGGCGGCAAGTCTTGACCCGATGCTCATATTTCCCAATGGCCCACCCGCTGTCGACATAATTTTCTCCCCGAACAAATTTTTTAAAGTATGAACTGCCAGTATCGGCAGGAACCGATTTTTCTTTAGGGCGACGTTCCATCGTATCTTATCCCCCGTTCTCGCTTAGAGGCAAAACTGCCGGAAGCAATCGCCATGTCTTCCGCGCTACAATGGCTTTGGTTTGGGCATGGTTGATCCTCGAGAGATAGGGAATGTTGCGGCCAATCTGCAGTAAATGTCTTTCCCCTTTGCGAAACAGGTGGGCAAGCGTGCGCTCGGCACAGGCGGCCCATCGCCGGTATGTCCGGAAAGAGCTATCCAAAGTGCGCGGACTGATGCCGCTGCTGATGAAGCATCGCAATGGCGAGCGTTGGAGCGAGGAAGAGCGAGCGGTGCTGCTGCGCGACCTGCGGGCCTTGTCCAATCTGAGTCCCTACCTTGTTCCGCTGGTCATGCCCGGCGGCGTGCTGTTGCTGCCGGTATTGGCCTGGTGGCTGGACCGGCGGCATCACCGCCGGGTCGCTGCCGGTGCAGACCCGGCGGACAAAGCCTGATAGAATTGCGGACTCAGAATTTTCTGATTAACTTTAATCATTTGGAGAAAGAAGCATGGCTGTTGAACGTACCCTGTCGATTATCAAACCCGATGCCGTGGCGAAGAATGTCATCGGCCAGATCTACACCCGTTTCGAGAACGCCGGCCTGAAGATCGTCGCTGCTCGCATGGCCCAATTGTCCCGCGCCGAAGCCGAAGGCTTCTATGCCGTGCACGCAGCACGCCCGTTCTTCAAGGACCTGGTGGACTTCATGGTCTCCGGCCCGGTGATGATCCAGGTGCTGGAAGGTGAAGGCGCGATCCTGAAGAACCGCGACCTGATGGGCGCAACCGATCCGAAGAAGGCCGAGAAGGGAACCATCCGCGCCGACTTCGCCGACAGCATCGACGCAAATGCAGTGCACGGTTCCGACTCGGCTGAGAACGCCGCGATCGAGATTGCCTATTTCTTCCCGGCACTGAACGTCTACTCGCGTTAATTCACGACTGACTAGATGAAGCAAAACCTCCTCGACTTTGATGCTCAGCAACTGACTGCGTGGTTTGCGGAACACGGCGAGAAGCCGTTCCGCGCCAAGCAGGTGCTGCGCTGGATATACAAGGCCGGGGAGTCCGATTTCGACGCGATGAGCGACCTCGCGGTCTCTCTTCGCGAAAAACTCAAGCAGATCGCCTGTGTGGAAGCGCCGAAGGTGATGCGCGAGGAGCTGTCCGGCGACGGCACGCGCAAATGGCTGCTGGACATGGGCACGGGGAATGCGGTCGAGACCGTGTACATCCCCGAGGAGACGCGCGGCACGCTGTGCGTTTCGACCCAGGCAGGGTGCGCGCTGGATTGCGCTTTCTGCTCCACCGGCAAGCAGGGCTTCAACCGCAACCTGTCGGTGGCGGAGATCATCGGCCAGCTCTGGTGGGCGAACCACCAGGTCGGCAAAGATGCCGAGGGAAACTGGCAGATCAGCAACGTGGTGCTGATGGGAATGGGCGAGCCGCTGCTGAACTTCGACAATACCGTCAGTGCGTTGCGGCTGATGCTGGACGATCACGCCTACGGTCTGTCCCGCCGTCGCGTGACGGTGTCCACCTCCGGCATCGTGCCGGCGATGGACCGCCTGCGCGACGAGTGCCCGGTGGCGCTGGCGGTATCGCTGCACGCGCCGAACGACAAGCTGCGCGACGAGTTGGTGCCGATCAACCAGAAGTATCCGCTGAAAGAGCTGATGGCGGCCTGCAAGCGTTATTTGGAAAAAGCGCCGCGCGACTTCATCACGTTCGAGTACGTGATGCTGGACGGCGTCAACGATCGCGAACAGGATGCTCGCGAACTGGTGAAGCTGGTGCGCGACGTGCCCTGCAAGTTCAACCTGATCCCGTTCAATCCGTTCCCGCAGTCACCTTACCGTCGCTCCGGCCCCGAGGCGGTTCGCCGCTTCCGCGACCTGCTGATGCAGGCGGACATCGTGACCACGATACGCAAGGTGCGCGGCGACGACATCGCTGCTGCGTGTGGGCAATTGGCAGGGCAGGTGCAGGACAAGACCAAACGAACTACACAACGCTTAGTCGAGGTGCGCTGATGAAGAAAACAACAACCATATTGTTCCTGTTGGCGCTGTTGGTAGGTTGCGGCACGCCATCCGGTGGCCAAAGCGCTGCGCCGGATCAGCTCAAGTCCCGCGCCAATGCCAGTGCCAAGGTGCATACCGAGCTGGCGGGGATGTATTACGAACGCGCACAGCTTGGTGTTGCGCTGGGAGAGGTCGAGCTGGCCCTGCAGGCCGACCGCAATTATGCACCCGCCTACAGCATGCGCGGCCTGCTGCATATGACGCTGCGCGAGGATAAGGAGGCGGAAGAGGATTTTCAGCAAAGCCTGCGCCTGGACAAGACCGACTCCGAAACGCACAACAACTATGGCTGGTTCCTGTGCCAGCGCGGCAGGGAAAAGGAATCCATCCCCCACTTCATGGCGGCCCTGAAGAATCCGCTGTATCAAACGCCGGAACGTGCCTACCTGAACGCTGGACTGTGTTCCAGGAAAGCGGGTAACAGCAAGGATGCAGAAGAATTTCTCCAGCGCGCGCTGGTGGTGCAGCCAGGGTTGACGCAGGCTCTGCTGGCGATGGCGGAACTGAGCTTCGCCAATGGCGATTACGCCGCGGCGAAAAAGTATTTCGCGAACTATGCGGAAAGATCCGACAGTCTGACGGCTGAGCAGCTGTGGATGGCGGTGCGTATCGAACGCAAGATCGGCGACCGCAATGCGGAGGCCAGTTATGGAATGCAGTTGCGCAAACGTTTCCCGGATGCGCCCGAAACCCAATTGTTGACGCGTGGTGAATGATGGAGCAGCTTCCTGAAAATAGTGCCGCTCAAGGCGACAGTTCTGCGGTGATCCCTTCGTTGGGAAGGATTTTGCGCGAAGCGCGAGAACGCCTCGGATTGAATGTGACGGATGTGGCGCACCAGATCAAGCTTGCGCCGCGCCAGATCGAAGCACTGGAGGCCGATGATTATCAGCGCCTGCCGGAGATGGCTTTTGTGCGAGGGTTCGTGCGCAGCTACGCCAAGATATTGCATCTGGATGCGGAGTCGTTGCTGGCTGTACTGCCACAGCCAGAGGCAGCAGCAGTACAGCCGATTTTACCTTCGGTCGAAGTGCCGTTCCCGAGTCCGCTTTCTCCTCAGCGCCAGAATCTGATCCTGCTTGGCGCGGCGCTGCTGCTGGCGGTGGTGGTCGTGGCCTTTGCCGTGTGGCATTTGACGACGCCGCAAGAAAAGACCGAAACGGCGCAAGTCGAAACGCCGCTGGCCTTGCCCGCTGATGTGCAGGTCATTCCGGCCTCGCCCGTGGCGGAAGCCAGCACGATGGCGTCTGCCGTGCCCGCTGTTTCGGCACCCCAGCCATTGCCGGTTGCGGCACAGTCTTCGGTACCGGCAGCGAAGACTGCGGTCGCCCCGACTGCAACGGCAAAACCTGTGCCCCAGCCCGACACTTCGGCCAAGACCGGCGTGCTGCGCCTGGTGTTCGGTGAAGAGTCCTGGACGGAGATCAGGGATCGTGATGGCAAGCTGATCTCTTCACAGATCAATCTGCCGGGCAGCGAACTGCGGCTGGACGGTCGTGCGCCGTTGTCGCTGGTGATTGGCCATGCCGCATCGGCACACCTGTACTACAAGGGCAAGGAGGTGGATCTGAAGCCCTACACCAACGCCACTAGCGAAGTGGCGCGCCTGACCCTGGAATAATATGAGCGAAGTTGTGATCAAACGCCGCCCGTCGCAACGGGTGAAGGTGGGCAAGGTCGTGCTGGGCGGAGGTGCGCCTGTCGTGGTGCAGTCGATGACCAACACTGACACCGCCGACATCGAAAAGACCGTGCAGCAGGTGTTCGAACTGGCGCAGGCCGGTTCGGAACTGGTGCGCATCACCGTGAACACGCCGGAGGCTGCCGCTGCCGTGCCGGAAATCCGCAAGCGCCTCGATGCGCGGGGATGCGACGTGCCGCTGATCGGCGACTTCCACTACAACGGACACCGCCTGCTGACTGAGTTTCCGGATTGCGCGCAGGTGCTGGCGAAATACCGTATCAATCCCGGCAACGTGGGGCGAGTGCGCGAAGAAGCTGACCCGTTCACGATCATGATCGAAACCGCGATACGTTATGGCAAGCCGGTACGCATCGGCGTGAACTGGGGCAGCCTGGACCAGAACGTCGTGGTGCGAATGATGGACGAGAACTCGCGCCTGCCGCAGCCGAAGGACGTGGGCGAGGTCACTCGCGCCGCGCTGATCGCCTCCGCACTGGAGAGCGCGAAACGCGCCGAACAGTTGGGCATGCCGCATGATCGCATCGTGCTGTCCTGCAAGGTCAGCGAGGTGCAGGACCTGATCGCGGTGTATCGCGCGCTGATGCAGCAGTGCGACTATGCGCTGCACCTGGGCCTGACCGAGGCGGGCATGGGCTCCAAGGGCATCGTTGCCTCTACTGCGGCGCTTGCGGTGCTGTTGCAGGAAGGCATAGGCGATACCATCCGCGTGTCCCTGACGCCGCAGCCCGGCGGTTCGCGCACAGAGGAGGTGATCGTGGCGCAGGAGATCCTGCAGACCATGGGGTTGCGCGCGTTCGCGCCCATGGTCACCGCCTGTCCCGGCTGCGGCCGCACCACCAGCACGTTCTTCCAGGAACTTGCGCAGCGCATCCAGTCCCACTTGCGCGAGCGCATGCCGGAGTGGCGCAAGCAATACGACGGCGTCGAGAACATGACCGTGGCGGTGATGGGCTGTGTGGTGAACGGACCGGGCGAGAGCAAGCTGGCGAACATCGGCATCAGCCTGCCGGGCACGGGCGAGAGTCCGGCCGCGCCGGTCTACATCGACGGCGAGAAGGCGATGACCCTGCGTGGCGACAACATCGCGGAGGAGTTCGTGCAGATCGTGGACGATTATGTGGCAAGAAAGTATGTGAGGAAGAGCAGCTCGTAGCGGGGGGCGTGTAGCTCGTAGCCGGACTTTGCTACAAGCTACAAGCTACAAGCTACAGGCTCAGGATATTTATGAGCAACGAAACACTACAGGCCGTACGCGGCATGAACGACATCCTGCCGGACGAGGCGGGGCTTTGGCTATGGTTCGAGGACACGGTGCGCGACTGGCTGCAGGGCTACGGCTACCGCAACATCCGCATGCCATTGGTCGAGCCGACCGGCTTGTTCAAGCGCGCGATCGGAGAGGTCACCGACATCGTCGAGAAGGAGATGTACAGCTTCGAGGACAGCCTCAACGGCGACCACCTGACGCTGCGTCCCGAGGGCACGGCCTCCTGCGTGCGCGCCGTGCTGCAGCACAATTTGCTGTACAACGCGCCGCAGCGCCTGTATTACAGCGGCCCGATGTTCCGCCACGAGCGCCCGCAGAAGGGGCGCTACCGCCAGTTCCACCAGGTCGGCGTGGAGGCACTGGGCTTCGCGGGACCGGACATCGATGCCGAACAGATCATCATGTGCGCGCGGCTGTGGAAGAAGCTGGGCATCCGCGACGTCTCGCTGCAACTGAACACGCTGGGAGATACTGCTTCGCGCCATCGCCACCGCGAGAAGCTGATCGCGTATTTCGAACAGCACAAGGACGTGCTGGATGCTGATGCGACGCGCCGTCTGCACAGCAACCCTCTGCGCATCCTCGACAGCAAGAACCCGGCGATGCAGGAGATCATTGCGGGCGCGCCGAAGCTGATGGACGAGCTTGAAGAGGATGCACTGAAGCATTTCAACGATCTGCAATCCATACTCAAACGCCACGACATTGCATACGAGATCAATCCGCGTCTGGTGCGCGGGCTGGACTATTACAATCGCACGGTGTTCGAGTGGGTCACCACGCGGCTCGGCGCGCAGGGTACTATTTGCGCGGGCGGACGCTATGATGGCCTGGTCGAACAGATCGGCGGCAAACCCGCCCCGGCGATGGGCTTCGCGATGGGCGTGGAGCGCCTGCTGGCGCTTGTGCAGGAAGACGGCATGGCGCTGCCGAAGCAGGAGGTGGACGTGTACGTAGTGCACCAGGGCGAGCTGGCCGGCCAGTTGGCGAGCCGCGTCGCCGAGCAATTGCGCGACGACCGGTTGCGCGTGCTGCTGCACTGCGGCGGCGGCAGCTTCAAGTCGCAGATGAAGAAGGCCGACGGCAGCGGCGCGAGCGTCGCAGTGGTGATCGGCGACGACGAGGCTCAGGCGAACGAGGTCAGCGTCAAGCCGATGCAGGGCGGAGAACAAGTGCGTGTGGGCGTTAGCCAGCTCATCGCAACGATCAACAACATTATCAAGTAGAGACGGGGTAGAACATGGCAGCTTTGGACTTGCAGGAACAGGAACAGCTCGACACGATCAAGGCGTGGTGGAAAGACAACGGCAACAAGGTGCTGGGCGCAGTGCTGATCGTGGTGGTCGCAATGGGCGGCTGGCGCGGCTGGCAGTATTACCAGAACAAGCAGGCCGCCGAGGCTGCGACCTTGTACGCGGAGTTCGTCAAGCAGATGGAGAGCAATGATGCCAAGCGCATCAATGATGCCGCCGCCGCGGTGATGGACAAGTATGCGTCCACCGCCTATGCCTCGCGCGCCGCATTACTGGCCGCGCAGGTGAACGAGAATACGAAGGACGTGGCGCGCGCCAAGACGCAACTGCAATGGACGCTCGACCATGCCGGCGAGGCGACGCAGAAGGACGTGGCGCGTCTGCGCCTCGCGGCGATCCTGCTGGACGAGAAGGCTTATGATGCCGCGATGAAACTGCTGAACGCCGTTCATCCGGATTCGTTCAATGGCCTGTATGCCGACCTGAAGGGGGACGTGCTGAGCGCGCAGGGCAAAACCGATGAAGCGCGCACCGCTTACAAGCTGGCTTACGAGAAGACCGACGCGAAGAGCATGTACCGCAACCTGATCCAGATGAAACTGGATGCGCTCGGAGCCGCAAAATGATTTCGGCACGCCAGCATCTTTTCAGACTCACGCTGTTGCTGGCGCTGTTTGCACTCGGCGGCTGTTCGGCGGTGGATACCGTGCAGGGCTGGTTCGGCAAGTCGGGAGCTGTCGAACCGGCGAAATTGCAGGACTTTGCCGAGACTGCGAAGTTCGAGGTGCGATGGCATGCTGATGTAGGGAGTTCCGGCGCGAATGTGTTGCAGCCCGCGCTGACGGCTGATGCGATCTATGGAGCATCCGGCGACGGTATGCTGACGCGCATCGATCGCGCCAGCGGCAAGCAGGTGTGGCGCATCGAGAGCGGCATCACGGTAAGCGGCGGAGTGGGCGCGGGCGAAGGATTGGTGCTGATCGGCAGCAACAAGGGCGACGTGCTGGCCTACGACGAGGACGGCAAACTACGCTGGAAGAGCAAGGTGTCGAGCGAAGTGCTGAGCACGCCGCAGGCCGCCGACGGAATCGTTGTGGTACGCAGCGGAGACGGACGCATCGCCGGACTTGATACGTCCGACGGCAAGCGCGTCTGGGAGTACGAACGCAGCACGCCCGCGCTGGTAGTGCGCAGCCATGCGGGCGTGACCATCCAGCGCGGCGTGGCCTTCGCCGGTTTTGCCGGCGGCAAGCTGGCCGCACTGAAGGTGAAGGATGGCTCGGTGCTATGGGAAAACTCGGTGTCGCAGCCGCGCGGCAACACCGAACTGGAACGCATCAGCGACATCACCAGCAATCCGGTGGCGGACGACGAACAGGTCTGCGCCATCGCTTTTCAGGGACGCGTGGCCTGCTACGATGCGGCACAGGGCAGCCCCTTGTGGAACCGCGACATCGGAAGCGACAAGGGCATGATGCTGCTGCGCAAGTATCTCTACCTCACCGATGCCAACGGTTCTGTCATGGCGCTGGACAAGGTCAGTGGCAGCACACTGTGGAAGAACGAACAGCTGTTCATGCGTGACACTTCCATCCCGTATGCCATCGGCAATTTCGTGGTGGCCGGGGATTATGAAGGCTACCTGCACGGCCTGAGCCGTGAAGACGGCAGCTTCGCCGCGCGCATCAGGCTGGACGGTGCGATCCAGGCAGCGCCTCAGCAACTTGACGACGGTCTGCTGGTGCAGACACGCGACGGCGACTTGTACTCGCTGTCCTTAAAATAAAGAAGGTATTTGAAATGTTGCCCACCCTGGTATTAGTTGGTCGTCCGAATGTGGGCAAGTCCACGCTGTTCAATCGTCTCACCCGCAGCCGCGATGCGCTGGTCGCCGACCAGCCCGGCCTCACGCGCGACCGCCATTACGGTCGCGGCAGGGTAGGGACCAAGCCCTATCTGGTGGTCGATACCGGCGGCCTGGAACCGGTCGCCAAGGACGGCATCCTGTACGAGATGGCTCGGCAGAGCCGCCAGGCGGTGGACGAGGCCGACGTGGTGCTGTTCATCGTCGACGGCCGCGCCGGCTGCACGCCGCAGGATACGATCATCGCCGAACAGCTGCGCAAGACCGGCAAGCCCATCCTGCTGCTGGTCAACAAGGCCGAAGGCATGCAGCGCATGCGCGTGATCGCCGATTTCTACGAACTGGGACTGGGCGAGCCGATACCGATCTCCTCGGCGCACGGCGATAACGTGAACGAAGTGATCGAGATCGCGCTGGAGGACTTCGCTCCGGAGAGCGAGGAGGAAGACAAGGAAGAGCATCCGCCCAAGCTGGCCATCGTCGGACGCCCCAACGTCGGCAAGTCCACGCTGGTGAACGCCATCCTCGGCGAACAGCGTGTGATCGCGTTCGACCAGCCGGGCACCACGCGCGATTCCATCTACATCGACTTCGAACGTGACGGCAAGCAATACACCATCATCGACACCGCCGGCGTGCGCCGCCGCGGCAAGATCGACGAAGCGATCGAGAAGTTCTCTGTGATCAAGACCATGCAGGCCATCGAGGACGCCAACGTGGTGGTGCTGGTGGTGGACGGGGCCGATCAGATCACCGAGCAAGACGCGCATGTGGCCGACTTCGTGCTGCAGGCCGGACGCGCCCTGGTGCTGGCGGTCAACAAATGGGACGGCCTGGATGCGCACCAGCGCGACATGGTCAAGCGCGACATCGAGCGCAAACTGCATTTCCTCGACTTCGCCAAGCTGCATTTCATCTCCGCGCTGAATGGCACCGGCATCGACAAGCTGCTGAAGTCGGTGGACGAGGCCTACGCGGCGGCGATGATCAAGCTGCCGACGCCGAAACTCACCCGCGCGCTGATGGCCGCGCTGGAGAAACAGCAACCGCCGAAGGGCGCGCGCTTCCGTCCCAAGATGCGCTACGCCCACCAGGGCGGCAGCAACCCGCCGCTCATCATCATCCACGGCAGCGGCCTGGACGACGTGCCCGCCAGCTACCAGCGCTATCTGGAGCGCGCCTTCTGCGAGATGTTCCGCCTGCAGGGCACGCCGCTCAAGATCCAGTTCGTCTCCAGCAAGAACCCGTTCGAGGGCAAGAAGCGGGTCCTTACCGAAGAAGAACAGCGCCGCGCCCACCGCGCACGCATCATCGGACGCAAGCGCTACGGCTAGCCATGGCCAATTGTTGCCACGACAAAGCCTGCGAGCTTGATGCACTCCGCGGTCGCCAGAGCGCGACCCTCAAATGGGTGCTGGGTATCAATGCCGTAATGTTCGTGGTGGAACTGGCTGCCGGACTCATGTCGGGCTCCCTGTCGCTACTGGCGGATTCGCTGGACATGCTGGGCGATGCACTGGTGTATGGGTTCAGCCTCTATGTGGTCGCCCGCGGCGCGAGGATGAAGGCGCGCGCCGCCCTGCTCAAAGGCGGCATCATGGCTGCGTTTGGCCTGTTCGTCCTCGGACAGGCGATATACAAGATACTTTTCCCGCAGCTTCCCGTATTCGAGGCCATCGGCGCTGTCGGTCTGCTGGCGCTTGCCGCGAATGGCATCTGTTTCGCCTTGCTCTGGAAGCATCGCGCTGAAGACATCAACATGAGTTCGGTCTGGCTGTGTTCCCGCAATGACATCATCGCGAATGTCTCGGTGCTGTTCGCCGCTGCTGGAGTATGGTTGACCCATTCGGGCTGGCCCGACATCCTGGTTGGACTGGCGCTCGCTGCACTTTTTCTGAGATCGGCGATGCTCGTACTGCGCGGGGCGGTTGCCGAACTCCGGTCTCTCAAAGACTGAACAGGGGCGCTTTTGAAGGGGGCAGCTTCGCATTGTTCTCCTGAATCACACCCATTTCTCAATTCCTCTGGAAATTAATTCGAAGCTGCCCCCGTTTGACCCGACCACGTTTGACCCTAGGAACGACCGATAATTTCCTCGTCCATGGCCGTCGACGCGTTGTGATCAGTGTCGGAAATGGAGCGTGGCGTGGCGCCCAGGGCGAAGATTGTACCTAACCCAGCATAGAGATAACGATCACCAAATGCCTTCTTGAGTGCCGTGAAGGTGGGCTCGCCAGTGCAGTGGCCAGGTGCCACGAAGGCCACTTTGAAGGTATCGTGCAGAGTCGCGACGATCTTCTCGATTTCCTGGTCGTTGGATACCACCAGATGGAAACCGCCGGCGAGGAAGTGGATTCGTGGGTTGATCGCGGCTGCGGCTGCGACGGTCTTGTCGATGCCCGGATGCGAGCAGCCCACCACCATCACCATGCCGTCTGGCGTGTTGATCGCGAGCGACAGCTCGCGCAACTCCAGCGTCCCCGGTTTGTCCGAGACCAGCGCGATCAGATGGATGCCGGGGGCGATCTCCGTGCTCTTGTCGATCAACTCGAAGTTGACGCCGGGCCAGGCGGCTCCGAACCGCATCACTGCCGGTGGCGCGCCGTCGTAGTAGCGCTGCTCAGGGGGCAGAGAGGCATCCTTGCGATAGAAGGTGCTTGGCAGGTCACCGCCATACACGCCGAAGCCCTCCTTGGGCGCGTAGATTTTCACCTTGGGATTCACGCTCAGGAGATAGGCCATGCCTCCCATGTGATCGCCATGGCGGTGGGACATGACGACGAAGTCGAGTTTGGATAGATCGATGCCTTTCGCCTTCGCGTTCTGCGCTAGGATGTCGGAGTTGTTGCCGGTATCGAAGAGGATGCGCTTGCCACCATATTCAATGAGCGCGGCATACCCCCAGTCCTTCTGCATGGCGGAAGACTTGCCGAAGGCGTCGTAGAGAACGGTGATCTGCGCCTTGGTCGAGTCGCCACCCGCCGCAGCCGGTGGCGAGGTCGTCGTGGCGCATCCGGCGAGAAGCTTAGCCAGTGCGGCAAGACTAAAGTAACCCCCCCAGAACTTTGCTTTCATTTCGGTCCTCCTTTCTCACCTTCCACCTCCAACACGCCGGGCCTTCGCCCAGCACCTGCTGCACCTTCGTAAACCACTGCCATGCGCGTCGTTGCGCCGCCTAGCGATTCGCCGAACATCACGATGCGTGCGGGCGCGATGCCGCGCTGATGCATGAGATATTGCCATGCGGCTTCGGCGTCCCGGTAGGTGCCTTCCTCCGAGGGCTTGCCGGTGCTCTTGCCGTAGCCGCGATAGTCGAAGATGAACACCGACAGCCCCATGTCGTGGAACAGCCGGATGGCATCGATCCGGTGCGAGATGTTGCCCCCGTTGCCGTGGGCGTAGAGCAGCGCGCCGCGCGCATGTTCCGCGGGCACATACCAAGCCGCCAAGCTGACGCCGTCGGCTGTGACCAGGGTGACGGCTTCGTAGGGCAGGCCTGCCTGTGCGGGCGTGGCCTCGTATTCGCGGCCGCCCAGGTCCGGGTAATAGACGAGGCTGTCCTGCCGCAGGAACAGCACGAGCATCATCGTGCCATACGCCGCGGCGGCAATGATGAGGGCGTGCTTGGCGATCTCCCAGGACATGATCGTCCTCCGGAACGTGGGTGGGCGACACTATCTCACAACCGGGTGGAACTTCGTCAGCGGTGTTTGTCCGATTGACAGCCCCCTCCTGATTTGCGAAGCTGCACGTATGTCTCGCCTGTCCAGAAAACTCGTCGCTGTACTGATGCTGCTGTGGCTGCCGCTGTCCGGCGGCAGTGCGCTCGCGGCCACAGTGTCCATGCAGGCGCAGAGCGGCGCATGTCATGAGGCCGCGATGCAGGAGATGCATCATGCGGACGCTGGCGATCACCAGCATCATCACGATGCTCCCGCGGCGCAAGATCAGAACGCTTCGAATGATCAGGACTCTTCCTGCAACGCCTGCGGCGTCTGCCATCTGGCGTGCAGCGGCTACCTGGCCGTGCCGGCTGCAGTTCCCCCGGGCATACAGGCATCCGCCCAGCCGGCCACTCCTTACCTCGTTGTCTTCGATTCAATCACGTCAGTCCCGCTTCTTCCACCGCCTCTCGTCCGTGCCTGACGCGGGACGAGTGTGTCTGTTGTTTCGTAATCTGATCTAGTTACCGATCTCGTCCCGAATCGTTCGGCGGCCCTTGATATAACCACTAGCCATTCGACTAGGCTGCCAAAAGACGACAGCCAAGTCGCTGGTTATGCGGCTGTCCGATTGCATATGCACGAGGATTCGGAACATGAAATTATCTTTACCGATTTACACCCTGCTGCTCGGCATGTGGCTATCGCCTGCCGGTGCAGAGGAGCGCGCGCTGGGCAGCGATGTCGCGGGCCTGCTGGCCTATGCGCGCGAGCACAATCCGGAACTGGCGGCGGTGCGCCACGAGGCGGATGCCGTACGTCAGCGCGTACAGCCCGCGGGCGCTTTGCCGGACCCTGTGTTGCGTACCGAACTGATGGACGTCACCAATCAGGGGACGAACAAGGCTGCGAGCCTGCTGCCGTCTCAGGTTGGCAGTACGCGCTATCTGCTGATGCAGGAGGTGCCTTGGTTCGGCAAGCGCAGCCTGCAGCGCGAGGTGGCCGAGGCGCAAGCCGCGCAGGCTGACGGTCAGTCGGCTTCGACCTGGGCTGAACTGTCGGGCCGCATCAAGGCGGCCTACGCCATGTACTACTACCTCTCCGGCAGCGAGCATTTGGCGCGCCAGACACTGGAATTGTTGGACAACCTGGAGCGGGTCGCGCAGACGCGCTATGCCAACGGACTGGGCTCGCAGCAGGATGTCATCCGCGCGCAGGTAGAGCAGACCACTCTGCGCGCCGAACTGATCGAGCTCGAGAGCGAGCGCCATCACGAGCAGAGCCGCCTGAACGCATTGCTGTCGCGCCCCGCGATGGCGGAACTGGCGGAGCCTGCGCAGTTGCCGCCATTACCCACTGCGGCGCAACTGGACTATCCGGCACTGGAGCAGAAGCTGCGCGCGCGCAATCCGCAGTTGCAGATCGCCGAGGCGCAGGTGCAATCCGCCGAAAAGGGGCGCGACCTTGCCTACGTCAATCGCTATCCCGGCTTCACGCTGGGCATCGCGCCGAATCAGTCCGGCAATTCGGTGAAAAGTTGGGACCTGATGGTCGAATTCAACATCCCGCTGCAGCAGGAATCGCGCCGTTCTCAGGAACGCGAGGCGGAGGCGCAGTTGGCGGCATCCGAGTCGCGTAAACATGCGTTGCTCGACCGCATGCTGGCCGAGTTGTCCGAAAACGTTTACGGGCTGGAGACCGCGCGGCGCACCGAGTCGCTTGCGGCCAATCGACTGCTGCCGCAGAGCGAACTGACCTACCAGTCCGCACTCGCGGGCTACGAGACCGGCAGGGTGGAGTTCGCCATGCTGATCGAGGCGCAGCGGCAAATCCTAAAGGCAAAACAGCAACGCCTCAAGGCGCAACTGGATGCGCAACTGCGCCTCGCCGAGATCGAACGTCTGTTGGGAGAAGAGTCATGAAAAAAGTTTACGGAATCGTCGTCGTGCTGACACTGCTGGGCGTGGCGGCAGGCGGTTATTGGCTAGGCGCGCGCACTGCTGTACCAGCAGTCGCAGCAGATGCGGCCAAGGCAGAGCGCAAGGTGTTGTATTACCGCAACCCGATGGGCTTGCCGGACACCTCACCGGTGTCGAAGAAGGACGCGATGGGCATGGACTATGTGCCGGTGTACGAAGGCGAGGCGGAAACAACCAACGGCAAGCAGATCGTTATCAGCACCGACAAGGTGCAGAAGCTCGGGGTGAAGAGCGAGGTAGCGGCGATGCGCATGCTCGACAAAACGTTGCGCGTAGCGGGACGCATCGAGATCGACGAGCGGCGCACCTTCGTCATCGCGCCGAAATTCGAGGGCTGGGTGGAACGACTCTACGTGAACACCACGGGGCAGGCTGTCGGCAAGGGCCAGCCGCTGTTCGAGGTATACAGCCCCGACCTGGTCTCGGCACGGCGAGAACGTGAACTCGCTGCGCAAGGCATCGCCGCGCTGAAGGATGCGGACGAGGAAGCGAGGGACGGCATGCGGCGGCTCGCGGAATCCAGCGCCGCGCGCCTGAAGAACTGGGACATCGCGGACGGTCGAGTGAACGGTAACCGCGTAACCTTCCATGCACCCGTCTCCGGCATCGTGCTGGAGAAGAACGCGGTGCAGGGCATGCGCTTCATGCCCGGCGAGATGCTGTATCGCATCGCCGACCTGTCCTCGGTGTGGGTGGTGGCCGATGTCGCCGAACAGGACATCGGGCAGATCAAGGCAGGTGGGCGCGTTCAAGTCAGCGTGGATGCGTACCCGGAAAGGCAGTTCGACGGCAAGGTGGACTTCGTCTCTCCGACGCTGGACAGCGCAACGCGCACAGTGCGCGTGCGCATCGAGATCCCCAATCCGCAAGGTCTGCTGAAGCCGGCGATGTTCGCGCAGGTCGTCTTGCCGGTGGGTAGCGCAAGCCCGGTGCTCACTGTGCCGGTCTCTGCCGTGATCGACAGCGGTCTTCGCCAGATCGTGCTGGTGCAGCTTGCGCAGGGACGCTTCGAACCGCGCGAAGTGAAGCTGGGCAGCCGCAGTGACAGGTACGTCGAGGTGCTGGAAGGTATCGCGGAAGGCGAGCAGGTGGTGACTGCCGCGAACTTCCTGATCGATGCGGAGAGCAACCTCAGGGCGGCATTGGGCGGCATGAGTGGGCCCGTTCGACAAGCTCAGGACAGGCAGGCTACACCTGCAGCGAGCGTGCAGTCGCCTGCTGCGGAACCGGGTAAGGCAACCGCGCAGCTCAAGACCGCCGTGGTCGGTCATCAGGCGCAGGGCACGCTGGAAGCGGTCAATGCCGACGGCACGCTCAGCATCACCCACGGGCCGATCGCCTCGCTGGGCTGGCCCGGCATGACCATGGATTTCGCACTGGCCAATTCGGCGTTGCTGGATGGCATCCAACCGGGCAGCGCGATCAGCTTCGAGATCGTCGAGCGCAAGCCGGACGAATGGGTGATCACCAAACTGCAAGCCCGCACGCAGCATCAACACGAAGGACACTGACATGCTGTCGAAACTCATCGAATGGTCGGCGCGCAACCGTTTCCTGGTGTTGCTCGCCACCCTGTTCATCACGCTGGCGGGCATCTATGCCCTCATGAAAACACCGCTGGATGCGCTGCCCGACCTGTCAGACGTGCAGGTGATCGTCTATACCGAATACCCGGGACAGGCGCCGCAGGTGGTGGAAGACCAGGTCACTTATCCGCTCACCACGGCGATGCTGTCCGTGCCGAAATCCAAGGTGGTGCGCGGCTTCTCGTTCTTCGGTGCTTCGTTCGTGTACGTGATCTTCGAGGACGGTACCGACATCTACTGGGCGCGTTCGCGTGTTCTGGAATACCTCAACAGTATCGCGGGGCGCATGCCCAAAGGCGTGTCACCGCAACTGGGGCCGGATGCGAGCGGTGTGGGCTGGGTGTACCAGTACGCCGTGCTCAGCGAGAAACACAATCTGGCCGAACTGCGCACGATGCAGGACTGGTATCTGCGCTACCAGCTCACCAAGGCGCATGGCGTTGCGGAGGTGGCTTCCATTGGCGGTTTCGTGCAGCAGTACCAGGTGACGGTCGATCCGGTGAAGTTGCGTGCCTACGGTATTTCGCTGAACAAGGTCACGCAGGTGATTCGCGAATCCAATCGCGATGTCGGCGGGCGCGTGGTGGAAATGGCCGAGACAGAGTACATGGTGCGCGGCAAGGGCTATCTGCGCGGCCGTGGCGACCTCGAAATGCTGGTGGTGAAGGCGGAGAACGGCACACCGGTGTTGTTGCGCGACATCGCCGCAATTTCACTTGGCCCGGACGAGCGGCGCGGCCTCACCGAACTCAACGGCGAAGGCGAAGTGGTGTCCGGTATCGCCATGGCGCGCTACGGCCAGAACGCGCTGGAAGTGATCGAGAACATCAAAGCCAAGATATCCGAAGTGTCCGCCGGATTGCCGGAGGGGGTGAGCATCAAGGCGGTCTATGACCGCTCCGAGCTGATCCAGCGCGCCATCGCCACATTGAAGAAGACGCTGTTCGAAGAAGGGCTGATCGTGGCTCTGGTGTGCATGGTGTTCCTGATGCATGCGCGCAGCGCGCTGGTCGCCATCGTGATGCTGCCCATCGGCGTGTTGATCGCCTTCATCGCGATGCGCGCGCTGGGCATGAACTCCAACATCATGAGCCTTGGCGGTATCGCCATCGCTATCGGCGCGATGGTGGACGCGGCCATCGTGATGATAGAGAACGCGCACAAGCACCTGGAGCGGATGAAAGAGGGGGAATCGCACTTCGATGCGATGCTGACGGCATGCAAGGAAGTCGGACCTGCGCTGTTCTTCACACTGCTGATCATCACGGTGTCCTTCCTGCCGGTATTCTCGCTGGAGGCGCAGGAAGGGCGGCTATTCGCTCCGCTGGCCTATACCAAGACCTTCGCCATGGCGGGCGCGGCGCTGCTGTCGGTCACGCTGGTACCGGTGCTGATGCTGCTGTTCATCCGCGGGCACATCATGCCGGAGGCGCAGAATCCGCTGAACCGCTGGCTGATCGCCGTGTACCGCCCGGTCATCGATGCCGTGCTGCGCCGCAAGCAGACCACCATCACGGTTGCATTGCTGGCGATGGGGCTGACGCTCTATCCCGTGTTGCGGCTGGGCAGCGAGTTCATGCCGACGCTGAACGAGGGCACACTGTTCTACATGCCTGCGTCATTGCCCGGCATGTCGGTGACCAAGGCGGCTGAGTTGTTGCAGACTCAGAACAAGATCATCAAGAGCTTTCCCGAAGTTGCTTCGGTGTACGGCAAGGCAGGGCGCGCGCAGACCGCCACCGACCCGGCGCCGCTGGAGATGTTCGAGACGGTGATCAACCTCAAGCCGCAGGAGGAATGGCGGTCCGGCATGACCACCGACAAGCTGATCGCCGAGATGGACAGGGCGCTGCAATTCCCCGGCGTGGCGAACTCGTGGACCATGCCGATCAAGGCGCGTATCGACATGCTCTCCACCGGTATCCGCACGCCCGTCGGCATCAAGGTGTTCGGCAAGAACCTGGAGGAGATGGAGCATCTCGCCAGGGAGATCGAAGCCGTGGTCAGGAAGGTCCCGGGCACCAGCAGCGCCTTTGCCGAGCGCATCACCGGCGGTTTCTATCTCAATATCGAGCCGGACCGTGCTCAGCTTGCGCGATACGGCCTGACGGTGGGAGAGGTGCAGGAGGTGATCGCTACCGCGCTGGGCGGCGAGACAGTGACCACCACGGTGGAAGGGCTGGAACGCTTCGGCGTGAACGTGCGTTATCCGCGCGAGCTGCGCAGCACACCCGATCAGATCGCGCGCGAGGTGCTGGTGCCGACCATGGACGGTGCGATGATCCCGCTCGGCCAGCTAGCCAGGGTGAGCATAGGCAAGGGCGCGCCCTCGATCCGCACCGAGAACGCGCTGCTCTCCGCCTACATCTACGTGGACATCCGCAACCGCGACATCGGCTCTTATGTGGCCGAGGCCCGCAAGGCGGTGGCCGAGCAGGTGAAGTTCCCGCCCGGCTACTACGCCACCTGGAGCGGGCAGTTCGAGTACATGGAGCGCGCCGCGGCGAAGATGAAGATTGTCATCCCAATCACCTTGCTACTTATATTCCTGCTGCTCTACCTCAATTTCAAACGCGTCACCGAGTCGCTGATTGTGATGCTGTCCGTGCCGTTCGCATTGGTCGGCGGCGTGTGGCTGCTGTGGCTGCTGGGTTACAACCTGAGCGTGGCGGTTGCGGTGGGCTTCATCGCGCTCGCTGGCGTGGCGGCGGAGACTGGCGTGGTGATGCTGATCTATCTGGAAAACGCATGGCAGGAGCAGCAGGCGCGCTGCGCGGCGGAAGGGCGCGAGCCGGTGCCGGACGACCTGCATGCCGCCATCATGGAAGGAGCGGTGGAGCGCGTGCGCCCGAAGATGATGACCGTGACCGCGATCATGGCCGGCCTGTTGCCGATCATGTGGAGCAGCGGCACCGGCTCGGAAGTGATGAGCCGCATCGCGGCACCGATGGTCGGCGGCATGGTGTCATCGACAGTGCTGACGCTGGTGGTGATTCCGGTGATCTACGCGCTGGTTAAACAAAGAAAGATATCGTCCGCCAACCGGGATGCGGCGGGGCGAACGGACTTATCGGCATCCCGCGATGCATGAAAGGAAGAACGATGAAAGCAGTCAATTTGTTCGTGGCGCCGATTATTGCCATGGCCGCAACGGTGGCGATGGCGGGAACGGCATATACCGCAACGCCATCACTCAGTCAGGAGGTATCGCGTGCTACCAGCCAAGCGAAGCATGAAGGTTTTGGTGTGCTTAAGGCGGTAAATCCGGAAGGGAACAAGGTGCAGATTGCGCACGAAGCGATACCCTCGCTGCAGTGGCCGGCGATGACTATGTGGTTCTCGCTGCGTGGTCCGTTGCCCAAGGGAGTAGAGGCGGGTGACAGCGTGCTTTTTGAATTGGACCAAAACCGGTCAAACGAATGGGTAATTACCCGTATTGAGCTCAAGCGCTAAACGATGTTACACATGGCCACATGGAGCCAGTCCATGTTCGACGAGGAAAAAGGACTAGGGGAAAAATGACGTTTCGTAAGGGGAAAATTGCCGGACTATGGCTGCGCATCTGCACTGCAGCCTTATTGCTGAATGCACCACTCGCCCTCGCTGCAACGGAAGTGACCGTGTACAAGAGCCCGGCATGCGGTTGCTGCGAGGAATACGTGAAATATTTACGTTCAAACGATTTCGCGGTAAAGGCTGTTAATGAATCCGACATGGATGCCATCAAGAAGCGTCATGGGGTATCCCATGTCGCCAGTTGCCACACGGCGCTGGTCGGTGGCTATGTGGTCGAGGGGCATGTGCCGGTCGGCGCCATCCGAAAGCTGCTCAAGGAGAAGCCTGCGATCACCGGCATCAGTGCACCCGGCATGCCGATGAATTCGCCGGGGATGGGCGAGATAAAGAAGGGAACCCTGACGATCTATGCCGTTTCTAAAAACGGGAATGAGCCGCGAGTGTTCTCGGTTGAATGATTGCCAGGCATATATGAGGAAAGGTTTTTTGCCGGGTAAATAGGTTGGCAGCCATGTCTGCCTTTGAGTTCGCTTGATCAGAGACTCTCTAACCAATTGAGGAAGGAGTTCGGTGAAATGGCAACCATTTACGGAAGCAACTCTGTAGCCTGCAATCCCGATACCGATCCGGCCAGACAGATCCTGTATCGCCTGTTCCGGAATTTCGATGGGAGCATCCGCATCTGCCTTTGGGACGGCTCAGAAGTGCAACTGGGCCACGACTGTCCCGATTTTTCGCTGATCTTCCGGTCTTCAAGAGCTTTCCAGGATATGGTCCTGTCGCAGAGTCCGTTGCGCCTCGTCGAGTCTTATTTTCAGGGGCTCATCGACATCGACGGCGACCTCTACAGTGCGCTCAAGCTGCGCCATTATCTGACTTCGTTGCAACTGTCCCTCCCCGAGAAGGCCATGCTTGCGACCAAGGCATTGACGATCAAGCCGGAGAAAACCGAGTCGAACGGCAGCCGCAGGTGGGCAAAAGACCTCAGGCAAAAACTGGGATTGGAAGCCAGCAAAGAGCTCAATCGCGATGCCATTTCCTTCCACTACGACGTATCCAACGATTTCTATGCGCTGTGGCTGGACGAGCAAATGGTCTACTCCTGCGCTTATTACGAGGATGCCGGCCAGAGCCTGGAGCAGGCGCAATGCAACAAGCTCGATCATATCTGCCGCAAATTGCGACTCAAGGCGGGCGAGCGGATGCTCGACATCGGCTGTGGCTGGGGGGCCTTGGTCTGCTGGGCCGCAGAGCATTATGGAGTGAATGCACATGGCATCACGCTGAGCCGGAACCAGTATGACCATGCTCAGCGCACGATCAAGCGCCGCGGACTCGAAGACAGGGTCACGGTAGAGTTGATGGATTACCGCGACCTCAAGGGCGAGGCAGAGTACGATAAGGTGGCGAGCGTTGGCATGTTCGAGCACGTGGGCCTGAAGAACCTGCCGACGTACTTTTCCGTCGCCCACCGGGCTCTCAAACCCGGCGGGCTGTTCCTGAACCATGGCATCACCAGCGAGGAAGGTGGCTGGAAGAAAGGCATCGCGACAGAATTCATCAACCGCTATGTGTTTCCGGACGGGCAACTTGAAAACATCAGCACGGTGCAGCAGCTCATGGAAGACGCGAAATTCGAGATCCACGACGTCGAAAGCCTCAGAAAACACTACGAGCTGACATTGCGCGAGTGGGTGAGACGCCTCGAAAGTCGTCGCGAAGAAGTGCTGGAACACGTGCCGGAATCGGTCTACCGTATCTGGCGGCTTTATATGGCGGCCTGTGCCATGCAGTTCGAAGAAGGCAATACCGGGGTGTATCAGATACTGGCTTCCAAACGCGCGCCTTTTTCAAATCCGGTCCCGCTCACGCGGCGCGATCTTTACCCGCGCCCAGGCTGATGAAAGTGGGCTACACCTGTCCGATGCATCCGGAAATAAGGCAAACGTCTCCGGGAGCTTGCCCCAAGTGCGGCATGGCGCTTGTGGAAGAGTCATCAGCCGCCGTGTCGGTGGGATATGCCAGGCCGCTGCAATTCGGAGTGGGAGCATTCGTATTGTTGCTCACCGTCTATTTCGGCATCGTGAGCCTGATTTCCGGCGGGAGCTTCGCTCTCGAACAATTTTCAAAATACTGGTACTTCATCGTGGCGCTCGCGGTGGGCTTCGGTATTCAGGTCGGGCTTTACACATACCTCAAGAACCTGGTCGGGCGACACGGTGCATCGGGCAGAATGGTTGCCGTGTCCGGCACGACCTCTACGGCGGCGATGGTTTCCTGCTGTGCCCATTACCTGGTCAATATTTTGCCCATACTGGGCGTCACGGGATTTCTCACAGTGGTTGCGGAATACCAGGTCGAGTTGTTCTGGCTTGGGTTGGCGTTTAACGCTGCGGGCATTCTGTATATTGCGGCCAAGGTCACCGAAGCTGCGCGGGAGCATGAAAGATGCTGAGACCTATTTTGATCGGATTGGGGCTTGCATTCGTAGCCGTGACCAATGCGGCGGAGCCTAGATATGCGCCGCAAACAAGCGATGAAGGGGGATTAAAGGTCATGGTCACCCCGCAGGATGTTTCGAGTGGGGCGAAAACGTGGGATTTTGGCGTAGTCCTGGAAACCCATACGAAGTCTCTGAACGATGACTTGTCCAGGTCTTCCGTGCTCATTGCGGACGGAAAGCGATACTCGCCGCTGGGTTGGGAGGGCGCGCCGCCCGGTGGTCATCACCGCAAGGGGTTGTTGCGATTCAAGGCGGTCAAGCCGGTTCCCGCATCCATAGAGTTGCAGATCCGCTTGAATGGGGAGGTCGCCCCAAGAAGTTTTCGATGGATGCTGAAAGGAAAAGGTTATGGCAATTGATCCTGTGTGCGGCATGACGGTGAAGCCGGACTCGCCGCATCACTTCGAATACCGCGGCATCGAATACCACTTCTGCAGCGCGAAATGCCAGATCAGGTTCCAAGCATCCCCATCAGATTACCTCGATAAATCCGCAGTGCCAGAAGTTCCCATGGCGCGACACAGCGGTGTCGTTTACACCTGTCCCATGCATCCTGAGGTACGCCAGCCCGCGCCGGGATGCTGCCCCAAGTGCGGCATGGCGCTGGAACCGGAATCGCCGGTAGCAGCAGGGTCGGTCGAATACACTTGTCCCATGCATCCGGAGGTCGTGCGCAATGAACCGGGCAGTTGCCCGATCTGCGGCATGGCGCTGGAGCCGCGCAACGCACCCGCGGAAGACAACACCGAATTGAACGACATGAGCCGACGCTTCTGGGTGAGTGCGGCACTGGCCTTGCCGGTATTCATCATGGCGATGGTTTCCGAACTGACACCGCAATTCGTGCCGGATTTTGTTTCGATGACTGTGCTGCAATGGCTGGAATTCGCGCTGTCCACTCCTGCTGTGTTGTGGGGCGGCTGGCCGATATTCCAGCGCGGTTGGGCTTCCGTCATCAATCGCAGCCTCAACATGTTCACCCTGATCGCGCTGGGTGTCGGCGTGGCGTGGAGCTACAGCGTGGTGGCCATGCTGCTGCCGGGCATCTTTCCTTACGCGATGCGCAGCATGATGGGGACGGTACCGGTGTATTTCGAGGCCGCCGCGGTGATCATGGCGCTGGTGCTGCTCGGGCAGGTGATGGAATTGCGCGCGCGCAGCCAGACCAGTGCCGCGATCAAATTGCTGCTAGGCCTTGCCCCTAAGACTGCACGCATCGTGCGCGCCGATGGCAAAGAAGAAGACATTCCGCTGGAGCAGGTACGGCCGGGCGATGTTCTGCGAGTACGTCCCGGCGAAAAGGTGCCGGTGGACGGCGTGGTGCTGGAAGGCACGAGTGCGCTGGATGAATCCATGGTGACCGGCGAGTCCATCCCGGTGGAAAAAGTCACTGGCGCGCGATTGATCGGTGCGACGGTGAACGGCACGGGCAGTTTGCTGATGCGCGCCGAGCGTGTCGGCGCCGACACCCTGCTCGCGCAGATCGTGCACATGGTGAGCGAGGCGCAGCGCAGTCGCGCTCCGATCCAGCGGCTGGCCGACGTGACTGCAGGTTATTTCGTTCCGGTGGTGGTACTGGTCGCGCTCATCACGCTGGCGGTATGGGGCATCTGGGGGCCGGAGCCGCGTCTCGCGCACGCCATCGTCAACGCCGTTGCGGTGCTGATCATCGCCTGCCCGTGTGCATTGGGGTTGGCTACGCCGATGTCCATCATGGTCGGCACCGGGCGCGGTGCGCTGGCCGGTGTGCTGATCAAGAATGCCGAAGCGCTGGAAACTATGGAGAAGGTGAACACGCTGGTGGTGGACAAGACCGGCACCTTGACCGAAGGGAAACCGAAACTTACCTCGGTCGTTCCGCTGCCCGGGTTCGATGAAGGCGTCGTGCTGTGGCTGGGCGCCAGCCTGGAGCGCGCCAGCGAACACCCGCTGGCCGCGGCGATCGTGAGCGGCGCACAGGAAAAAGGCATCACGCTCACCGCGGTGAGCGAGTTCCGCTCGTTCACCGGCAAGGGCGTGGCGGGGACAGTCGAGGGCCGTGCGGTCGCGCTGGGCAATCTCAAGTTGTTCGAGGAGTTGCACATCGATGCGGACGAGCTGCCCGTACGAGCCGAGGCGTTGCGCGGAGAGGGGCAAACGGTGATGTTGCTGGCGATCGACGGCAGGGCCGCAGGCCTGCTCGGCGTGGCCGATCCGGTCAAGGCTTCCACACCGGAGGCGATCCGCGCCCTGCACAAGGAGGGCGTACAGCTCATCATGCTGACCGGCGATAACCGCATCACGGCCGAGGCAGTAGCTCGCAAGCTCGGCATCGACCGCGTCGAGGCGGAAGTACTGCCCGAGCAGAAATCCGCCATCATCAAACAATTGCAGGCGCAGGGACGCTTCGTGGCGATGGCTGGCGACGGTATCAACGACGCACCGGCCCTGGCGCAGGCTCAGGTGGGCATCGCCATGGGCACAGGCACCGACGTGGCGATGGAAAGCGCGGGCGTCACGCTGGTCAAGGGCGACCTGAACGGCATCGTGCGCGCCGTGCGTCTCTCCCGCGCTACCATGGGCAACATCCGCCAGAACCTGTTCTTCGCCTTCATCTACAACGTACTCGGCATCCCCGTTGCGGCGGGTGTGCTTTACCCGTTCTTCGGACTGCTGCTGTCGCCCATCATCGCGGCGGCGGCAATGAGCTTCAGTTCGGTGTCGGTGATTACTAATGCGCTGCGGTTGCGTCGCGTGAAACTCTAGGCCGTAGTGCGGCCAGGAAGGAGTAAAAAATGTGGGGGCATATGAATGATTACGGCTGGGGTTGGGGCGGCATGGGGCTGGGTATGCTGCTGTTCTGGGGGCTGTTGATTGCCGGCATTGTGATGCTGGTGAGATGCTCTCGTGGCTCAGGCACTTGCGGCAAGGGAGAGCGGGAAAAGTCCCCAGTCGATCTGCTCAAGGAGCGCTACGCGCGCGGGGAGATCGAACGCGATGAATTCGAGCAGAAGAAGCGCGATCTGGAAGGCTGATGCGGCTGCGGCATGAAAGACAAATGCAGGGAGTGGCTTGCCGCTTTTCTCCAGCATCACGATATGAGCAATGGGTTTCAGCAGGCCGGTGGTCACTCATGCGCCGGCTGAATCGGGTGCAAATGTGAGAAGCATTATTGTGGCGGATGTTGTACCTGATTGTGTCCGGCGGCGATACACTTAACACTGTGTGCAGACCTTAGGCTGCTTAAGCACTAAGGCTTGCAACATTCTTCCCTCCATATTCAGGCAACACTTCCTCAGATGCTAGAGACCGCACAATTCCTCAAAAGCCAGATGGATTACATCTTCTTCGTCTATGGGCTGGCCTTCATGGTCCTGGGCGTGGTCTGCTTTACCCGGCAACGGTCGCCGCAGGAAGTATTGCCATGGCTGTTCATGGGACTATTTGGCTTTACCCATGGGCTGAATGAATGGCTGGATCTGCTGGCCTTGACCGCAGGCGACACGCCGCTTTTTTCTTCGGTGCGATTGGCGGTGATGGCTGCCTCATTCGCTTTTCTGGTCGAGTTCGGCCGGGTCGCTACGATCAAGCTGGGCATGCGGACTGTGGGGCGCTGGATATTGCCGGTCCTGCTGCTTGTTGCACTGCTGCTCGGCAGCTTGCTGGGCGGCCAGAGCGGGTTGAATGGCGGTTTCCGGTATGCGCTGGGTCTGGTCGGTTGCCTGTGGGCGGCCTTCGCGCTTTTCGCCAAGGCTAGCACGCTTGAAGGACTGAGGCGCCGCTGGCTGATCTCTGCCGGCATCGGCATGGGGTTGTATGGCATCGCCGCCGGTGCCGTAGTGCCGGCGGCCGCCTCGTTCCCAGCGAACTTCCTGAATCAGGAGACTTTCTTCGCCGCTGTCGGCGCGCCCATCCAGCTGTTTCGCGCTTTCTTCGCGTGCTGGATCATGCTGGCCGTCTGGGCCTATGAGCAGAGCCGATTTGAAGAATCGCACCTGATGATGAAGCGGCGCTGGTATTTCCGCGCCACCGTTGCCGTGCTGGTCATGACCATCGGTTTGGGCTGGACGCTTACGAACAACTTGGGCAAGCTCTATCAGGAAGACCTGCGGCGGGACATCGATGCAGGGACATCGCTGCTGGCTCACCGGCTCTCGGTCGATACCACAGTTACGCAAGGATTGGCGACGGCGATGTCGACCTCGAATGCTCTTGCCGGAATGCCCGGTACCGCACCCGATACGCTTGCCCAGGCCAACCTGTTGGTGGATCGCTACAGCGCCGTCCATCCCGGCCTCATCGCCTATGTGATGGACCGAAACGGGACGGTCATTGCCGCTTCCAATCGCCATCAGCCGACCAGCCTTGCCGGGAGGAATTACAGCTTCCGCCCATACTTCCAGGAGGCACTCGCCGGGAGACTGGGCAAGTTCTTCGCCATCGGGGTCACCACGGGGGAGGCGGGCTTCTACGCCAGTGCCCCCATCCGCAATGGCAGGCAAGAGATCACCGGCGTGGCCGTGGTGAAACACACACTTGATCCGGAAGCACTGGGGCTGACGCACTTTCAGGATGCGTTCCTGGTCGATGCGAATGGCGTCGTGCTGCTTTCCGGCATGAAGGGCGCGCCGTATGGCCTGTGGCCGTTGCCGCCGGATCTGCTCCGGCAAACCCAGGCATCGCAGCAGTTCGCCGGAAAGGAGGTTACTTCTCTCGCGCAGCAACGCTTCGGGAACGGCGAGTGGATCAGCATCGCCGGCAAGAAATTCCTGGCCGGGCGGCAGATGGTTGGGCAGGAAGGCTGGTCCATCGTGTTGCTGCGACAGGAAAAGGCCTCGTTGGTAAATCGCCTGTTCGGCATCATCCTGACATTGATGATCAGTGTGCTGATCCTCGTTTCGCTGCTGGTACTCCAGCGCGAATTCGGCACTGAAATACTGCTGCACCAGAACCAGAAACGTCTGGAAGCACTGTCGCACGAGCTGGAACGGCAGGCCACCACCGACACCCTGACAGGCGCCTTGAACCGGCTGAAGTTCAACGCCATCCTCGGCCAGGAAATCAAGCGTTCGCAACGCTACCATACGCCACTGTCGCTCATCATGTACGACATCGACCACTTCAAGCGTGTCAATGACACTTATGGTCACCAGGTGGGCGATAGCGTGCTGGTTCAGCTGACAAGTCTGGTGGCTCCACGTATCCGGGAGACCGACAGCCTGGCTCGGTGGGGCGGAGAGGAGTTCATGGTCGTGGTGCCGCATTTGAACAGCAGCGAGGCCGCAAAGCTGGCTGAGAAACTGCGCGAACGAGTTGAAACGACTGCGTTCACCGGGGTGGGCAGACTGAGCTGCAGTTTCGGTGTGGCGCAATTCGCTCCGGATGACACGGCAGACACCTTGACCGGACGTGCCGATCAAGCTTTGTACCTGGCCAAAGCCGGTGGCAGGAATCGCGTTGTAACCGCATGAACCAGCAGTCAGCCACGCAGCGCTTTGAATTGACCGTTCAGCAGGTAGAGGCCGACGGTGAGATTGGAAAAGATAGAGTCTGCAGAATGTTGCTACATGTTTTGCCTTATTGCGTGTGAAGTTCAGACGAATGATACTGACACAGTGTCTGCACCCCTAACCATTGCAATGGAGGTCGTCATGAATAATTTCCCATGCCCGAACCAAGCATCACGGAAAACGTTGCTGAACCTGGTTGTTGTCGCGGCTTGTGCGGCGGCCATTTCTCCGGCGCAAGTCATGGCCCATAACGAACCGCGGACGCAAGGCTATCTGGTGGACAGCCAAGGCGAACTTGTCAAAAGCGGTGCGGGGCAGTGCTGGCGCACGGGCTACTGGACGCCGGGGATGGCGATCGAGGAATGCGACCCGGATCTAATCAGGCAAGGGGAAGCTCCTGCCGGCGAGGCGGCACCGCTTCCGGGATATCCGGAGCGGATCAAGTATTGCACCACACTGGATATCCAGTTCGAGATCGATCAGTATGCCATCCAGCATGAATACGAGGCCTCGGTAGAAAGGCTGGGTGCATATCTGAGGAAATATCCGGACACCACGGCCGTGATCGAGGGACATACCGACGAGGTCGGGACGGACGAGTACAACATGCAGCTGTCGCAGCGCCGTGCAAACAGCGTGGTGGAATACCTCGTGAATCGTTCCGGCATCGACCGTTCCCGCTTGAAAGCCGTGGGATACGGCAAGACGCGCCCCGTCGCGGACAACCGCACCGAGGAGGGCAAGCGGCAGAACCGCCGCATCGACTCCATCATCGACTGTGCGATGGATGTGAAGGAAGGCTTCAAGCCGGTTCCCGGACGTATCACCAAGGTCGGACTGGAAATGGAATTCGACAGGAACCGGGCCGACATCAAGACGCGCTACCACGACGAGCTCTCCAGGGTGGCGGATTTCCTGAAAGAGAATCCAAACGCCTCGGCAACGATAGAGGGGCACGCCAGCAACGCGGAGGGGACCAGGGGGCAGGGTATGGAGCTCTCTCGGCGCCGCGCCGAGAGTGTGGTGAACTATCTGGTGGATAAATTCGGCATCGCGCGCAGCAGGCTCTCCGCCACCGGATTCGGACAGACCCGGCGTGTCGCTTACAACTGGAGCGAAGAGGGGCGGCGCGAGAACCGGCGGGTGAATATCTACCTCGATTACGGAAAATAACCGCCAAGGGGGCCGATGGTGATCGGCCCCTGTTTCTCCAGCAAGCCGGACTTTTGGCATCAAGCATGACGCTACCCGGCAAACCCGCCGGTCAGCTAAACTTGCGGCATGAATCCGACTCCCATATGGAATAAAGACGCGTTATTGCAATCGCCGCTGTTCTTCCCGCTGCACCCCATCATCTCGCGTCTCGGCACAACCGGCTTCCCGACGTTACAGGACTGCAATGCGCTGCTCGATGGATGCCATCCCGCCATCGCCACGCAGAGCGGCCACCTGTTGCGCTTCGTCGCGCAGGAATATGGAAAACTTGCCTTCGAGGCGCAATACGAACCGCGCTGCTATCTGAAAGGCGAGGTACCGACGCGCGCGGACAACTGGCATGATCTGCTCAATGCACTGGTGTGGCTGACTTTCCCCAAGGCCAAGGCCGCGATCAATGCGCGGCATTACCAGGCGCTGACGGATGGAAGAAAAGAGGCAAGTCGCAGCGAACGCGGCGCGGTGCGTGACACCAATACCCTGCTGGACGAGTCAGGGGTAGTCGTTCCGTACGCGGACGAGGAACTGGCCAAACTGTTGCGCGACTTTCAGTGGAAGGAATTGTTCTGGGGGTGGCGAGCCGAGGTAGATGCGCAGATGGGTTTCTACCTGTTCGGCCATGGCCTGTACGAGAAGGCGCTCAATCCTTATATCGGCATGACCGGTCAGGGACTGTTGTTGCCGGTGGAAGCAGATTTCTTCGGCTGGCCGTTGGAGCAACGTCTGGTACATCTGGATAAGTTGCTCGCGGACTATTTGAGTGCGCCGGCGCATTGTCTCAGCACCCGGGAGCTGGCTCCCGTGCCGCTGCTCGGTGTGCCGGGATGGGCGGCGGACAATGAAGATTCCGCGTATTACGACAACAGCGCCTACTTCCGCCCCGGCCGGTGCAGGTAGGCGGCCAACGGTTCAGCGCCGAGTATTGGCCGGAACCTTGACCTTGACGTAGAAGCCCTGCTGCTGCAAGTCGCGCACCCGATCCCAGTCGCCCAGAACGGAGTAACGCAACACATCGTGGTAGTAGACAAGTATTTCCAGCATGATAGCCCCCATTCGAAATTGAGCGTCCGGCGGCGGAGCCGCTCTTCCAAATGCTCAAACGCGACGCTTGATTACATTATCGGCAAAGCTGAAGAAAGCTTGAGCTGAGGAGGCTTCAGGAAATCAGTGCGGCGCAGCGCACGCCGCTGAGCACGGCACCTTCCAGCGTGGCGGGATAGTCGCCTGCGGTGTAGTCACCCGCCAGCAGCAGGCGAGGTAGGGCGGTCTGCTGCGACGGGCGCTGCAGGTTCGGTGCGCAGCAGAAGGTGGCACGCTTTTCGGCGATAACCTTGAACCATGCCGGTGCCTCTGTGATACCGAATTCCTCGCGCAGTTCGGCGATGACCTTCCGGGCCAATTCTTCCTGGCTCAACTCCTGATGGATGCCTTCCGCGCTGATGACGCTGGCGAGCAGGCCCGATTGGCCAGCGATCCGCCCCTTGTCGAACAGCCACTGGCTGTAGCGCCGGTGCAGGCCGAGCATGGCATGGGGCAGGATCACATGCGCCGGATATTGCAGGTACACGGTGTAGATCGGCTGGTGTTCCAGCGAGTCGATCTGAGTAACGGCGCTTCCGAGTTCTGCGATCGGGCGCAGCAGCTTCGCGGCGACTGTCGGCGGCGCGGCGCAGATGACGTGGCTGAACGAGTGCGTTCCCTGCGCCGTGACCAGGCTGAGGCCTTCATCCTGTGGAACGATTGCTTCTACGCCACTGGAAAGGAACATCTCACCTCCCTGTCGTTCGACATAGGCCGCGGCACGTTGCGGGAACAGGTCGGTGAAATCGATGCGCGGCAGCAGCATGTCGCTGTCGGCGCGGGCGCGGTTCAGCGCATCGCGCAGCACGTTGAGCAGCACCTGTGCGGAAGCCTTGCGGACAGGAGTGTTCAGCGCGGCGATGGTGAGCGGTTCCCATAGCTTGAGCGTCAGATCGGTGCCTTGCCCGTGTTGGGCGAGCAGCTCGGCGACGGTCATGTCGCGCGGAAGGCGGAAGTTCATGTGGCGCAGCGCGAGCATGAAGCGTGCGGCCTTGATGCGCTCGCGCCAGGTCAGCCCTTGCGCGTTGAGCAGAGCGAACAAGAGATGAAACGGCGCGGGCAGGCGAGGCGCCTTGAAGGCGAATTCGTTATGCAGGTCGAGTTGCAGCGGCAGGCGCAGGAAATCCTGTCCGATGTCGCCGCCGACCAGTTCGATCAGGCGGAGGGTCTCGCGATAGCAGCCGAGCAGCAGGTGCTGGCCGTTGTCGAGCTGTGTGTCGTTGTGCCGCACGCCGCGCGCGCGTCCGCCAAGCTGTCTGGCGCTTTCGAATACGGTGACGGGGATGTTACGCGAGGCCAGTTCGGCTGCTGCTGCCATGCCGGCATAACCGCCGCCAATGATGGCGACGTTAATTTTATTCATTGTGACCTCGCTGCTCCGGGAACCTCGAAAAACCGTAGCGAGCGGCTTGAGTGCAAGGCGCACGGAGCGCAGCAACCGAGACATACCCTGTGGGTAGGCGAGGTTGCGAGCACCGCGCAACGCCGCAATCGAGTCGCGCAGTAGGTTTTCCGAGGTTTCTCAGTTCTTCAGCCATGCCTTGAAGGCTAGCCACAGCTTATAGGTCGGCGTGAGCGACACGCGTTCTTTCAGCACGTGGCAGCCGCTGCATACGACCTCGTTCAGCGTGGCCTGGTAGATCTCGGCCATGATGAGTCCAACGCGCTGTGCCTTGCGGTCTACGGCGGGCAGATGCTCGAATGCCTGCTGGTAGTAGCGCTTCGCGCGCTCAACTTGGAATGCCATGAGCTTGTGGAAGTTCTCTGTTTCGCGCGCGTTGAGGATGTCGCTCGCGGGAACGCCGAACTCCTGCAGCTCGTCCATCGGCAGGTAGATGCGGTTGCGCCGCGCATCCTCGCCGACGTCGCGAATGATGTTGGTCAGCTGGAAGGCGATGCCGAGGTCGTGCGCGTACTTCAGCGTCTGGCGGTCGGTGTAGCCGAAGATCTCGGCCGACAGCAGGCCGACCACCGAGGCGACGCGGTAGCAATACAGTTGCAGCGCCTTGAAGTCGGGGTAGCGCGGCTGGTCGAGATCCATCTCCATGCCGTCGATGATCTCCAGCAGGTGTTCCTGAGAGAGATTGAACTGCTGCACGATCGGGACCAGAGCCTGTGCGACAGGGTGCTGTGGCTTGCCTCCGTAGATGGCGGCGACTTCGCCGCGCCACCAGTTGAGCGTGGTACGCGCGACGTTCGCGTCCGAGCACTCGTCCACCACGTCATCCACCTCGCGGCAGAAGGCATACAGCACGGTCATGGCCTGCCGTTTCTCTCTGGGCAGGAAACGGAAGCTGCTGGTGAAGCTGGAGCCGCTGGAGGCTGCTTTGTCTACGCAGTACTGGTAAGGATTCATTGCTGTTCAGAAGGGGGCTGATTTCGCCAGCATGATAACCCAGTCGAATGGGCGCAACACCGGGCGGCGGTTGAACATGTCGTAGTCAGCGGCTTCGATCTTGTCGAGGATACGCAATCCGCCCGCGATGATCATGCGCATCTCCAGGCCGATGCGTCCGGTCAGGATGGTGCCGAGCGGTTTGCCGTACAGCATCATCTCGCGCGCGCGTTGTACCTCGAGCCGCATCAACGCACGCCAGTTGTCGTCGACGATGCCCTGCGCGATCTGTGATTCGCTCACCTTGTGCACAGCCAGATCGTCCTGCGGCAGGTAGACACGGGCTATGGCCCAGTCTTTCGATACATCCTGCCAGAAGTTGATCAGTTGCAGCGAGGTGCAGATGGCATCGGAGTAGGCGAGATTGACCGGTGTGGCTTCCCCGTATAAGTGCAGCAGAAGGTTACCCACCGGGTTGGCAGAGCGGCGGCAGTAGTCGAGCAACTCGTCGAAGTTCGCGTAGCGCTTCTTCATCACGTCCTGCGAGAAGGCATCGAGCAAGTCGTACAACGGTTGCATCGGAAGACCGTGTTCGCGAATCTCGGCGGCGAGGTTTTCGAATAGCGCGGTTCGTGGCACCTCATGCGCTTCGATGCGTTTCAGTTTGGCGCGGAATTCATCCAGTTGCTTCAGGCGCTCTTCATCGGAAAGTTCGCCTTCGTCCGCGATGTCGTCCGCTGCGCGCGCAAAGTGGTAGATCGCCGCCACCGGCTTGCGCAGCCGCTTGGGCATGAGGATGGAGGCGACGGGGAAGTTTTCGTAATGCTCGATGGACGACATTTAGAGCAAATCGTTGCGGTGCAGCATGAATACGAACTGGTCGCCCGCGCTGACGTCCAGCCAGGTGAATGGCAGGTCGGGGTAGGCGGCTTCGAGCACCTCTCGGTTGTGGCCGATCTCGACCACCAGTATCCCGTTTTCGGTGAGGTGTTCGGCGGCGTGCTTCAGGATGACGCGCGTGGCATCCAGCCCGTCGTGGCCGCTGCCCAGCGACAGCTTGGGCTCGTGCAGGAATTCCCGTGGCAATGCTGCAACCGATTCGGCGTCGACGTAGGGCGGGTTGCTGATGATGATGTCGTATTGCTTGCCGCCGAGCTTGGCGAATAGGTCGGATTCGACCAGGTGCACGCGGTCCTGCAACTCGTAATCGGCGACGTTGCGCTGTGCGACGGCCAGCGCGTCCGCCGACAGGTCCACCGCGTCGATCTCTGCGAACGGGAAGGCATGCGCGGCGAGGATGGCGAGGCAGCCGCTGCCGGTGCACATATCGAGCACGCTGCCTATCTCTTCCGGTTCGGCGATCCACGGCGAGAACTGGTTGCGAAGCAGTTCGGCGATGAATGAGCGCGGTACGATGACGCGTTCGTCGACATAGAAGCTGAAGTCGCCGAGGAAGGCCTCGTTGGTCAGGTAAGCGGCCGGGATGCGCTGCTCGACGCGACGCTGGATGATGCTCATCACCTCGCTGCGCTCGTTGTCGGTCAGGCGAGCATCCAGGAACGGTTCGAGTCGGTCCAGCGGCAGGTGCAGCGTGTGCAGGATCAGGTAGGCCGCCTCGTCATAGGCCTCGCTGCTGCCGTGGCCAAAGAACAGCCCGCCCTGCTTGAAGCGGCTCACCGCAAAGCGCAGCCAGTCGCGAACGGTATGTAGGTGCTGTATCGCACCGGAAAAATAATCGCTAGTTTGTGTTTTCATCATCAGTCGCCTCCGCGGTACTTCATTCGGCCAGCAGCTTGCACAGGGTGAGGTAATAGATTTCCGACAACGCATCGAGATCGGCCACCGACACGCACTCGTTGATTTTGTGGATCGTCGCGTTGAGCGGGCCGAGCTCGATCACCTGGGGGCAGATGTCGGCGATGAAGCGCCCGTCGGAAGTGCCGCCGCTGGTGGAGAGTTCGGTCTCGATGCCCTGCACCTGCTTGATGGCCGAGGCTACCGCATCGACCAGGTCGCCGCGCGGGGTGAGGTAGGGCTTGCCCGAGGATTTCTCCCATTGCAGGTCATATTCCAGCCCGTGCTGGTCGAGGATGGCATGGACACGCTGCTTCAGACTGTCCACCGTGCTCGCGGTGGAATGGCGGAAGTTGAACAGGACCTCTACCGTGCCGGGCACGACGTTGGTGGCACCCGTGCCGCCATGGATGTTGGATATCTGCCAGGAGGTCGGGGGGAAATATTCGTTGCCCTCGTCCCATACCGTCGCGGCCAGTTCGGCGATGGCGGGCGCGGCCATGTGGATGGGGTTCTTCACCAGGTGAGGGTAGGCGATATGGCCCTGCACGCCCTTGACGGTCAGTGTGCCGGAGAGCGAGCCGCGCCGCCCATTTTTGATGGTGTCGCCGGTCTTGCTGACCGAAGTGGGCTCGCCGACGATGCAGTAATCCAGTTTTTCGTCGCGGTCCTGCAACGTTTCGACCACGCGCACAGTGCCGTCCACCGCGATGCCTTCCTCGTCCGAGGTGAGCAGCAGGGCGATGCTGCCCTTGTGCTGTGGATATTCGGCGACGAACTTCTCGATGGCGGTGACGAAGGCGGCGAGCGAGCCCTTCATGTCCGAAGCTCCGCGTCCGTACAGCATGCCGTCGCGTACCGCAGGGGTGAACGGGTCGCTGTCCCACTTGTTGACGGGGCCGGTCGGCACCACGTCGGTGTGCCCGGCGAAGCAGACCACGGGCGAAGCATTGCCGCGCCGCGCCCACAGGTTGTCCACTTCGCTATGGCGCATCATCTCCAGGCTGAAATCCAGCGGCGCGAGGCGTGCGCCGATGATGTCGATGCAGCCGTCATCCATCGGCGTGAGCGAATGGCGCGAGATGAGTTGTTTGGTTAACTCGAGGGTGTCGCTCATTTTTGTCTTGTTCAAAAATCCAGATTTTTGTAATCGGTTTCGTTGAATCCGGTCGCCAGCACCTTGCCTTTGTGCTCCAGCACCGGACGTTTGATGACGTTGGGCTTTTCCAGCATCAGGGCCAGTGCGGAAGCATCGTCCTTGATCGAGGCTTTCACCTCGTCGGGCAATTGCCCCCAGGTCGGGCCGGTCTTCTTCAGCAGTTTCTGCCAGCCGACCTGCTTGAGCCAGCCGGACAGCATGGTTTCGGTGACGCCGAGTTTCTTGAAGTCGTGAAATTCGTAATCGATGCCGTGCGCTTCCAGCGAGGCGCGTGCCTTTTTGACGGTTCCGCAGTTGGGGATACCGTACAGCTTCATTTCTGCTCGTCCAGATTGAGCTTGATGCCGCTGAAATCAGAATGCGGCTGGGGTTCCTGCGGCGAGACCCTGGCGGGGTCGAATACCGGCACCTTCATGGTGCTGGTGCGCTCGGAGAAGTCGATCAGCGAGGCCAGGTTGCTGGCCGAGTCGGCGTTGCGCATCGCTTCCTCCTTGGTAATCTGGCCGGTCTTGAACAGCTTGTATAGGGCCTGCTCGAAGGTCTGAGAGCCGGCGGACACGCTCTTCTCGATGGCCTCGCGGATCTTCTCGATCTCGTCGCTCTTGATCATGTCGGCGATCAGCGAAGTATTCAGCAGTACTTCCACTGCGGGCACCTGCTTGCCATGCACGTTGCGTACCAGGCGCTGCGAGATCACGGCGCGCAGGCACATCGACAGGTCGGACAACACGCCCAGGCGCGACTCGTAGGGGAAGAAGTTAACGATGCGGTTCAGCGCATGGTAGCTGTTGTTGGCGTGCAGCGTAGTCAGGCACAGGTGGCCGGTCTGCGCGAAGATCAGCGCGTGCTTGAGCGTCTCGCGGTCGCGCACTTCGCCGATCATCAGCACATCCGGCGCTTCGCGCATGCCGCTGGCGAGTGCCTTCTCATAGCCCTGTGTATCGGTACCGATCTCGCGCTGGTTTACGATGGATTTGCCATGTTGAAAGATGTATTCGATCGGGTCCTCGATGGTCAGGATGTGGCCGGTCTGCGTGCTGCTGCGATGCTGGATCATCGAGGCGAGCGTGGTGGACTTGCCGGAACCGGTCGCGCCGACCACCAGCACCAGGCCGCGCTTTTCCATGATCAGCTCTTTCAGCACGCTGGGCAGATGCAGGTCTTCGACCTTGTCGATCTGGCCCTTGACGTAGCGCACCACGATGGCGATGTCGCCGCGCTGGCGGAAGATGTTGACGCGGAAGCTGCCGATGCCGTCGAAACGGAACGAGAAGTTCATCTCCATCTCGGCCTCGAATACAGCGATGCGCTTTGGCGACATCAGCTCGTAGGCGATGCGCTTGATGATCTCCGCATCCAGTATCTGGGCATTCACCGGCATGGTGATGCCGTCGATCTTGATGTTGACCGGCGCGCCGACCGAGAAGAACAGGTCGGAGGCTTGCTTGTCGGCGGCCAGTTGCAGCAACGGAGTGATGATCATCGTGTTCCCCTCAACATCAAATAAAGAATCCGGGATTCAGGACGCCGGGCTTGGGATCGGAATCGGGTATTAAGCCCGATTCCTGCATTCCGGGCCCGATTCCCCGGGTTAAATGCCTCGTAGCAATTCGTTGATGCCGACCTTGCCCAGGGTCTTCGCATCGACCTTCTTCACGATTACCGCGCAGTACAGGCTATAGCTGCCGTCCTTGGAGGGCAGGCTGCCGCTCACCACGACGGAACCTGCGGGAACGCGGCCGTAGTGCACCTCGCCGGTCTCGCGGTCGTAGATCTTGGTGCTCTGGCCGATGAAAACGCCCATCGAGATCACCGCGCCGTCTTCCACGATCACGCCTTCGACGATCTCGGAACGCGCGCCGATGAAGCAGTTGTCGCCGATGATGGTCGGGTTGGCCTGCACCGGTTCCAGCACGCCGCCGATGCCGACGCCGCCGGACAGGTGCACGTTCTTGCCGATCTGGGCGCAGGAGCCGACGGTCGCCCAGGTGTCCACCATGGTGCCTTCATCGACATACGCGCCGATGTTCACGTAGGAAGGCATCAGCACCACGTTCTTGGCGATGTATGCGCCCTTGCGCGCTGCGGCCGGAGGCACCACGCGGAAACCGCCTTCGCGGAAATCGCGGCTGTTGTAGTCGGCGAACTTGGACGGCACCTTGTCATAGTAGTTGGTGAAGCCGCCCTTGATGAAGGCGTTGTCTTCGAGGCGGAACGACAGCAGCACGGCCTTCTTCAGCCACTGGTGGGTGACCCAGTCGCCATCGATCTTTTCGGCGACGCGCAGCTTGCCTTGGTCGAGCTGGGTGATGACGGTGTCGACCGCTTCCTTGAGCTGTGCGTCAGCATTGCGCGGGGTGATCTCGGCGCGGCGTTCAAAGGCTTGTTCGATGATTTGCTGCAATTGATTCATGATGGTTTCCAGTCGAGTTTAGTTGAGCGATGAAACGAAACGGGCGATGCGCTGCGCGGCCTCCACGGTCTCTGCTACGTTGGCGACCAGCGCCAGGCGCACGAAATTCTCTCCGGGATTTACCCCTTGCGCAGTGCGGGCAAGATAACTGCCCGGCAAAACGGTCACATTATAGTCGCGATACAGGGCCTGCGCGAAGGCGGTGTCGGCGATGGGCGTGCGTATCCAGAGGTAGAAGCCGGCATCCGGCAGCGTAACCGGCAGTACCGGTTTCAGTATGTCGACCACCTGCGCGAACTTCTCGGCATACAGGCGGCGGTTCTCCGCAACATGAGCTTCGTCGTTCCAGGCCGCGATGCTGGCGGCCTGGATCACCGGGTTCATCGCCGAACCGTGATAGGTGCGGTACAGCGCGAATTTTTCGAGCACCCTGGCATCGCCCGCGACGAAACCGGAGCGCATGCCCGGCACATTGGAGCGCTTCGACAGGCTGGAGAACACCACCAGGTTGCGATAATCGCTACGCCCCAGTTGCTGTGCGGCTTGCAGTGCGCTCAACGGCTTTTTCTCGCCAAAATAGATCTCCGAGTAACACTCGTCCGAGGCGATGACGAAACCGTAGCGGTCGCTCATCTCGAACAGCGTCTTCCATTCCTGCATCGGCATCACGCGTCCGGTCGGGTTGCCCGGTGAACACACGTAGATCAGTTGCGTGCGTTGCCAGACCTCATCCGGCAGTTGCGCGAAGTTCAGCGCATAGTTGTCTTCCGGCAGATTGTTGAGGAAGTAGGGCGTCGCACCCGCGAGCAGCGCCGCGCCTTCATAGATCTGGTAGAAGGGGTTGGGGCAGACCACGGAGGGACTGTTCTTGCTGCGGTCGATCACCGTCTGCGCGAAGGCGAACAGCGCCTCGCGGCTGCCGTTCACCGGCAACACCTGGGTCTTCGCATCGGGCAGGGGGATGCCGTAGCGCCTGCCCAGCCACTCGGAGATGGTGTTGCGCAGCGCGTCGCTGCCTGCGGTTGTGGGATAATTCGCCAGACCGTCGAGATTGGCGGTCAGCGCGTCCTTGATGAACTGCGGCGTGGCATGCTTCGGCTCGCCGATGGACAGGCTGATGGGCCGGTAATCCGGGTTCGCTTGCACTTCGCGGAACAGCGCGGCGAGTTTCTGGAACGGGTAGGGCTGGAGTTTCTGTAGATCCGGATTCATCTGCGGTCTCTTTAAATCTGCGGTATGGCGCGAAATAACAGCGTGCATTATAAAGGGCGGACTAGTGCCATCAAAACAAAATCTGTTCACGTTCGCGGGCGTGTTGAGCGGTTCGCTGGTGTGGGGGCTGATCTGGTTTCCCTATCGTGCGCTGCAGGATGCCGGCATCTCCGGCCCGCTGGCGACGCTGATCACCTATGTGATGGCGATCCTGTTCGGCGCGTTCATGCTGCCGCGCGTCTGGCGCGAGCGGCATCGCGCGGGCTGGTGGCCGCTGTGGCTGTTGCTGAGCGCGGGCTGGACCAACTTCGGCTTCGTGCTGGGGATGCTCGGCGGCGAGGTGATGCGCGTGCTGCTGCTGTTCTATCTCGCCCCGCTGTGGACGATATTGTTCTCCTACTGGCTGCTCGGCGAGCGCCTCAACCATTACGGCTATCTCGTCATGGCGCTGTCGTTCGGTGGCGCCATGGTCATGCTGTGGGAGCCGCAGCTCGGCCTGCCGCTGCCGCAGAACCTTGCTGAATGGAGCGGCCTGTCAGCTGGCGTGGCTTTTGCGTTGTCCAACGTGGTGGCGCGCCGCGCGGCCCATATGAGCCTGGAACTCAAGACAACCAGTGTCTGGTTCGGCACGGCATTGCTGACCGTGCCGTTGCTGTGGTGGCAAGGAGGTGTTGCCGGGCAGCTCCAGATCATTGGTGCCCAGCAATGGCTGATTCTCGGTGCGCTGGGGCTGACGATCTGTGCGACCAGCTATGCGGTTCAATACAGTATCGCCCATCTGGACGCCAACCGCGCCATCATCCTGTTTCTCTCTGAACTGGTGTTCGCTGCGGTTTCCTCGTATCTGCTCGCCGGCGAAGTGATGGAACTGCGGGACTGGATAGGCGCGCTGCTGATCGTGTCCGCCACCTTACTGTCCGGGAAGCTGCATGAGCCGGAAAGGGTACACCGGGACTGAGAACCTATGGAAGCCGTCCTGCTCAAACACCTGCACATCAGCTGCGTCGCGCTGAGTTACTCGCTGTTCTTCGTGCGCGGCGTGTGGATGTTGCGCGGCACGCTGGCACAGCAAGGGCGCTGGGTGAGGATCGTTCCGCACGTGATCGACAGCGTATTGCTTGGTAGCGCGGTGGCGTTGGCCGTACAGCTTGGCATCTCGCCCATGAGTGCGCCGTGGCTGCTCGCCAAGATCGTGGCACTGCTGCTGTATATCGCGCTCGGCGCGGTTGCACTGAAGAGAGGCACGACGCAGCGTATTCGCCTCGCTGCATGGCTGGCCGCGCAGGCGGTATTCTTTTACATAGTGAGCGTGGCCGTGACGCACGATCCGGCACCATGGCATGCAATGGGAGACTGATATGACGAACTTGCTCGGCGGCGCTGCCGCCCCCGGTTTCGATGACCCTCTGGAAATGCTGGAGGCCTGTCACGGCCGCATACAGTCGCAATGCGCGACGTTGACCAAACTGCTGACCTACCTGCCTAAACACGGCTGCGACTTGCAGGCGCAACAGGCGGCGCAGGCCATCCTGCGCTATTTCGACACGGCCGGGCAATACCATCATGAGGACGAGGAGTGCGACCTGTTTCCCTGTCTGTGCGAAACATCCAGTATGGAGGCCCGCGAACTGGTGGCATGCCTGCTCGAGGAGCACAAGGGCATGGAGGCGGCGTGGCAGCGCCTGCGCCCTATGCTGCTCGCCATTGCGGACGGCCAGTCGGCCGAACTGGATGCGGCTGTGGCGCAACATTTCATCGACGTGTATGACCGCCACATCGAGCAGGAGAATGGCGAATTGCTGCCGCTCGCCGAGCGCCTCCTGTCCGCTGCGCAACTGAAGACGTTGGGGCAGAACATGGCGGCACGACGCGGCGTGACGATCAGCCCGGTTCATGCCAAGCCCGCGCTCGTCGCCTTCGCCGATGCCGTCGGTACGCCTGCCTACGACCATCCCAAACCGGAGCGGCTGGTGAAGGGCAATCCCTTGCGCACTACCTGGGAGCACTACTGCAATGCCACCGGCGAAGTTTCCAGCGGCGTGTGGGCGTGCGAACCGGGTGCGTGGCGCATCGTATTCGACGAATGCAGCGACGAGTATTTTTACGTGCAGGAAGGCCGTATCCGCATCACCGACACCGATGGCAATGCGCGCGAATTCGGCCCCGGTGATGCCTGCGTGATCCCGGCGGGATTCACCGGTACCTTCGAAGTGCTGGAGCCGGTGAAGAAACATTACGTGATGGTCAAGCGCAAGGCATGACCGAATCCCATCTGAATACCTTGCCCGTTGCCGTCATCGGCGGCGGGCCGGCCGGGCTAATGGCAGCGGAGGTGCTCACGCAGCAGGGGGTGAATGTGGAGCTCTATGACGCCATGCCCAGCGTGGGCCGCAAGTTCCTGATGGCGGGCAAGGGCGGTATGAACATCACCCATGCCGAGCCGCTGGAAAACCTGTTGTCGCGCTACGGCAGCCGTCGCGGGCAGCTTGAGCCGCTGGTGCGCGCGTTTTCTCCTCAGACGTTGCGCGAGTGGATGCTCAGCCTCGGCATTGAGAGTTTCACCGGTAGTTCCGGGCGCGTGTTCCCTACCGGCATGAAGGCCGCGCCGCTGCTGCGCGCCTGGCTGCACCGGTTGCGCGAGCTGGGCGTGCGCTTTCATGTGAGGCATCGCTGGCTGGGCTGGAATGCCGAAGGCGCGCTGCGCTTCGATACGCCTCACGGTGAGATCGGCGTATCGAAGCACAGCGCGGTGGTGCTGGCGCTGGGCGGCGGCAGCTGGCCGCAACTCGGCTCGAATGGCGCGTGGCTGCCGATGCTGGCGCAGCGCGGCGTTGCCGTAGCATCCCTGCGTCCAGCCAACTGCGGCTTCGAGGTGGCGTGGAGCCCGTACTTCCGCAGCCACTATGCCGGCGAACCGCTGAAATCCGTCGCCGCTTTGTGCGCCGGCGTCGCGGCGCAACGCGGCGAGTGCGTCATCACCGAACACGGCATCGAGGGTGGGCTGATCTATGCATTGTCCGCCGCACTGCGCGACGAGATCGAACGCGCGGGCCATGCCACGCTGCAACTCGACCTGCTGCCGGACTGGACGCTGCAGCGGGTATTGGACGAGGTGGCGCATCCGCGCGGCTCGCGCTCGCTCTCCAGCCACCTGCAGAGCCGCCTCGGACTCAAGGGCGCGAAGGCCAATCTGCTGCGCGAAGTGCTGGGTGTGGACGGGATGAACGATCCCGTTCGTCTCGCGGAAGCCATTAAGGCGCTACCGCTGAAGCTGGTTGCTCCACGCCCGCTGGATGAGGCGATCAGCAGCGCGGGCGGCGTAGCCTTCGATGCGCTCGATGAAAACCTGATGCTGCGCGAACTGCCCGGCGTGTTCTGCGCGGGCGAGATGCTGGACTGGGAAGCGCCGACCGGCGGCTATCTGCTCACGGGCTGTTTCGCGAGCGGCAGGGCGGCGGGGCAGGGCGTGCTGGATTGGCTGAAGGGAAAATAGGCTGCGCTGATTCAACTCGGCCCGCTTCGGCGGAATGCCAGGGCGCCTTGGGTCAGCGACCGCCGCGGGGTTCCATGCCACCTCCCGGACCCATCATCCCACTACCAGGGCCCATTCCGCCTCCCGGTCCCATGCCTCCATCACCAGCGGGCGGCTCGTCGGGCAGTGTTACGCCACGCTGTTTAGCGCGCTCTTTCATGCGCTCGTGATGCTCCTTCCGGATCTGTTCGCGCTCCTCGGCGGTTTTCGCGGCGCGCATTCTGGCGTGATATTCGGCGCGCTCCTGCCGGGTCATCATCTGGCTGCCGTAGATCCGCTCCTTCTTTTGTGTTTGAGTCTGTTTCTGAACCTGAACCTGAGCCTGTTCCTGAGTCGCCGCCCATGCTCCCCCAATGGACAGGGATAGGGCCATTGCCAATGCGGATGCCATTACTGTTCGTTTCATCATAATTAACTCCTTCTAATTGATGTTTAACCGATTAAAGGTTGGGCTTCTTCCGTTTGCAAAACGCGACACTACGCCACGGTCACATCTTTCGACGCATATACGTCCTGGATCGCATTCAGCAACGCCACACCTTCCAGCATCGGCTTCTGGAACGCCTTGCGCCCGGAGATCAGTCCCATGCCACCGGCGCGTTTGTTGATGACGGCGGTGCGCACGGCCTGGTGCAGGTCGTCCTTGCCGGATTCGCCGCCGGAGTTGATCATGCCGACGCGACCCATGTAGCAGTTCGCCACCTGGTAGCGCACCAGGTCGATGGGGTGGTCGGTGGTGAGTTCGTTGTACACCCTGGGGCTGGTCTTGCCGAACTTGATGGCGTTGTAGCCGCCGTTGTTCTCGGCCATCTTCTGTTTCACGATGTCGGCGTTGATGGTCACGGCGAGATGGTTGGCCTGGCCGGTGAGGTCGGCCGACACGTGGTAATCCTTGTCGGCGGTCTTGAACGCGGGGTTGCGCAGATAAGCCCACAGGAAAGTCGCCATGCCGAGGTTATGCGCATGCTCGAACGCCTCCGAGACCTCCAGTATCTGGCGGCGCGATTGTTCGGAACCGTAGAACACTGTCGCGCCGACCGCCACCGCACCCATGTCGAACGCCTGATCCACGCTGGCGAACAGCGTCTGGTCGAATTCGTTGGGGTAGGTGAGCAACTCGTTGTGGTTGATCTTCACGATGAAGGGGATCTTGTGAGCGTAGCGGCGCGCGACCGAACCCAGCACGCCTAGCGTGGAGGCTACGCCGTTGCAGCCGCCTTCGATGGCGAGCCTGACGATGTTCTCGGGGTCGAAATAGATGGGGTTGGGTGCGAACGAGGCGCCGCCGGAATGTTCTACGCCCTGGTCGACCGGCAGGATGGAGAGATAGCCGGTGTTCGCCAGTCGACCATGTCCGTACAGGGCTTGCAGGCTGCGCAGCACGCCGGGTTTGCGGTCTTTCATCGCTACCACGCGATCCACGTAATCCGGCCCCGGCAGGTGCAGCGATTCTTTGTCTATGCCCGAGCATCGATATCCCAGCAAATGCTCCGCTTCATCTCCCAACAATTGCACGATGTTCGTCATGATCCCGCTCCCTGTGGTTGAAATGGCCGGTGCATACTACCCCTATCCCCATGCGAGAAGAATACGTAGTTACCCGCATGTGTATAATTCCGCGCAGTTCAACTTCACCATCTGATACACCATGAAACAGCTCACCATCGGTACCCCCCTCAGCCCCTCCGCCACCAAAGTCATGCTGCTCGGCAGCGGCGAACTCGGCAAGGAAGTCCTCATTGCATTGCAGCGTCTCGGCGTGGAAACCATCGCCGTGGATCGCTATGCTGACGCGCCAGGCCATCAGGTCGCGCACCGCGCGCATGTCATCAATATGGCTGATGGCGCGGCATTGCGCGCACTGATCGAGCAGGAGAAACCCGACTTCATCGTGCCTGAGATCGAAGCCATCGCCACTGACATGCTGGTGCAGATCGAAAAGGAAGGCCTGGCGCGCGTCATCCCGACCGCGCGTGCGACGCAGCTCACCATGAATCGCGAAGGCATCCGCCGCCTCGCCGCCGAGACGCTGGGCTTGCCGACCTCGCCATACAAGTTCGCCGACAGTCTGGAGGAATTGCAGGCGGCCATCGACGGCGGCATCGGTTACCCGTGCGTCGTGAAGCCGGTGATGTCTTCCTCCGGCAAGGGGCAGTCGAAAATCGACGGCCCTGCTGAAGTGAAAGCCGCATGGGACTATGCCGCGAGCGGCAGCCGCGTGAACCAGGGCAGGGTGATCGTCGAGGGCTTCATCGATTTCGATTACGAGATCACCCAGCTCACCGTGCGGGCCATTGGTGCGGACGGCAAGATAGCGACGCATTTCTGCGAGCCCATCGGGCACGTACAGGTGAGCGGCGACTATGTCGAGAGCTGGCAGCCGATGGCGATGACGCCGATGGCCTTGCAGCGCTCGCGCGACATCGCGAAGAAGGTGACTGACGACCTGGGCGGGCAGGGCATCTTCGGCGTCGAACTGTTCGTGAAGGGCGACATGGTGTGGTTCAGCGAGGTCAGCCCGCGCCCGCACGACACCGGCATGGTCACCATGTGCAGCCAGCGCTTCAACGAATTCGAACTGCATGCTCGCGCCATCCTGGGGCTGCCGGTCGATGCCAGCCTGCGCGCACCGGGTGCATCGGCGGTGATCTACGGCCAGATGGACGAGACGGGTATCGCGTTCAAGGGCGTGGACGAAGCCTTGCGCGTGCCGGAATCCGACATCCGCCTGTTCGGCAAGCCCGAGTCGTTCAAGAAACGGCGCATGGGCGTGGCGCTTGCTACAGGCCGCGACACCGACGAGGCGAGGGCGCGCGCGAAGCTGGCGGCAAGCAAAGTGGTTCCCGTCAAAGCCTGATGATCCTGGGCATCCACCACGCCACGTTCCTTACCAGTGACCTCGCAAGATCGCGCGCCTTCTACGAAGGTGTGCTCGGTCTGCGAGCCGATCCGAACCGCCCGCAACTGGGCTTCGAGGGGGTGTGGTACGACGTTGCGCCCAACCAACAAATACATTTGATGCTGCTGCCGAATCCGGAAGCGGGATTGCAACGTCCTGCCCACGGAGGTCGCGACCGTCATGTCGCGCTGGGTGTCGACGACATGGATGACTTGAAGGCGAAACTGGACGAAGCGGGGCTACCCTATACCTTGAGCCAATCGGGACGCCAGGCGCTGTTTTGCCGCGATCCGGACGGCAATGCGCTGGAGTTCGTCGTCACTTGTACCAGGTGATGAAAGCCGCCTCCAGCGGCACCAGTGCCGAGGGATGCGAGGGGACGATGCGCGACGTGTAGTCCGAGGCGGGGCGGTCTTGGGCGACCGTGCCCTCGTACAGGTAGGCGTTGTTCACCCCCAGCAGCGCCGCAGTGCGTGTCAACGGCCGGCGTAACGGTTGCCCGCCGGCCGGATCCTCCGCATAGAGTTCCACACTGACAGCGTCGGGCGGGAGGCCGTCGAGATAGACCTGCACCTGGAAACGGATGCCTTCTGCGATGGCCTCTGCCGTGATATTTCCGAAATACAGCTTGTCCCAGTGTTGTCTCAACAGCGTGTGCCACTCCTCGATACCGGCGGCGAGCGCGGCGTTGTCGTCATGGCGCTGTTTGCAGGTTTCCGCCATCGGCACGTAGAAACGTTCGGTATATTCCCGCAACATGCGGTTGCTCGAGAACTGCGCCGACAGTTGCGCCATGCTTTCGCGCATGCGAGCGATCCATTCGTGCGGCAGGCCGTTCACGTCCCGCCGGTAGAAGCTCGGCACGACCTCTTCCTCGAGCAGACGGTAGAGTTGTTCGGCTTCCGCCGCATCCCAGGCGGCGGTATCGTGGTGCTCCTGACGGTCGCCCAGTGCCCAGCCAAGTTCGGGCCGGTAGGCCTCGGCCCACCAGCCGTCCAGTTCGGACAAGTTGAGCCCGCCGTTGACCAGTACCTTCATGCCGCTGGTGCCGCTCGCCTCCCACGGACGGCGAGGGGTATTGATCCAGATGTCCACACCCTGCACCATCTCAGCGGCGACCACCAGGTTGTAGTCCTCCATGAACACCACACGGCCTTGCAGCTCCGGTTGGCGCAGGTAGTCGGTCCACTCGCGGATCATGCGTTTGCCCTCGCTGTCTTGCGGATGCGCCTTGCCGGCGATGACGAGCTGTACCGGACGGTCGCGGCTGGTCAGCAAACGGGTGAGGCGCTGCGGGTCGTGCAGCAGGAGGTTGGTGCGCTTGTAGCCGGTGAAGCGCCGGGCAAAACCCAGCGTCAGGAAATCGGGAGCCAGTCCCTTGGTTTGTTCGTGCAATCCTTCGTGGTTGTCGTTCTGGCGAACGAGGCGAGGATTCAGGAATTCGACCAGCGCGTGGCGGCCCTGGCAGCGGAAGTCCCACAACGCCTGGTCGTCCACGCAGCGCAGGGCGCTTTCGATGGTCTCCAGTGTGCCCAGCCAGCGCATCTTGCCGCAGGCGTTGGTCCACAGCGTGTCCGCCACGGCGGAATCCCACGTTGCCGCATGTACGCCATTGGTCACGTACGCGACCGGCACTTCCGCCGTTGGCCAGCGCGGGAACAGCGGCTGGAAGATGTGGCGGCTGACCCTGCCGTGCAACCGGCTCACGCCGTTGACGGCCCCCGCGCCGCGGAACGCTAGATAGGCCATATTGAAGGGCTCGCCGTGGTCGTAGGCATCGCTGCGCCCCAGCGCTAGCAACTGGTCCTCGGAGATGCCCAGCTGCTTCGCATAATCGCGGAAGTAGCGGAGAAGCAGTTCGGGTGGGAAACGGTCAAAGCCTGCCTCCACCGGCGTGTGCGAGGTGAACAGGTTGCCCGCGCGTGTGGCGCGCAGCGCCACATCGAAAGGCAGTTTGCTGTGGAGCATGAAGCTGTGCGCGCGCTCCAGGATGGCAAAGGCCGCATGCCCTTCGTTGAGATGGCACACCGGGCACTCGATGCCCATTTTTTCCAGCAACCGCCAGCCGCCGATGCCGAGCACTATCTCCTGCTGCAGGCGCATTTCCTGTGCACTTTTCTGGCCGCTGCCGTACAGCTCGCTGGTGATGCCGCGATCGCCCGGATTGTTCAGCGGGTCGTTGCTGTCGAGCAGGAACAGCGAGCGCCTTCCCACCTCGACATGCCAGACGCGCAGGCGCAACAGCCGTCCCGGCAGCTCCACCGTGACGTTGACCCACTCGCCGCTGTCGTCCGTGAGCGGCACCACCGGCAGCATGGTCGGGTCGTTGTAGGGATAGAACTCGATCTGTTCCCCCTGTGCATCCAGCGCCTGGCGGAAGTAGCCCTGCTGATACAGCAGGCCGATACCAACTAACGGCACGCCCAGGTCGCAGGCGGTCTTCATCAGGTCGCCCGCGAGAACTCCCAGCCCGCCCGAATAGATTGGCAGCGACTCGCTCAAGCCGAACTCCATGCTGAAGTAGGCCACGTAGCCCTGAAAGGTGGAGCCGTACTGGGAGGCGAACCAGGTCTCGCCCTGAAAATGTTGTTCCTTCATTTCGAGCTGCTGCCGCAGCGCCTCGATGAATTGCGCATCGGCGGCCAGGTCTTCGAGCCGCTGATCGGAGACGCTTTCGAGAATCAGCCAGGGGTTGCGGGTCTCCTCCCACAGTTGAGGATCGACCGTCCTCCACAGGGTGTCCGTACCGTGGTGCCAGCTCCAGCGCAGATCGAGCGCGAGCGTGGTCAGTCCGGCCAACGGTTCGGGCAGGGCACGCGGGAGATAGTGGGTAATGTGCATGGCGGCTGGCCTCCTTACACAATCGGCGCGCGCCCTTTGGCGGCAACCGGGGATGGCGGCTAAATGACTGGTGCCATCTTATCCGGATTCAAGGCCGCTGCCTCTACGGTGAATCGCTTAGCCGGCTAGGGCGCCGGATTCGGATACAGCTTGTGCACGGCCTCGATCTGCTCCAGCACTTCCTTCGATAGCGTGACCTTCCCGCTGTCCAGATTCTCTTTCAGCTGTTCCAGCGAGGTCGCGCCGAGCAGGACGCTGCTGGTGAACCAGCGGGTGCGCGCGAAGGCGAGGGCCAGCGTTGCGGGACTGAGCCCCGCTTCCTGTGCGATGCGCACGTATTCCTTGGTTGCGGCGGGCACGTTGGGCTTGTTGTAGCGCTGGCCGAAGTTGGGGAACAGCGTGATGCGGCCATGCTCCTTCGGGTCGGCGAGATACTTGCCGGTGAGATGCCCGAAAGCCAGCGGGCTGTAGGCGAGCAGGCCGACGTTGGCGTGATGGCAGATTTCCGCGAGGCCGCTCTCGAAGGTGCGGTTCATCAGGTGGTAGGCATTCTGGATGCTGGCGATCTTCGGCAACCCAAGCTGCTCCGCGCAGCGCACGAATTCGGCGGCGCCCCAGGGTGTTTCGTTGCTGATACCGATGTGCCGTATCTTTCCTGCTTGCACCAGTTCGACCAGCACTTGCAGTTGCTCGGCGATGGGCACGCTGTCGCGTTCCTGTGTCACGTCGTAACTGGTCGCGCCGAACATCGGGACGTACCGGTCCGGCCAGTGGATTTGGTACAGGTCGACATAGTCAGTCTGCAATCGGCGCAAGCTGGCGTCTATGGCCGCATTGACCTGCTCGCGGTTGATACGCGGGCCGTTGCGTATCCACGCGAAGCCGCGTCCCGGACCGGCGATCTTGGTGGCGACGATGAGCTTGTCGCGTTGCTGATGCTTGAGCCAGTTGCCGATATAGCTCTCGGTGCGGTGCACCGTCTCGGCGCGCGGCGCGACCGGGTACATCTCGGCCGTGTCGATGAAGTTCACCCCGCGCGACACGGCATAATCGAGCTGCGCGTGCGCCTCCGTCTCGCTGTTTTGTTCGCCGAAGGTCATCGTGCCGAGGCCCAATGCCGAGATGTGCAAATCGCTTTCGCCCAGTCGTCTGTATTCCATATTTGCTGCTCCTGTTGTTTTGGCCTGCATTTTAGCCGGATGCGTTTCAGCGTGCCGGGTGCTAGGATGAACCCGTGGTTTCATACGCTCAGGAGGTGTTGTGATGATGCCAGTCCTGTTTCTCTCACACGGCGCACCCACGCTGCCGCTCGACGCCGGCGAGACGGGCGCGGCGTGGCGGCGGCTCGGCGAGCGCCTGCCCAAGCCTTCTTCCATCCTGATGATCTCGGCGCACTGGGAAACGTCCGTCCCGACCGTCAGCCGCGCCGTGCGGCCCGAGACCATCCACGACTTCAGCGGCTTCCCCGCCGAGCTCTACCAGTTGCGCTATCCCGCGCCCGGCGCACCCGAGATGGCGCGTGCCGCCGTTGCCGCATTGCAGCAGGCGGGAATTTCTGCGCAGCTGGATGAGTCGCACGGCCTCGATCACGGTGCCTGGGTGCCGCTGAGTTTTTTGTTTCCGCAGGCGAACGTGCCTGTCGCGCAGCTTTCGATCCAGCCGGGCATGGGGCCGGCATGGCATGTCGCGCTGGGCCGCGCGCTGCGGCCGTTGCGAGAACAGGGCATCCTGATCGTCGGCAGCGGCGCCATCACTCACAACTTGCGTGCCATCTTCCGGCATCCGCAGGACGAGCCTGCGCCTGCGTGGGTGACGGAATTCCGCGACTGGGTCGCGTCGAGGATACGGGAGGGAGACCTGCAGGCGCTGCTCGACTACCGCAGCGGCGCGCCGCATGCCGCACAGAACCATCCCACCGACGAGCACCTGCTGCCGCTGTTCGTGGCGCTCGGTGCAGCGGATGACATTAGCAGCGCGCAGCACCTGAATGCCGTGATGACCTTCGGCCTGCTGGCGATGGATGCCTGGTTGTTCGATGCGCCGGTCGAGTGAACCGGCACGCCCCAACCCGGTGAGGGCTGGATAGCGTGTCGGCCCTTATCGCCCCAGCAGTTGAATGCTCCAGAATGCCAGAAATCCGCCGAACAGCACCAGAGTAGAAACCGGTTTTTCCTCGACTTCGTGCGCTTCCATCAGCAATTCTTCGGTGACCAGGTAAAGCAACGCCGCCGCACTGAATGCCAGCGCGCCTCCGATAACCGCATGAGATGCGCCGGCCAGCAACACATTGCCGATCAGTGCGAAGGCCATCACCGTGCCGCCCAGCGCGCCGGAAATGGCGACGATGCGCCAACCGGCTGTCGCTGCGGAAGCCAGCGCCAGGCCTAGGAACAACAGCTCAACCGACAGACCCAGTGCCAGAATGGTGCCGGTCTCGCCGCCGGCGGCGAAGCCCGCACCGATGATGAAACCGTCGGTAGCCACGTCGATGAAGGTGGCCAGCAGCAAGCCGGTGTTTAGTCCGGTAGCCTCGTTTGTCGCCGATGCCCGATGCTCCAGCCGCATCGTCCACAATTTCAACCCGTACATGAACAGGCTGCCCAAAGCGAACGAACCGACCAGAACCAGGCCGGGCGCATGTTCGCGATCAATCTCGGGCAGCAGTTCGACAGCCAGCGCCGCCAATACGACCCCGGCTGCAAAGTGCTGGATCAGGCTGCGCATCTGGTGGTTCGGGTTCCAGACAGAAGCCAGTATGCCGCCGCCAAGGGCGACCAGGGCGGGAATCGCCATGATCAACAAGTCATGAGTGTTCATCGTGATGTGCTGTCGGGAAGATTGGGAAGGATGTGCATCATAAGTCATAAGCACCGGCCGATGAGTTACATCGCCGCAATGCCTGGAAAGTCTTAAGTCTCCAGTCCGTGCGCGACCTCGCACAACGCTGCATGCGACAAGTCGTTCAGCACCAGGGTCTGCCCCGAAGACAGGTTCGCGTAGTGTTTCGACAGCGCGCGGAGGTAGGTGGGGTCGTAGTGCAGCATGAGCAGTTCTTCGACCAGCGCGGGGAAATCCCCGGCGCGGATCAGCCCGCTCCAGTGTTCCAGCTTCTCGCTGCCGTGGAATTGATGCAGTGACTGCAGCTGCGCGATCAGCGCTTCCGGATCGTTGATGTAGTGGAGGTAGTCTTCCTGCAGTCCCGCGACGCGCACGTCCATCGGCGTCTCGAGCAACAGGCAGGCGCTCGCATGCATTGCATCGAACAGCACGGCGGGCAGGGCGATGCTGCCGATCTTTTTGCTTTCCGATTCCACGTACACCGGGCGCGCAGGATCGAATCCGCGCAAGGCCAGCAGCAACTGGCTATCGAACCATTTCTGCGAGGGCTGCGGCTTCTGCGGCAGCTTGCCCAGCACTGAGCCTCGATGCTGCGCCAGCCCCTCGAGGTCCAGCACCTGATGGCCGGTCTCTGCCAGTGCGGCGAGCAATCGGCTCTTGCCCGAGCCGGTCGGGCCGCAGACTACGCGGTAGTTCAGGCTCTGCGGCAGCGTATCGAGTTGTTCCAATACGTCGCGGCGATAGGTCTTGTAGCCGCCTTCCAGCTTGTGTGCGGCCCAGCCCACCTGCGCGAGGATGATGCTCATCGCGCCGCTGCGCTGGCCTCCGCGCCAGCAGTAGATCAGCGGCTTCCAGGACTTCGGGTGACCGTGGAATCGCGTCTCCAGATGGTGCGCGATGTTCTTCGCCACCAGCGCGCCGCCGACCTTGCGCGCCTCGAACGGCGAGACCTGTTTGTACAGCGTGCCGACGGTGATGCGCTCCTCGTCGGACAGCACGGGGCAGTTGATCGCGCCAGGGATATGGTCGTCGGCGAACTCGGACGGCGTACGCACGTCGATAATTTCGTCAAATTCGGCCAGCTGTGATAGGTTCGCGGTTTTGAAAAGCATTGGCGGGTAAGGTAATGAGTGCATCTGAAGTGAAGTTGACCCAATTGTCTCACGGTGGCGGCTGCGGCTGCAAAATAGCGCCGGGACTGCTGCAATCCATCCTCGGCGAAGTGAAGGAAAAGCTGCCGTTCCCCGACCTGATGGTCGGCACCGAGACCAGCGACGACGCGGCGGTGTATCGCCTCAACGACCAGCAGGCGATCATCGCCACCACGGATTTTTTCATGCCCATCGTCGACGATCCGTTCGACTTCGGGCGCATCGCCGCGACCAATGCGCTGTCCGATGTGTACGCGATGGGCGGAACGCCCATCATGGCGCTGGCCATCGTCGGCATGCCGATCAACAAGCTGCCGGTCGAGACCATCCGCTCCATCCTGCAGGGCGGCGAAGCGGTGTGCAAGGCTGCCAACATCCCGCTCGCGGGCGGACATTCCATTGACT